>NZ_JAACYW010000225.1 GCF_015356825.1 Catenulispora rubra | reverse complement strand
GTCGGAGGCGGCGGGCGGGGCCGGGTGAGTCCCCTCGATCGGCGTAGCGGTCCGCACGGCCTGCGATACTGGAGGGCGGGCCGGGTCCGGCCCCGCTCTGCATCCCGTACGCGACGTCGATAGGACAGTTGGACAATGGCGCTCACCATCGGAATCGTCGGACTCCCGAACGTGGGCAAGTCGACCTTGTTCAACGCGCTCACCAAGAACGACGTGCTCGCCGCGAACTACCCCTTCGCCACCATCGACCCGAACGAGGGCGTGGTCGGCGTCCCGGACCCGCGGCTGGCCAGTCTCGCCGAGCTCTACACCTCGCAGAAGGTGGTCCCGGCCACGGTGACCTTCGTCGACATCGCCGGCATCGTGCGCGGCGCCAGCGAGGGCCAGGGCCTGGGCAACAAGTTCCTGGCCAACATCCGCGAGGCCGACGCGATCTGCCAGGTGATCCGGGTCTTCACCGACCCCAACGTGATCCACGTCGACGGCAAGGTCTCCCCGGCCGACGACATCGAGACCATCAACACCGAGCTGATCCTGGCCGACCTGCAGACGATCGAGAAAGCCCTCCCGCGCCTGCAGAAAGAGGCGCGGATGAAGAAGGAGGTGCAGGCGACGGTCGCCGCGGTGGAGGAGGCCAAGAAGATCCTGGACTCCGGCAAAACCGTCTTCGCCGCACGCCTGGACCGCGAGCCCCTGCGCGAACTCCACCTGCTGACGGCCAAGCCGTTCCTGTACGTCTTCAACGTCGACGAGGACGAACTCACCAACGACGCGCTGAAGGACGAGATGCGCGCCCTGGTCGCCCCCGCCGAGGCCATCTTCCTGGACGCGAAGATCGAGCACGAGCTGATGGAGCTGCCCGACGACGAGGCCCTGGAACTGCTGCAGGGCATGGGCCAGGACGAGTCGGGGCTGAACCAGCTGGCGCGCGTCGGGTTCGAGACACTGGGCTTGCAGACGTACCTGACGGCCGGCCCGAAGGAGTCGCGGGCCTGGACGATCCGCAAGGGCGCGACGGCGCCCGAGGCCGCGGGGGTCATCCACACGGACTTCCAGCGCGGGTTCATCAAGGCGGAGATCGTGTCGTTCGAGGATCTGATCGAGCTCGGGTCGGTCGCCGAGGCTCGGGCCAAGGGCAAGGCCCGGATGGAAGGCAAGGACTACGTCATGGCTGACGGGGACGTGGTGGACTTCAGGTTCAATGTGTAGTCGAGTCGTTACTCACTGACGACTGACGTATCAAGCCTGCAGGATCTCCGCGAGCTGCGGGGACCCTGCAGTCAGCAGTGGGCCAGCGAAGCCGAAAGCCCCATCAATGAGTCGCCGAAGCACTCTGTGTGCCCGACGCTTCGGCGGTCACGGCAGCATGGACTCAACGTCCTCGGTGTCCGCCTCTGCTTCCGGTAGCGCCGCATGCCCAAGCACTGCTCCCAAGTCCAACTCCACCGCTTTGCCGTTGACTGTGAGCATGATTGCCACGTCGGTCGCGCCGGTCGCGGTCAGGTAGTTGTACAAGGTGGACAGGTACATGTCCTGACGGTTCTCGGTTCTGGATACGACCCCCTGTGCCGAACCGAGCTTCTTTGCCACCTCGACCTGGGTCAGCTCCGCCGCCTCCCGCACCATCGCCAGGTTCATGGCGTACACCCGGTCCATCTCCGCGGTCGCCTCGCGGATCTTCGCTACTCTCGCGGCGCGAGCCGGGTCGGACATCAGCCGACGCCTGCGCTCCCTCGTCGACTCGGCGCCGACGAAAGTCTCCTCTTTCTCGTTCATGGTCTTCCCTCCGGTTGAAGACACATCTTCTACTCCGCGTCCCGTCTCGGCGGCTTCCAGCCGGGATCTTGGATTTGTCGCCACCCAGGACCACCACGACAACCGTGTCCGAGCCGGGCGGGAACCAGCAGATCAGCCGGACGGCGGCTCTCGGATCGAAGGGGTGGGAGACGCGCCACAACGTGTGGCGCTTGGACTGCCTCACCCACTTGAGGCTGGCCACATCTCGGGTCGGCGGCACTTCCAGATCTCCGAGCTCCTCCATGGCCGCGGTCACGTAGTCGACTACGAGGCTCGCGTGCGTATCGCCGTCCTCGGCGGCCTTCTCCATGCGATCGAGCCAGGTGTCGAACCCTTTTGGCCAGTCAAGCTCCATCCAGTTGCCTCCGTGCGAAGCCGAACCATGGTCCCGTACCAGCATCACCAAAATACATCGAGAGCTATATAGCTGTCAATGTATGTCGCGCTTGGCGTGGCGCAAGCTCATCCCGTAATCCGGCCAGGTCAGGGCTCGTCATCGAATTCTTACGCCTCCACGGCGGTGCGGCGGTCGATCGCGGGGTTCAGCGCCGCGACGCCCACGGTGGCGGCCGCTCCCATGGCCAGGACGCTCCACCAGAGGAATGCGGGGCCGATGAGGGTGTAGGCGGTGGTGCCGGCGGCGAGGGCGAGGAAGCGGGCCATGCCCCAGGTCCAGCTGAAGGCGCCTTGGTAGCGGCCTCGGGCTGTTGCGGGGGCCAGGTCGGCGATGAGGGCGGCTGGGATGCCGCCGGCGGTGACTTCGCCGAGGGACCAGATGGCCACGGTGGCGGCGTAGGTGGCTGGGGTGTGGGCCAGGCCGGTGAGGGCGACGCCGACGGCTATCAGGGTGCTGGCTGCTATCTGGACGTGGTTGCGGGGGAAGCGCGCCAGGACGGTGGTGGCGAGGGGTTGGAGGGCCACGACCAGGCCTGCGTTGACCGCTGCGGCCATGCCCATGACGGTGGGGGAGAGGCCATCGGTGCGGATGGCGAGGGGGAGGGCGCTCTCGGTGAGGGAGTAGATGAAGAGCTGGATGCCGAGCAGGGGGAGGAGCTTGCGGACCAGGCGGTCGCGGAAGACGATGCCGTAGCCGGAGCTTGTGGGGGCGGTGGCCGAGGCTGCGGCTGCTTGCGTAGCAGTCGCATCAGTCTTCTGTGAATCCCGCCCGGGCAGCAGCGCGGCCACGATGCCCGCGTATAAAACCGAAGTTCCCGCGTCGATCGCGAACAACATCCAGTACCCGTGCGCCGCGAGGTACCCGCCGAGGATGCCGGCGACCGCTGTGCCGATGTTCACCGCCCAGCCGATCAGCGCGAACGCCTCGCGCCGTCGCGTCGGCCCGACGTTGTCGGCCAGCGTTGCCGAGGCCGCCGGTGAGACCATCGTGGCCGTGGCGCTCAGCGCGATCGCGGCCAGGGCCATGGTCGCTGCGTTCGGGGCGGCGAACAGCGCGCCTTGTGCGGCGGCCGTGCCGAGCAGGCCGGCCAGCATTGTGAGCTTGCGGCTGTGGCGGTCGGCGAGCCAGCCGCCGACGGCCGGGCCGACCAGGTTGCCGGCGCCGAGTGCGCCGAGGACGTAAGGGGTCTGCGACGCGGGGATGCCGCGCGAGCCGAGGAAGAACACCAGGAACGGTCCGACCAGGAAGCCGACCCGGTTGACGACGGTGCCGGCGAAGACGACCCAGATCGCGCGGGGGAATCCGGCGAAGGCCGACAGCGGATTGCGGAGGCGGGCCGAACGGGCCGGGCGGTCCAGGCGGTCCAGGCTGGCCGAGCGGGCCGAACGGTCCGGGCTGGCCGTGTGAGCGGAGCGGGCCGCTCGCGTCGGATGGTCCGGCTGCGCCGGGCGTCCCACGCCGCCGGCGTCAGAGTCCTGCCCGCACTCCTCGGGGCGGATGCTCGTGGTGGTCATGGCGCTCAGAGTGGCGCCGGACGGCGATCATGCGACAATGATTCGGCCCCGCCCGAATCGGTGGGCGCGGGGTGGTGGGAACGGGAGGGGGAACGCTGTGTCTGCGACGTTGTCATTCACCGCGGAGGAGCTGGCGCAGGTCCGCTTCTCCGTGTCCCCGATGTGGGAGGTGCTCACCAGTTTCCGGGTGCTGACCAGGCCCGGACTGTATCCCGTGCACGGACCCTGGTTCGACCAGGTCCGTCCGCGGCTGGCCGCCGCGGGGCTGCTGACCGGAAGTCTTTCCACGCTATTCCATGCACAATCATACGTTCCCGACTTCCTGAACCCTGTGCCTGCCAATTCCTCGCCGACTCTGGCGGATGAGCTCGCGGCCATTCAGGCGACGCCGGACGACCACCTTCTGGCTGATCTCGACATCTATGCGGAGAAGGTCCCGAACGGTGCGATACCGGCCTTCGCGGAGCGCCTGCGCACCCATCGCGATCAAGCGCTCTGCGAACTCGCCAAGGACATCGAGCACTACTTCCAGATAGCGCTCGCGCCCTACTGGTCGCGTATCAAAACCCTGCTTGAAGCGGACATTTATCACCGGGCGCGGCAGGTCGCCGAGTACGGCGCGGCGCGGTTGTTCAACGAGCTGCATCCGGACGTCAGCTGGAACAGCGGCACCCTGCGGATGCTGCATCGGCAGCGCGTCCTGTGCCGCGACGACAACGCCCCGGGGCTGATCCTGGTGCCGTCCGCCTTCGCCTGGAACAAGATTCTCACCCGCGCCGCCACCGGTGACGTGCCACAGCTCTGCTTCGGGGCGCGGGGAGTCGGGACGCTGTTCGCGCGGCGTACGGCCGAGCCGTCGGACGCCGTGGCCGCCGTCATCGGCCGCTCGCGGGCCCTGCTGCTGGCCGAACTTGAGGCTCCGGCATCCACCACTGAACTCGCCTCGCGCACCGGAATGTCGGCCGGCGGAGTCTCCGAGCACCTGACCGCGTTGCGCGGCGCGGGCATGGTTTCCGCACATCGGGCGGGCCGCTCTGTCCTTTACGCGCGCACCTCTGTGGCCGACTCGCTGTTGGCGGCAGCGGCTTGACAGCGTGTCCCGCAAAGGGGCCGAGATCGGGGTAATTCGCAGAAAGGTTTGACGCGCCCCTGGCGCGCCGGTGGCGTCAGGTGCTTCAGTATTTGGCGGGGAGAGAACGGAGCGCTGTCAGCCTTTAGCTGAACGGAGTCATGGCGATGCCGCGATCACGCCGAAAGTTCGACATCGACGAGTTCGTCCGCGAGTGCCTGCAGGCCTGGGAGGCCGACGGAGCCGACGCGGTGAAGGACGTACTGGACCGGACACTCGGGCGCGGGTGCGCGCCGGTGCGGGAGTGCTTCGGTGATCCGCGCGAGGCCCACTTGCAGGTCCTGTATCCGGGACCTGAGCTGGTGATCGAGAACATGGTGTGGGCGCCGGGGATGTCCTACCCCGCGCACAACCACAACACGCCGGTCATGACAGGCGTCTACGCGGGGTTGGAGGTCAACGACTTCTACCAGACGCAGTCCAGGAGAGGCGGACGCTTACAACGGACCGCGACGGTCGACATCAACGAGGGGGAGGCGGTCCTGATGGCGCACGACGCGATCCATCGGATAGCCAACCCCAACCGCAGGACGTTCACCGGTGCGTTCCACATATACATGGGGGACTACCTGCACTCCTCGCGCTCGATCTGGTACCCCGACGAGGGCTCGGAGACCCCCGCCTCCTTCGCGGTGACGAAGGACATCTTCGCCGCCGCGAACCGCGACCTGGCCGCGGCCCGAGCTGCGGACGCGGAGCAGGAGCTGCACAAGAAGCGGAGCGCGGGCACACCTGGCGGCGGCCTCGGCGGCCTCGGGGGCTCCACAGGCCCGGGGGCGCCCTCGGCACCCCCGTCAGGCCCGCTGGGCGGCCACGCGCACGGCGTGACGCACTCGGCACCGCACGCCCCCGCACGGGGCCCCTCACGGCGGGGAATCAGGTCCACGTCGCGGGCACCGGGGGATCAGGGGTAGGCCGGACAGGCTCCGGCCCTGAGGAGTAGGGCATGAGCGCACCCCCGTCTTGAGGACGAACCTTGAGACGGGGGTGCGTTGTGGTCTGTGGCTGTGCACAGGGCACCAGCCCCGAAAAAGCACGGAGCACCAGCCCCGAAAAACCCGAAGGCCCCCAGCACATCCCTCGAGTGCTGGGAGCCTCCGGCAAGACGGCCGAAGCCGCCAGCTCTAGCGGACCGTCATCCGAACCGGCCCGTGATGTAGTCCTCGGTGGCCTTCTCCGTCGGGTTCGCGAAGATCCGGGACGTGTCGTCGATCTCGATCAGCCGCCCGGGCGTCCCGGTCCCGCTGATGTTGAAGAACGCCGTCCGGTCCGACACACGCGCCGCCTGCTGCATGTTGTGGGTCACGATGACGATCGTGTACTCCGACTTCAGCTGCGAGATCAGGTCCTCGATCGCCGTGGTGGAGATCGGGTCCAGGGCGGAGCAGGGCTCGTCCATCAGTAGCACGTCCGGGCTGACCGCGATGGCGCGGGCGATGCACAGGCGCTGCTGCTGGCCGCCGGACAGGCCGGCGCCCGGCTTCTTCAGGCGGTTCTCGACTTCCTTCCAGAGGTTCGCGCCCTTCAGCGACTGCTCGACGATGTCGTCCAGTTCGCTGCGCTTCTTCACACCCGCCAGGCGCAGCCCCGCGGCCACGTTCTCGTAGATGCTCATCGTCGGGAACGGGTTCGGGCGCTGGAAGACCATGCCGACGTGGCGGCGGACCGCCACCGGGTCCACCTGGGCGCCGTAGAGGTCCACGTCGTCCAGGGTGACCTTGCCCTCGACCCGCGCGCCCGGGATGACCTCGTGCATGCGGTTCAGGGTGCGCAGGAAGGTGGACTTGCCGCAGCCGGAGGGGCCGATGAAGGCCGTCACGGTGCGCGGTTCGATGGTCATCGAGATGTCCTCGATGGCGCGGGTCGGGCCGTAGTAGGCGTGCAGGCCCGCGACGTCAATGCGCTTCGCCATATTCGATCTCTCCTAGGCCCGGCCGGGCTTCTTCCACCAGGCGATGATCCTGGCGATGATGTTCAGCAGCATGATGATGATGATCAGCAGCAGCGCGGCGGACCACGTGCGGTCGTTGGAGGCGTGCTCCGACGAGGTGTAGGTGTTGTAGATGACCGTCGGCAGCGTCGCCTGTCCCTGGACCCCGCTGAACGGGTTGGGGTTGATGTAGGCGACGTAGCTGACCACCAGCAGGATCGGGGCCGTCTCGCCCATCACGCGGGCCACACCCAGCATCACCCCGGTGACGATGCCCGGCAAGGCCGTGGGGATCACCACCCGGGTGATGGTGCGCCACTTCGGCACGCCCAGGGCGTAGGACGCCTCGCGCAGCGAGTCCGGCACCAGCTTGAGCATCTCCTCGCTGGAGCGGATCACCACCGGCAGCATCAGGATCATCAGCGCCAGCGCGCCGGCGAAGCCGTTCGCGAACTGGTGCAGCGTGATGATCCACAGCGACAGGATGAACAGGCCGGCCACGATCGAGGGCAGGCCCATCATCACGTCCACGAAGAACGTCACCGCCTTGGCCAGGGCGCCCCGGCCGTACTCCACCAGGTACACCGCGACCAGGATGCCGATCGGCACCGCCATCAGCGTGGCCAGGCCCGCCTGCTCCAGGGTGCCCAGGATGGCGTGGTAGACGCCGCCGCCGGTCTGGGACTCGTCGATGTTGCGCAGCGAGTGGGTCAGGAAGTCGACGTTCAGCGCGTGCACGCCGCGCGAGGTCACCAGCCACAGGATGGACAGCAGCGGCAGCACCGCGAGCACGAACGTGGCCACCGTGGCCCCGCCGGCGAACCCGCTGCGCAGCCGGCGCACCGGCGAGGGCGAGACCAGCACGTCGCCGCCGATGGCGCCGTGCGCCGCCCGGCGCGGCCGGGCCCGGCCCGCCGCGTCGTCCGCGGCCACCTCGCCGGGATCGTCCTTGGCCTCGAAGGCCCCGCGCCGGTCCGGCACGTCCGCGGCCTCGACGTTCGCGGTGGCGGAGGTCTCCATGCTCACCGAGCGGCCGGGACGTGCGCGGAACACCGAGAACAGGCTCCAGCGCTCGTCCTCGGGGGTCCCGGCGCGCGCGGTGATCCGCCGGGCCAGCAGGTTCACCAGGAACGTCACCACGAACAGCACCAGGCCGGAGGCGATCAGGGCGCCCTGGCCGGTCTTGAACGCGCTGCCGAACTGCAGCGCGATGTTGGCGGCGATGGTGTTGCCGCCGGGCTGCAGCCACTTGGTGACGAAGTTGTAGCTGACCGACAGCACCATGGCGACCGCGATGGTCTCGCCGAGCGCGCGGCCGAAGCCCAGCACGATCGCCGAGCCCACGCCGCTGCGGCCGTAGGGCAGCACCGCGAGCTTGATCATCTCCCAGCGGGTGGCGCCCAGCGCGTAGGCGGCCTCCACCTGCTCGCGCGGGGTCTGCAGGAAGACCTCGCGGGAGATCGCGGCGATGATCGGCAGGATCATGATCGCCAGGATCACGCCGGCGGTGAACACCGAGCGGCCGAAGATGCCCGAGGAGAACATCGGGATCCAGCCCAGGATGTCGGAGACGAACCGGGAGGTGCCCTGCATGTGCGGCACCAGGAACAGGATGCCCCACAGGCCGTACACGATCGACGGGACCGCGGCGAGCATGTCGATGATGAAGCCGAGCGCCTGCGCCAGCCGCCGCGGGGCGTACTGGGTGATGAACAGGGACACGCCGATGGCCACCGGCGCCGCGATCGCGATCGCGATCGTGGAGGTGACCAGGGTGCCCCAGGCCGCGGCGCCGATGCCGAACTTCGGCGGGGAGTCGTCCGGGGCCCACTGGCCGGTGTAGGTCAGCACGTTGGCCTTGTTCACCGACAGCGCGTTCGTGGCGCGCCAGATCAGGAAGATCGCGATCGCCGCCATCAGCAGCAGCAGGAAGATCGCCGCCGCGCGGACCGTGCCGGAGAAGACGGCGTCGCCGCGGCGGGTGCCGGAGTTCAGGGAGTTCGCGTCGGAGCCGCCGCGGCGCGGCGTGGGCCGGGTGGCAGTCGGCGCTATGCCGCTCATTCGGGTCCTGCCTCGTCGCTCGGGCGCCCAACGGCTTGTGCTGGGCCCGGAAGAATTCTGTTCACTGCGGGTTTCGATTCCGTTAGACCAAAACGGACAAGCCGGGACAGCCCGGGTACGGTGGCGTTCCGGCACCGACGCGTCGGAGCCGATCGGTGGTCACCGACGGCTCCGACGCGTCGCATCGTTCAGCTCTGTCCTACCGGGCCTGAGCCGGTTCAGCTCAGGCCGTTGAAGACCGCGGCGACCGCGGTCTGCTGGTCCGAGGTCAGGGCCACGTAGCCCAGGCCCTCCAGCTGGGACTGCGCGCCGCTGCCGGCCACGTAGCCCAGGAAGCCCTTGAGCAGCGGCAGCTTGGCGGAGTCGTTGCCGGCCGAGCAGACGATCTCGTAGGTCACCAGGACGGCCGGGTACGCGTCGTCGGCCGAGTAGGTGTAGTCGAAGTTGAACAGGTAGTTCCCGCCGGTGGTGTCCACCTTCGCCTTGCCGATGAAGTTCGCGGCGTTGGCGGCGGTCAGCGGCACGAACTTGCCGGCCGCGTTGCCCACGTTGGCGGTGGGCAGGCTGTTCGAGGTGGCGTAGGAGACCTCGGCGTAGCCGATCGCGCCGGAGGTGCTCTTCACGGCCTGCGCGACGCCCTTGGAACCCTGCGCCGACTGCCCGCCGGTGGCCGGCCACTGCTTGTTCGCCGCGGTCGGGAAGTCGGTCGGGGCGGTCTTGTTCAGGTAGTTCGAGAAGTTGAACGAGGTGCCCGAGGCGTCGGACCGGTGGAAGGTCTGGATCGCCAGGTCGGGCAGGGTCACGCCGGCGTTGTCGGCGACGATCGCCGGGTCGTTCCACTTGGTGATCTTGCCGTTGAAGATCTTGCCCAGGTTCGACGCGGACAGGTTCAGCTTGGTCACGCCCGGGATGTTGTACATCACCGAGATGATGCCCGGGACGGTGCCCACGGACAGCGCCTTGCCGCTGGTGCAGCGGGCGTCGGCCTGCGGCTGCTGGGTGGCGTTCAGCGCGTAGTCCGAGCCGGCGAAGTCGGCCTGCTTCTGGATGAACGCCGTCACGCCCGGGCCGGAGCCGGTGCCGTTGTAGCTGATGTTCGTGCTGTTGCCGCACTTGGTCTGGAAGTCCTTGATGAACTTCACGATCGCGGTGTTCTGAGCCGTGGACCCCTGGCCCGAGAGCGTGCCGTTGGCGCAGGTGATGGCCCCGCCGCCGGCCGCCGAGGAGGAGCCGGAGGACGAGGTGCTGCTGCTGCCGCCGGCCGCCGACGTGGTGGACGAGGAACCGCCCGTGCTCGACGACGAGGTGTTGTTGTCAGAACCACAGGCCGTCAGGCCGGCCATGGCGAGAGCCAGAACTCCGGCGCCGACCGCGGCACTGCGCCCATTGAAACCAGCGTGGATCTTCACCGGGAAGTCCCTTCGAATCATCGGAAGTCTTTGCATGCGCTGTCAACGACGAAGCTAGGGAGGCCAGGTGAATCGATGGACGGGTGAAGGTGAACGGCGGGTGAACGGTCCCGGGCGTTCGAGGTCTGCATGCCCTGGCCAGGGCCGGTAAATGTGTCGTCACAAAGGTTTTCGCAAACCTCACCCGAACGGCGGTGCACTACCGGGCGCCGATCTGTCTTCAACTCGGGGAAATCTGTGGTCCATAGCGGAAAACGATCGCCGGGGCGTTGACAACGAATGCCCGGTGCTGTCCTGGCGGAAAAATCTCAGGCCTTGAGCCGGTCCACCGCGACCACGCCGCCCTCGCGGACGTGGAGCACCCACGCCTCGGCCGGCGCCAGGGCCCGGCGCCCGGAGTGCACGGCCTGCCCGAGCGGGCTCTCGGCGAGCAGCTCCGGCAGGACCGGCCGGTGCGTGCAGCCGATGGTCGCGCGTCCCGACTTCAGGACCTGCCGCAGCCAGGCGCGTCCGGCGTCCGGGTCCGCGCCCTCGCCGAGCGCCGGCTCCAGGGCCAGGGCCAGGGCCAGGTCGGCACCGGCGGCTTCGGCGGTCGGCTGGAGCGTCGTGACGCACCGCGTGTACGGCGAGGCCACCAGCGCCGCGTCCCCGTACGCCGCCAACACCGGGACCAGCGCCCGGGCCTCGATCCGGCCCTCGGGGGTCAGCGGACGCTCCTGCTCGGCGCCGTCCCAGCGCTTGCGGGGCACCGCCTCGGCGTGCCGCAGCAGCATCACCGGCACGGTGTCCACCGGCGCCGCCGCGAACGCCCGCAGCAGGTCGCGGTCGGTCTGCCGGGTCAGCCGGGTCAGCGCGGCCGGCAGGTCCAGCCAGTCCAGCCGGTCCACCTCGGAGTTCGGCTCGAACTCGGCGTCCACGGCGGCCTGCGCGGCCCAGTACTTCACCCGCTTCATCCGCGCCGCGCCGCCGAAGGAGACGTCGTAGACCTGCGTCGGCAGCCGCCGCCCGAGGACCACCGGGTACCCGGTCTCCTCGCGCACCTCGCGGACCGCCGCCTGCACATAGCCCTCGCCGTGGTCGAGCTTGCCCTTCGGGAAGGACCAGTCGTCGTAGCGGGGGCGGTGGATCAGCGCCACGTCCGGCCCGGTGCGGCCGGGGCGCCACAGGACGCAGCCGGCGGCCCGGACCCGGATGGCGGGCGAGTCCCCGGCGGCGTCGGCGGCGTTCATCAGTGTGCGGACCTCTCCTGTACCGCCAGCGGCGCGGTGCTCCGGGCCCGGAGCACGGCCAGGCGTTGTTCCTCGTGCAGTCTTCCCAGTACATAGCCGGTCGTGGCGGCGATGCGCGGCGTGTCGGCCGCCCGATGGACGCACAGCGCGGCCAGGACCGCGTCGCGCTGCTCGCCGAGCGCCTCGACGATCCGGCCCAGCCGGACCAGCAGGTCCGCGGGGTCGTCGCCGGCGATCGTCGTACCGGCGGGCCGGCACAGCTCGGCGGTGTGCAGCGCGGCCTGGGCCGCGTCCTCGGCGGCCAGCCAGGCGGCGTCGCCGTCGGCGTCCTCGGAGGCCAGCGGCGCCGGCAGGTCCTCGATCCGGCGCACGAACTCCTCGTAGGCGTCCTCGGCCAGGCCCGGCAGCACCTGCCGGCAGGGCCGCTCGGAGGCCGGGGTGAGCGGGACGTCCCGGGCCAGCGTGGCCATCCGGTCGGCCAGCGCGTGGAAGGCCGGGCCGACCAGCGCCGCGGTGGCCAGGCCGTGCGCCGAGGAGCGCTCCCGGTCCAGCATCCGGGTCAGCAGGGTCCGGGTGCGGGCCGCGCCGCCGTCGGGGTAGCGCCGCTCGGCGATCCACTGGTCCAGCGGGGCCAGCAGCCGCGGGCGCACCGCGTCGGCGTCCCGCTCGGCGCCGAGCACCACCGCGGTGCCGCGCAGTTCCCGGCCGAGCTCGTCGGCCCAGGCCGCGTCCACCAGCTGCCGGCACGCCGCCAGGGCCGTGGCCACCCGCAGGCACGCCGCGCGCAGCCGCACCGCGGCCGGCTGCTGCACCGGCAGCGCGCTGTGGGTCAGGAAAGCGCGCGACTGCTCGGCGAGGTACCCCCGCACCGCCAGTCCCGCCGGTCCGTCCGGCGTGGCCGCCCCGAATCCGGCCATCGCGCGCTGAGTCGCTGCATCCATGTGTCCGCCACTGCCCCCACGACGTGTGTCAGGCCTTTGCCTGACGGTTCGGTTCCGCCGTTGCCCGGATGGCGGCACTGTTCTTTTTTGCTGGTCCTGCCTGTGCGATCCGCCCGACCCCGTGCACGACCCCACGTTTGAGCTCACACCCACGCCCGAGCTCAAGACCGAGCTCAAGACCGAGATCGAGCCCGAGATCGAGCCGAAGACCGAACTCGATCCCCAGCCCACAGCGCGGACCGCCCGGCGTCGTCGCCGGACGGCCCTGTGCGCGTGATCCCGCCCCCGCCGCGCTCATCCGGCTCGCCGGCTCCACCAGTTGGCGCGTTCGGAGATCAGCGTGTTCTGCATGTCGGCCAGGGGCGAGCCGTCCTCGGCGTACTCGCTCCGGGTCCAGGTGCCGTCGCCGGCCAGGTCCCAGGCCGCGGTCTTGGGATCCATGGCCATGTCGAACAGCGCCGAGATGGCCCGCCGCTGCACCGGTTCGACCAGCCGGACCAGGGCCTCTATCCGGCGGTCGAGGTTGCGGTGCATCAGGTCCGCGCTGCCGATCCAGACCTGGGCCTCGTCGTCGAGGCCGAAGACGAACGCCCGCGAGTGCTCCAGGAAGCGGCCCAGGACGCTGCGGACCCTGATGTTCTCGCTCATCCCCTCGATCCCCGGCCGCAGGGCACAGATGCCCCGCACCCAGATCTCGACCGGGACGCCGGCCTGGGAGGCCTCGTAGAGCGCGTCGATCAGGTCCTCGTCGACGATCGAGTTCACCTTGATCCGGATCCGCGAGGACTGCCCGGCCTCGGCCCGCTGTTGCTGCTGCTCGATCAGCTCGATGAGCCCGCCGCGCAGCGCGTTCGGCGCGGTGAGCAGCCGGCCGAACTTGGTGGGATGGGCGAACCCGGACAGCCGGTTGAACAGGTCCGACAGGTCCGCGCCGATCTCGTTGTCGCAGGTCAGCAGGCCCAGGTCCTCGTACAGCCGGGCGGTCTTGGGGTTGTAGTTGCCGGTGCCGACGTGCGAGTAGCGGCGGAGCACGGCGCCCTCGCGGCGCACCACCAGGGACAGCTTGCAGTGCGTCTTCAGGCCGATCAGGCCGTAGACCACGTGGCAGCCGGCCTGCTCCAGCTTGCGGGCCCAGGAGATGTTGGCGTGCTCGTCGAACCGGGCCTTGATCTCGACCAGGACCAGCACCTGCTTGCCGGCCTCGGCGGCGTCGATGAGCGCGTCCACGATCGGCGAGTCGCCGCTGGTGCGGTACAGCGTCTGCTTGATCGCCAGGACGTCGGGGTCCTCGGCGGCCTGCTCCAGGAACGCCTGCACGCTGGTGGCGAAGGAGTCGTAGGGGTGGTGCAGCAGGATGTCGCGGCGCCGGATCGCGGCGAAGATGTCGGCCGGCTTGCCCGGGCCCTCGTCGGCCAGGTCCGGGTGGGTCTTGGTGACGAACGGCTTGAAGCGCAGCTCGCTGTACTCCCCGGACTTGCCGATGTCGGCGATCTGGTTCAGACCGGTCAGGTCCAGCGGGGCGGAGATCTTGAAGACCTCGTCCTCGTTGATGTCCAGCTCGCGGATCAGCAGGTCCAGCACCTGCGGCCGGATGTTCTCGTCGACCTCCAGGCGCACCGGCGGCCCGAAGCGGCGCCGCATGAGCTCGCGCTCCAGCGCCTGCAGCAGGTTCTCGTCGGTGTCGGCCTCGACTTCCAGGTCCTCGTTGCGGGTGACCCGGAAGGCGTGGTGGTCCAGGATCTCCATGCCCGGGAACAGCAGCTCCAGGTGCGCGGCGATGACGTCCTCGACCGGCACGTAGCGGCCGGGCTTGGCCTCGACGAACCGGGGCAGCAGCGGCGGGACCTTCACCCGGGCGAAGTGCTCCTGCCCGGTGTCCGGGTCGTGCAGCGAGACCGCGAGGTTCAGGGACAGGCCCGAGATGTACGGGAACGGGTGCGCCGGGTCGACCGCCAGCGGGGTCAGCACCGGGAACAGCTGGTAGCGGAAGAGCTGGAACAGCTTCTCGCGCTCCTCGGAGTCCAGCTCCGCCCAGCGGATGATGCTGATCCCGACCGCGGCCAGCTCCGGGCGCAGCCGGTCCTGGAACTCCGCGGCCTGCCGGGCCATCAGCTCGCCGGTCTCCTTCAGGATCCGGCGCAGCACCTCACGCGGAGGCAGGCCGGAGGCCGAGGTGGTGGCCACACCGGTGGCCAGCCGCCGGCGCAGGCCGGCGACCCGGACCATGTAGAACTCGTCGAGGTTCGAGGCGAAGATCGCCAGGAAGCGGGCCCGTTCGAGCAACGGGACCTGTTCGGCGTCCTGGGCGAGTTCCAGGACTCGTTCGTTGAAGCGAAGCCAGGAGATCTCCCGGTCCAGGAAGCGGGTCTCGGGGGCCGGGCCGGTCATGATTCCGAGCTTGACACGTGGGTGTGAACGCGGGGTATCGAGAGGGTGGATTCTCGGCGTCCGGGTGAACGCGTGCGCCATCCGGGCGAAAATGCGCTGCTCAACAGGTGAAACCCCTTCCGCGACGGTATCGATGGATCTGGAAGGTGTACCCCGCTGGGGTCCACCGTTCCCTGCTTTTGCCGCTTCGAACCCTGTACGGAGGAGGCCCCCGCGATGTTCGGGATGAAGACGCTGGTGGTGGGCGGTGGCGCCGTGGCGCTGTTGTGGATGATGAACAACCACGCGAGCGCCGGGAGCCTCGTGGACACCGTGCAGAACGGCGCGTCCACGGTGACCAACGGCGTCCAGAGCGTGCAGAGCGGCGCGCAGAGCGTGTCGAACGGGGTCTCCGCGGTGCAGAACGCGCTGAACGGCGTGAGCACCAGCTCCAGCAGCGGCGCCAGCGGCAGCGGCGGCCTGAGCGGCCCGGCCGTGGAGCTGAACCCGAGCGCGGCCAGACCCGGCCAGCAGGTCGTGATCACGGTCCCGACCTGCATCCAGCCCGACTCCGGGACCGCGACGTCCTCGGTGTTCACCAACAACGGCTCGGTCTCGCTGACCCGGAACCCCAAGGGCGCGGGCCTGGCCGGCACGGCCACGATCGTCTCGAACGCGCAGAACGGCCAGTGGTCGGTGAACGTCACCTGCGGCACCGGCTCCAACAGCCTGAACGGCGTCACCAGCATCACGGTCTACGGCGGGACCAACCCCACGCCGACCAACCCGCCGAAGGCCGGCGGCGGCGGTTCGGTGATGAAGGGCGACCTCGGCATGACCGCCGGCGGCGTGGCCCTGGTGGTCGGCGGCGTCGGCTACGGCCTGTGGAGCATGCGGCGGCGCGGCGCCGACGGCACGCATGCCGGCTGACCGCTCGCCGACGGCGGGCCCGGACGGCGTTCGCGCCGATCCGGGCCCGTCTTCTCGGCGGACGGATGGTGGTGGGAAGGCTGGGAGCGGCGGGCGTGTTCGGAGCGCTGGGAGTGCCGCCGCCGGGTCCGGTGGTGCCGATGGTGTCGGTGGCATCGGTGGTGCCGACGGGGTCCGGCCGCACAGCCGGCACAAGCTGGTGAAAGTCGTGATCGCGGTGGTCGTGGTCGTGGCCGGCGCGAAACTGCTGGGCAGCGGCGTGACCGCGCTGTCCGGACCGCCTTCTCCGACCCAGGGCGCGCTGTTCGGCACCTGGTCCGGCCCGGCGGCCGCGCCGCTGGCGCGCTCGGTGCCGCTGCGCGTGCAGGTCCCCTCGGTGGGCATCGACGCCCCGCTGATCCGCCTCGGCCTGGACCGCGACGGCGCGGTGGCCGTGCCGCCGATGTCGGTGCCGACCGAGGCGGGCTGGTTCACCGGCGACCCGACGCCGGGGGAGCGCGGCGCGGCGGTGATCGTCGGGCACGTCGACACCGCCTACGGCCGCGCGGTGTTCTACCCGCTGGGGAACGTGCAGCCCGGGGCGCTGGTGATCGTGGACCGCGCGGACAAGACGCACGCGCAGTTCCGGGTGACCTCGGTCGAGGTGGTCGACAAGGACCGGTTCCCGGCGCAGCGGGTCTACGGCAGCGACGACAGCGGGACGCCGCAGCTGCGGATCATCACGTGCGGCGGGGCGTTCGACGGGAAGCACTACGCGGACAACCTTGTGGTGTACACGCAGCTGGTCGGGGTTACGGGCTGAGGCGGATTGCGGTTTGCGGTTGGCTCGCGCGTTGCGGTGTGCGCGCCGCGCGGCCGGGCCGAGGCGGCTTGCGGTGCTGTAGCGGTGCGCGCGAGCCGGAGTCGCCGGCCCTGAGTCCCTGGTCCGGACTCAGGGCACGCGGTCTCCGTGGTCAGAGTTGATACATGATGTCGGCGCTGCGCCGCGTGAAGCCGAGCTTGGTGTAGACGGCGATCGCGGGCGCGTTGTCGGCCTCGACGTAGAGGATGACCTCTTTCAGGCCGCGGTCGTGCAGATAGCGGAGCCCGACCTGGGTCAGCGTCCGGCCGAGGCCGCTGCCCTGTTCGTCCGGGTCCAGGCCCAGGACGTAGACCTCGCCGACCGGGCCGTCGCCGTCGTCGCCGTAGGCGCTGTGGTCGTGCACCTTGGTCCAGTGGAAGCCGGCCAGCTTCGTGCCGCGCCAGGCGAGGAAGAAGCCCTCCGGGTCGAACCAGGGCTGGACCATCCGGACGCGCAGGTCCTTGACCGTCATCGAGCCCTGCTCGGGGTGGTGCGCGAAGGCCCGGGCGTTGACCTCGACCCAGGCTTCGTCGTCGACGCCGGGGCGGAACGCCCCGACGCGGATGCCCTCGGGCAGCGCCGGGGGCGGCACGTCTTCCAGGGACTGGGCCATCACCCACAGTTCGCGGACCGGTTCCAGGCCGCGCTTCGCGGCCAGCGCGGCCGCGGCGGGGAGTGCGCCGTGCGCCCACACGCGCACCGGCTTGTCGCCGCGCCGCACCTTCATGCGCAGGGCGTCCAGGAGGGCGCCGCCGACGCCTTGGCGCCGGGAGTCGGGCGCGACCACGACTTCCGCGGTCGGGCCCTCCTCAGGGTTCGACTTGTCGAGCACGGCGTAGCCGATCAGCTCCGAAGCCTGATCCGCACTCGCCAGGCGCCGGGCCACGAAGTGCCAGGCGTCGGTCTCGCCGGTCTCGCCGGGGTGCTCCAGGTGGAGCAGCACCTGCTCCGGGAGCGGTGCCACTCCGTCGGCCCGCTCGGCGGTCTCGGCGAGGGACCGGATGGTGGCGACGTCCGCCTCGTTCAGTCGGCGGACGACGCCGATGGAGATACCTGTCACCCCACCACGGTACGGGGTGCGATCAGCGCGTCGGACGCTCGAACCTCGTCCGCGGCTTCTTCGGCGGACTCGGTGCCGGCGCTGGAGCCGGTGGCGGCGGGGGTGGAGCCGTTGCGCTTGTCGGGCATGACGAAGCGGTAGCCTACGTTGCGCACCGTCCCGATCAGAGCCTCGTGTTCGACCCCGAGCTTGGCGCGCAGCCGCCGGACGTGAACGTCCACGGTGCGGGTGCCGCCGAAGTAGTCGTAGCCCCACACCTCCTGAAGCAGCTGTGCCCGCGTGAACACCCGGCCGGGGTGCTGCGCGAGGTACTTGATGAGCTCGAACTCCTTGAAGGTCAGGTCGAGCACCCGGCTCCGGACGCGGGCGGTGTACGTGCCCTCGTCGATGGACAGGTCGCCGCTCTTGATCTCCAGCGGCACGTCCTCGGCGACCGCTCCGGCCGCCAGCTTCCCGACCGCCAGCCGCAGCCGGGCCTCGACCTCGGCCGGGCCCGCCGAGTCCAGCAGGACGTCGTCGATGCCCCAGTCCGCGGTCACCGCCGCGAGCGCGCCCTCGGTGGTGATCAGCAGCAGCGGGCAGTCCACCCCGGTGGTGCGCAGCAGGCGGCACAGCGAGCGCATCTGCGGCAGGTCCCGGCGCGCGTCCACCAGGATCGCGTCGGCCGGCGGGGTGTCCAGAAGGGCGGATGCCTCCGCCGGCGCCACGCGAACGTTGTGCAGCAGCAGGCCGAGAGCCGGAAGGACCTCGGAGGAGGGGGTCAGTGAGTTGGTCAACAACAGCAAACTGGACATCCGCGGATCGCTCCTCTTCGTCCGGGGGCGCCTCTTGTCGCACCCGCCAGAAAACGCACAAGAGGACCCATGGGGCTTCGTCGCCCGGATCCTCTGTGAGAAAGGATAGCCGTCATGAAGCGTTTCCCCGAGGTTTCCGTGCCGGAGTTCACACGTATTTTACCTGGACAAAGGCGCAGCTCGGGGCACCCGGAGCCGGGGCAGACGCTGTTGACGGCCGATGGCGTACGGCTGAACGCAGTGCACAGAGGGGGTGTCGATCGACGCTGGGCGTTCGTCCTGTGCCACGGATTCAGCGGCTCCTGGCGCACCGGCGACATGGCGCACATCGCCGCCACGTTGCGTCCGTATGGCGGAATCATCGCGTTCGACTTCCGCGGTCACGGACAGTCACACGGCAGATCGACGCTCGGTGATCTAGAGGTGCTCGACCTGCACGCCGCGGTGGAGTGGGCCCGCGTCCTGGGTTACGAGAATGTGGCGACGGTCGGTTTCTCCATGGGTGCTTCCGTGGTCGTGCGCCATGCGGGCCTGTGCGGCTCCGGCGTCGGCGCGGGCTCCGCGACGGATGCGGTGGTGTCGGTGAGCGGGCCGGGATGGTGGTTCGAGCGCTCCACGCGACCGATGAAACTGGTGCACTTTCTGGTGGAGCACCCCCTCGGCCGCATGGTTTCGGCCTGGCATCTGAAGACGCGCATCCTGCCGGGAGGCTGGGACCCGGTCCCGGAGTCGCCGGTGGAGTTGGTGGGCCGGATCGCACCGGTCCCGCTGCTGGTGGTGCACGGAGACGCGGACAAGTACTTCCCGCTCGGACACGCCGAGGCGCTCTACGCGGCGGCGGGCGAGCCGCGGGAGCTGTGGGTCGAGCCCGGCTTCGGGCACGCGGAGGCCGCGGCGGCGCGGGAGGCGGCGGGGCTGGAGAT
>NZ_JAACYW010000224.1 GCF_015356825.1 Catenulispora rubra | reverse complement strand
ATCGGGGGGTGGCGCGGTTTCGCTTCGGCGAAGCCGCGCCACAGCGCGTCATCCGGACTTCCCCGGACTTGACACCATCGGGCCGAACCGTCGCCGGGTGGCAAGTCCCGCCGCTTTGGTGTGGAGACCCCGCAGGTCTGGCCAAGGTGTACAGCAGATTGCCGAACAGCTGCCTTTCTGTCATCTCAAACCGGCCGTGAGCCCCGCCCGCGCGGCGGTAGCCTGGCAGGCGTGACGAAAGAACCGTCAGCCGACAGCGTCGTCGGCTGTCCTGTGGGCGCATCCTCCGATTTCGGTGACGAGACGGTCACCAGCCATCACTTCGGCGAGGAGGGGGCGAAGCTGACCTACGGCTCGTACCTCCGGCTGGAGCAGCTGCTGTCCGCCCAAGTCCTGGAGTCGGATCCGCCGGCACACGACGAACTCCTGTTCATCACCATCCACCAGGTGTACGAGCTGTGGTTCAAACAGCTCCTGCACGAAGTCGACGCCGCCACCGAGGCGATGTTGGCGGGGCGGCTGTGGTGGGCCAAACATCTCCTCAAGCGCGTCGCCACCATCGAGGACGTGCTGATCCGCCAGATCGCGGTCCTGGAGACCATGACCCCGCAGGACTTCCTGGTCTTCCGCGAGCTGCTGTCCCCGGCCTCCGGCTTCCAGTCCGCGCAGTTCCGCGAGCTGGAGTTCGCCTCCGGCGCGAAGGACCCGACCTACCTCAAGCGCTTCCGCGGCCTGACCGAGGCCGAGCAGAAGCGGCTGGCCGCCCGGCTGGAGGCGCCGAGCCTGTGGGACGGCTTCGTGCACGCCGTCGCCGCCACGGGACTGCCCGCCTCCTCGGAGGACGAACTGCGCGACTCGCTGGTCAAGGTGGCCCACAACCGTGACGGTCACGGCGAGCTGTGGGAGCTGTCCGAGGCGCTGCTGGACCACGACGAGGCCGCCGCGCTGTGGCGGGCCCGGCACGTGACCATGGTCGAGCGCCAGATCGGCACCAAGTCCGGCACCGGCGGCTCGACCGGCGCCCCCTACCTGCGCTCCCGTCTGGGGCTGCACTACTTCCCACTCCTGTGGGAGCTCAGAAGTTTCCTCTAGACGGTGATGGTGACTTTTCGGCGTGTCTGTCGTCTCTCTGTGTATGACCTCCAGCGCGCCGGTTCGGCCCGACAACTTCACACGCAGTACCGCGAGTCCCCTCGGAAACCACTTAGTCACGCAACGGCGCGCGACAGAATAGAGTTCACACGGCCATGCAGAGCACGTATACGGGTGCGAAACTGGGCAAGCTCGATCAGGCGAAGGCCGACCTGCTGAGCCAGGCGGCCAAACCCGCCACCGACGCCGGGGGCGGCGCGTCCGCGGCGGTCCTGATGCCGGCTCGCGGCGACGGCGCCATGGAGGCGTACCTCGACGAGTACTACCGCCACGCGGCCCCCGAGGATGTGATCGGCACCGCGGCCAAGGACATCCGCTCGGCGGCGCTGTCGCACGCCGCGCTGGCCGCCTCCCGGCCGCAGGGCACGGCGAAGGTGCGGGCGCACACCCCGACCGTGGAGACCACCGGCTGGTCCAGCGGGCACACCGTGGTCGAGATCATCACCGACGACATGCCGTTCCTGGTGGACTCGGTCACCTCCGAGCTCTCCCGGCAGGACCGCGGGATCCACGTGATCATCCACCCGGTCATGCACGTCCGCCGCGACCTGGCCGGCGACCTGCTGGAGATCCTGGCCCCGGACCAGGACAAGTCCGGTCCGGACGTGACCGTGGAGTCCTGGATCCACATCGAGATCGACCGGCTGTCCCCGCGCGAGGACGCCGACGGCACGCGGTACTCCGAGATCGAGGCCGACCTGCAGCGGGTGCTGCGCGACGTGCGCGAGGCGGTCGAGGACTGGCCGAAGATGCGGGCCACCGCGCTGTCCCTGGCCGAGGACCTGCACCCGGCCTCGGACCAGCACAAGCCGCCGGTGCGCACCGAGGAGCTGTCCGACGCCTCGGACCTGCTGCGCTGGCTGGCCGAGGACCACTTCGCGTTCCTGGGCTACCGCGAGTACGACCTGACGACCGACGACGGCGGCGAGGAGACTCTGCGCGCCGTCCCCGGTACGGGTCTGGGCATCCTGCGCGCCGACCAGCCGATGTCGCAGAGCTTCTCCAAGCTCGGCCCGGACGCCCGGGCCAAGGCCCGCGAGGCCCGGCTGCTGGTGCTGACCAAGGCCAACACCCGGTCCACCGTGCACCGTCCGGCCTACCTGGACTACGTCGGCGTGAAGAAGTTCGACGCCGACGGCAACGTGGTCGGCGAGCGCCGCTTCCTCGGCCTGTTCGCCGCCCCCGCCTACACCGAGTCGGTTCTGCGCATCCCGGTCGTGCAGCGCAAGGTGCGCGCCGTGATCGCCGAGTCCGGGTTCGACCAGAACTCCTTCTCGGGCAAGGAACTGCTCCAGATCCTGGAGACCTACCCGCGCGACGAGCTGTTCCAGATCCCGACCCAGGAGCTGGCCGAGATCTCGATCGCGGTCTCGCAGCTGCAGGAGCGCCGCCGGCTGCGGCTGTTCCTGCGCAAGGAGGCCTACGGCCGGTTCTACTCGGCGCTGGTGTACCTGCCGCGAGACCGCTACGACACCTCTACTCGCCTGCACATGCAGGAAATCCTGATGCGCGAGCTGAACGGCGCGGTCATCGACTACACGGTGCGCAACACCGAGTCGGTGCTGACCCGGCTGCACTTCGTGGTGCGCGTCGCCCCCGGCACCACGCTGGTCGACGCGGACGCCGACGCCATCGAGGCCAAGCTGGCCGCCGCCACCCGCACCTGGGACGACGACTTCTCCGACGCCCTGCTCGGCGACTTCGGCGAGGCGCAGGCGCGGGAGCTGCGCGAGGCCTACGGCGCGGCGCTGCCGGAGTCGTACAAGGCCGAGGAGCGGCCCGAGATGGCCGTCGCCGACGTCAAGGTCCTGGAAGGGCTCAAGGCCTCCGGCGAGGGCAGCGCGGTGCGGCTGTACGAGGAGGTCGACTCGGCTCCGGGCGACCGCCGCTTCCGCATCTACCGCGTCGGGTCCTCGGTCTCGCTGGCCGAGGTGTTGCCGGTGTTCCAGCGCATGGGCGTCGAGGTGGTCGACGAGTTCCCGTACGACCTGGAGATCGACACCCCGAACCAGCCGGACTCGCGCATCTACGACTTCGGGCTGCGCTGCGACCCGGGCTCGATCGCCGAGTACGGCATGGACGAGGCCGCGCGCACGCGCTTCCAGGAGGCGTTCACCGCGATCTGGACCGGCCGGGCCGAGAACGACCGCTTCAACACCCTGGTCCCGCTGGCCGGTCTGACCTGGCGGCAGGTGGTGATCCTGCGCGCGTACGTGAAGTACCTGCGCCAGGGCGGCATGACCTCCAGCCAGGAGCTGGTGGAGAACGTGGTCGCGAACAACCGCCGGGTGGCCCGCCTGCTGGTGAAGCTGTTCGAGGCGAAGTTCTCCCCGGCGTACTCGCACGAGACGCCGGAGCTGTGGGAGAGCATCGTCGAGGAGATCGAGGGCGCGCTGGACAACGTGCAGTCCCTGGACGAGGACCGCATCCTGCGTTCGCTGCTCAAGGTCATCCAGGCCACGCTGCGCACGAACTACTTCCAGACCGGGGCCGACGGCGAGCCCAAGCCGTACGTGTCCTTCAAGCTCGACCCGCACGCGGTCCCGGACCTGCCGGCCCCGCTGCCCAAGTTCGAGATCTGGGTCTACTCCCCGCAGGTCGAGGGCGTGCACCTGCGCTTCGGCAAGGTGGCGCGCGGCGGCCTGCGCTGGTCCGACCGCCGCGAGGACTTCCGCACCGAGATCCTGGGCCTGGTCAAGGCGCAGATGGTGAAGAACTCGGTGATCGTGCCGGTCGGCTCCAAGGGCGGGTTCTACGCCAAGAACCTTCCGGACCCGTCGGCGGACCGCGACGCCTGGCTGGCCGAGGGCGTGTCCAGCTACAAGACCTTCATCAGCGGTCTGCTGGACATCACCGACAACCTGGTCTCCGGCGAGGTGGTGCCGCCGGCCGGCGTGGTGCGCCACGACGGCGACGACACCTACCTGGTGGTGGCCGCGGACAAGGGCACCGCGACGTTCTCCGACATCGCCAACGGCCTGGCCATCGACTACGGGTTCTGGCTCGGTGACGCCTTCGCCTCCGGCGGCTCGGTCGGCTACGACCACAAGGGCATGGGCATCACCGCGCGCGGTGCGTGGGAGTCGGTGAAGCGCCACTTCCGCGAGCTCGGCGTGGACTCCCAGAGCGAGGAGTTCACCGCGGTCGGCGTCGGCGACATGTCCGGCGACGTGTTCGGCAACGGCATGCTGCTGTCCGAGCACATCCGGCTGGTCGCGGCCTTCGACCACCGGCACATCTTCCTGGACCCGGAGCCGGACGCGGCGGCCTCGTTCGCCGAGCGGCAGCGGATGTTCAACCTGCCGCGCTCGTCCTGGGCCGACTACGACACCGGCAAGATCAGCGCCGGCGGCGGCGTGTACCCGCGCAGCGCGAAGTCGATCCCGGTGTCGGCACAGGTGCGCCAGGCGCTGGGGCTGGAGTCCTCGGTGCTGCGGATGGCGCCGAACGACCTGCTGAACGCGATCCTGAAGGCGCCGGTCGACCTGTTCTGGAACGGCGGCATCGGGACCTACGTCAAGGCCTCCTCGCAGAGCCACGCCGAGGTCGGCGACAAGGCCAACGACACGATCCGGATCAACGGCTCCGAGCTGCGCGCCCGGGTCGTCGGCGAGGGCGGCAACCTGGGCTTCACCCAGCTGGGCCGCATCGAGTACGCGGTGTCCGGCGGGCCCGGCAACTCCGGCGGCAAGATCAACACCGACGCCATCGACAACTCCGCGGGCGTGGACACCTCCGACCACGAGGTGAACATCAAGATCCTGCTGGACCAGGCGGTCCACGCCGGCGACCTGACGGTCAAGCAGCGCAACAAGGTCCTGGCCGAGCAGACCGACGAGGTCGCGCGCCTGGTCCTGCGGGACAACATCGACCAGAACATCGCCCTGGCCAACGCCCAGTGGCAGGCCCCGGAGCTGATCGAGGCGCACGGCCGGCTGATGCGCCGGCTGGCCAAGGACGGCCTGCTGGACCGGGACCTGGAGTTCCTGCCCAACGACAAGCAGCTGGCCGAGCGCCGCACCGCCGGCCGCGGCCTGACCCAGCCGGAACTGTCGGTGCTGCTGGCGTACGTGAAGATCGTGCTGGCCGACGAGCTGTTCGCCTCCGGGCTCCCGGACGACCCGTACTACGTCACGCGGCTGGCGAACTACTTCCCGACCCCGCTGCGCGAGACCTACCGCGGCCTGATGGACTCACACCCGCTGCGTCGCGAGATCATCACCACCCAGGTGGTGAACGACCTGGTGAACGCGGCCGGCATCAGCTTCGCCTTCCGCATGCGCGAGGAGTCGGGGGCCGCGGCCGACCAGATCGCCCGCGCCTACAGCGCCGCCAACGAGGTCTTCGACATGGGCGGCTACCTGACTGCCGTCGAGGACCTGGACAACAAGGTCTCGGCCGCGGTGCAGACCGCGATGCGCATGGAGGTGCGCCGCCTCACGCAGCGTGCCTCCCGCTGGTTCCTGCAGAACCGCCGGCACCCGCTGGACATCCCGGCGCAGATCGAGCAGCTCCGCGAAGGCGTCCGCGACATCGCAGCGCACCTGCCGAAGCTGCTCAAGGGCCCGCACCTGACCCGCTACCAGGAGCACCGCGAGGACCTGATCATCGCCGGCGTCCCCGGCGAGCTGGCCTCGGCGGTGGCCGGCATGTCGTCCATCTTCGGCGCCCTGGACATCGTCGAGACGGCCCGCGCCACCGGCAAGCCGGTCCTGGACGTCGCCGACGTCTACTTCGACCTGGCCGACCGCATGGGCATCGCGACCATCCAGCAGAAGATCGTCGACCTCCCCCGCCGCGACCGCTGGCAGACCATGGCCCGAGCCGCCCTCCGCGACGAGCTCTACGCCTCCCACGCCGGCCTGACCGCCGCCCTCCTGGCCTCCGGTGCTGAGGACGACACCCCGGAGCAGCGCTACGAGGCCTGGCTCGACAAGGACCGCGCCGCAGTGGAGCGCTCGCGCACCGTGCTCGAGGAGATCATGGCGACGGAGACGTACGACCTGGCGACACTGTCGGTCGCGATGCGGACGATCAGCGCCATACTGCGGGCGACGTCGATGTAGCTGCGGGCTTTTGCGGCTGACGGCCGGGATGCGCGGGAGCGTGTCCCGGCCGTTTTTGTGTGGTGCGGGGAGCTAGTTGGCGGCGGGCGATCTGGCGAACTAGGCCTGTCAGGCCGGTGCTGTGCCGCTTGCGCTGCGAGTCAGGCCGGTGCTGCGGCGCTGGCGGGCGAGCTGCCGGACTGGGGTGCTGGTGCTTGTCGTGTTGTGAGGCTGGCGTGCTGCGGTGCTGGCGGCGGGCGACTGTTTCACTCCGTGCGCACCGTCGCAGTCTCCTTCTGCCGCAAGATCATCTCGAACCCGGCAGCCCGGATCCGCCCCCGCAGGTCCTCGACCGTCGTCCCCATCGCCTTCGCCGCCGCCGACAGTCGCCAGCCGTTCGCCGCCAGCATCTCCAGCAGGTACCCGCGCCGGACCTGTGCCTCGGAGAGCCGGTAGGTCTTCAGGTACGCGATCGCGCCGGCCCGGTCGGTGATCGCCTCCCCGATGTGGTTCTCCTCGCCCGGCTTGAAGTGCGGCCGGAACCGCACCAGCTCGAAGTCGCCCATCGTGTAGCCGCGCTGCGCGGTGTAGTCGCGGTCCAGCAGCGCGTTCGCCATCACGCGGTCGTGGAACTCGGCCCACTGCGCGCTCTGCTCCTCGGCGGCGGCCCGCAGCTCGGCGAGGGTGTCCACGTCCTCTGTGATGCTCGCCCGGAACTCCTGCACCGGCGGCATCATGAGCGCGTACTGGTAGATCAGCTCGCCGTAGTGGTCCAGCATCAGCGTCGGGTGCAGCTCGCGGTAGTCGTCCGGATGCGGCACCGCGAACGCCGCCGCCAGCGCGTCGGCCGCGTACAGCAGCACGCCGCACTGCCCCTCGTGGATCTCGAACACCTTCAGCGCGTCCTGCAGGTCCGCCACCGCCTCGCCGCGGTACGAGGCCTCCATCCGCGGCGACAGCCCGTGCCGCAGCACCCGGTCCGACCACTCGCGCCAGGCGATGTCCGGCCCGCCGAAGTGCAGCGTGAGGTAGCCCTCGATCGTGAAGTGCAGCGGCAGGAAGCGGGCCCGCCGCTTGCCCAGCTTCTGCGTCATGCGCCGGTGGATCTGCATCGGCATACCGAGCACGCTGCCGCGCTTGTCCTTGCTCTCGTCCAGGATCTGCGTCCCGAATGCCGCGGACTGACCGCGGTCGCCGCCGTCCCGGTCCCAGTCGGCGACGAACCCGTGCGGGACGTACGAGTAGTACGACAGCTTCGAGCCCAGCTGCACCTCGCTCCAGCGCGGCTCCTCCGAGTACGCGATCCGGTGCAGCCGCAGGCCCTCGACCGGCCGGTCCCGCAGCAGCGGTACCAGCCGGATCGCACCCCAGGTCTGTGCGGGCCCGGTCCGCAGCCCGTCGAGATCAATCCGCACCGAGGAACCTCCCTACCCGGCCGTCGAGATACGCCAGCAGCTCCGGCAGCCCGACCCGGCCCTGCGCGAACTGTGCCAGCTCGACCAGCAGCACCAGGTCCTCGGCGTCGCGGATGCCGACCGAGGGCACCAGCGGACTCAGCGCCCGCACATCCAGCCCGGCAGCGTTGAACACCGGGTTGACGTGCACGATGTCCACACGCCGCGCCGGATCCAGCCGCGTCCGCCACACCCGCAGCACCTCCCCGGCCAGTCCCGGCGGGCTGTTGTCCCAGCCGTCGGAGACCACGGCGACCCGCTCCGGCGAGGTCTCCAACGCGTCCAGCAGCCGCGTCCCCAGCGGCGTCGCACCGCTCGGGTACGACAGCAGCGGATCGTCGCGCCCGGACATCCACAGCGGCGTGTACTGCCCCGGCGCGGCCAGCGCCTCCAGCAGGAAATGCGTCGCCAGCGCCACGGCCAGCGGCCGCCGGCGCTTCACCGGCGACCCGAACGAGGAGAAGCTGTCGTCGAGCACCGCGGTGACGCGGCCCCAGGTCCCGCACAGGTCCCCGGCCTCCACCCGTGCGAAGCGGCGCATGCCCTCGGTGAGCTCGGCACGCCGCGCGGCCCGCTCGTCCAACGGCAGCGCGAGGATGCGGACGGCGAGCCGGGTAAGCCACGGGATCTGCTGCGGTCCGCAGTACTTGGCGTAGTTGTTGAGTATCGCGAGCGGATCCACCGGGTCGGCCGGATCCTTGTCAGCCCGCAGCTTCTCCAGAGGCGTCATCTGCGTGCCGATGCGCTCTACGAAGATCTCACGCTTGATGCCGTGCTTAGCCGCGAAGCCCTCGGCGACCGTATAGGGGAGTTTGTAGAGGACGTTGCGGTCGTAGTGCGCCTGCCGCCACGTCTCCAGGATCGGCGTCGTGTACGGTTTGCGCTGAAGCGGCCCGAACAGGAAGTCACGGACTTCCCCGTCGCCGAAGTCGACGTGCGCGTGCTTCAGTCCGGCCTTGAACCCACTGCGGTACTTGACCGCGTGATACGCCGGATTGTCGAGAGCTGTCATCCAGTCGCGGATGATCGCGCGAGTCCGCCGGTTGTTGACGCCGTCACGCTGGAGCGCCTTGAAGAGACGGAACACGCGCGGCGGAGACAGCCGCAGAAGAGTCGCCGCTATAAGGCGCCCCTCTATAGCCTTCTGCTCTGCAGAGACATCCCGGGCGTTCCCCAGGAGACCACGGACCGCGAGCATCGCATTGTGGTCGTTGATACCGAGCGCGAGCGTCGCGGCGTACAGCTCGCGGTAGTTGACGCGCATGTACTCGTGCAGGAACGACAGGGATATCGACTGCTGCTCCGCGTTCTCCGAGAACTCCCGCTGCCCGGTCGAGGCGGTCGCCGCGTTGACGAAGAGCAGCACGTCCTCCGCCGCCACCACATCGCGCCCATACGCCTTGGTGCCGGTCGGGGAAGGAAGGCGCGAACTGCGAATCGTTGCTCCAAAGGCAGGTTCCGGAAGTCGCGTCACAAGTCCCGCGACCGGCCCGCCTCACGATACGCGAACGGGAGTGCGGAGCACGTCGGTATTTTCTCCGCGCCCGGTTCTGCGCCTTGTTCGGATCAGCCCTCGACGGCGGCTGCCTCAGCCCTCGATGACGACTGACGACCGGCGACCGGCGACCGGCGACCAGCGACCGCTTCAGCTCTCAGCCGACTCCGCCAACCCGGTCGACGCGCCCCACGCCTCCGCGCCGAGCCGCGCGTCCAGCAGCCGCCGCAGCGAGTTCAGCCGCGCCGGATCGGCGTGCCCCTCGGCGACCCACGCGTCCAGCGCGCACTCCGGCGCCAGCGAGTCGTGCTGGCAGCCGCGCGGGCAGTTCTCCGTGCCCTCGGCCAGGTCCGGGAAGTGGTCGATCAGACGGTTGACGTCCACGTGCGCCAGCCCGAAGGAGCGCACGCCGGGCGTGTCGATCACCCAGCCGCCGGCCTTGCCGGGCAGCTCCAGCGCCAGCGCCGAGGACGAGGTGTGCCGGCCGCGCCCGGTCACCGCGTTCACCCGGCCGGTGGCCCGGAACGCGGTCGGCACCAGCTTGTTGAAGATCGTCGACTTCCCCACGCCCGAGGACCCGACCAGCACTGAGGTCCGCCCTGCCAGCCGCGCCGCGAGGTCCTTGGCCCCCGAGGCGTTCGCCGACACCACTATCGGGATGTCCAGCGGCCGGTACATCTCCAGGACCGCGTCCTCTTCCCACGCTATGACCAGGTCCGCCTTGGTCAGGCAGAGCAGCGGCTTCATGCCGGCGTCGTAGGCGGCGACCAGGCAGCGGTCGATCATCCGGGGCTGCGGCTCCGGGTCGGTGAAGGACGCCACGATCACCAGCTGGTCGGCGTTGGCCACCAGCACGCGCTCCACCGGGTCGGTGTCGTCGGCGGTCCGGCGCAGTACCGTCCGGCGCTCCTCGACGCGCACGATGCGGGCCAGCGCGTCCGGCGAGCCGGACAGGTCCCCGACCAGGCCCACCCGGTCCCCGACCACTATCCGCTGCCGGCCCAGCTCGCGCGCCGTCATCGCGGTCACGGTCCGGCTCTTCTTCTTGTCCGGCACCAGGCAGGTGTAGCGGCCGCGGTCGACGGTGACCACCATGCCGGTCGCCGCGTCCTCGTGCGCCGGGCGGCTCTTGGTCCTCGGCCGGCTGCCCTTCGGGTTCGCCCGAACCCGCACATCCGTCTCGTCGTAGCTGTCGAGCTTCCGGCCGGCGCCGGCCATCAGCTGTGGGCTCCGGTCGGGGCCGGGGTTTCGTGGGCGCCGTCGGGGTCGCGGTCGCCGTCGGCGCCCAGCATGGCGGCCCACATCGCGGGGAAGTCCGGCAGCGTCTTGCCGGTGGTGGCGATGTCCTCGACCTCGACGCCGGGCACCGCCAACCCGAGCACCGCGCCCGAGGTGGCCATCCGGTGGTCGTCGTAGGTGGCGAACACGCCGGCGTGCAGCTTCGCGGGACGGATCAGCAGGCCGTCCGGCTCCTCCACGACGTCGCCGCCGAGGCCGTTGATCTCCCGGGCCAGCGCGGCCAGCCGGTCGGTCTCGTGCCCGCGCAGGTGGCCGATGCCGGTGAAGCGCGACGGCGAGTCGGCCAGCGCCGCGATCGCGGCCAGGGTCGGCGTCAGCTCGCCGACGTCGCGCAGGTCGGCCTCCAGGCCGTGCACGCCGGCCCCGCCGGAGACGGTCAGCCCCGCTGTCGTGAGTTCCACACGGGCACCCATCTCCCGCAACAGGTGCCGCAAAGCGTCCCCGGCCTGGGTGGTCGCGGCCGGCCAGTCGGCGACGGTCACGGTCCCGCCGGTCACCAGGGCCGCGGCCAGGAACGGAGCGGAGTTGGACAGGTCCGGCTCGATGCTCCACTCGCGGCCGCGCAGGACCGAAGGGGTGACGACCCAGCGCCCCGGCTCGGAGGCGTCCACGGTGCCGCCGGCGGCGCGGACGAACTCCACCGACATGTCGATGTGCGGCTGCGACGGGATCGGGCCGCCGACGTGGCGCACCTCGACCCCGTGCTCGTACCGGGAGCCGGCCAGCAGCAGCGCCGAGATGAACTGCGAGGAGGCGGTCGCGTCCAGCTCCACCAGCCCGCCGGGCACCGTGCCGGTGCCCTCCACCAGGAAGGGGAAGGTGCCACGGTCGCCGTCGTCGATCCGTACGCCGAGGTCGCGCAGCGACTGCAGCAGCGTGCCCATCGGTCGGGAGCGCGCGTAGAGGTCGCCGTCGAAGTAGATCGGGCCGTCGGCCAGCGCCGCGACCGGCGGCAGGAAGCGCATGACGGTGCCGGCCAGGCCGACGTCCACCCGGGCCACGTCGCCGACGTCCCCGCCGTGCAGCTGCTTCGGCGGGGTGATCCGCCACACCGGGGCGGCGAGCTTCTCGCCGGCGTCGACCTCGACGCCGAGCACGCGCAGCCCGGCGACCATCAGCACCGAGTCCCGGGCCCGCAGCCCGCCGGTGATCGTCGAGGGCGAGTCGGCCAGCGCGGCCAGCACCAGCGCCCGGTTGGTCGCCGACTTCGACCCGGGGACCCGGACGTTCGCCGTCACGGGACGGCTGGCGGACGGCGCGGACCACAGGGTCTTCTCGGCGGAGGTCATGGGTCAAGGCTAGTCGGTGCGCCCGATCACCGCTGGCGGTGACGGATGCCGGCCACGCCGCGCGGGGCGGGCGTTTTCGCGGCCGGTTCCGGGCCGGGGGAGGAGGTTCCTGTGGGCATCCCGTGATTAGCTCGGTACATGTGTGGACGCTACGTGCTGAAGACCGATCCCTCGCAGCTGGCCGACCAGCTCGGCATCGGGCAGCCGGAGATGTTCGAGCAGGTCGTCGAGACCTTCGAGCCGAACTACAACGTGGCCCCGACCGATCCGGTCGTGGCCGCGATCGAGCGGCGCCCGCGGGACGCCGAGCCCGGTGCCGAAGCCGTGCGCAAGCTCAAGCAGGTCCGCTGGGGCCTGGTGCCGTCCTGGGCCAAGGACCGCAAGATCGGCCAGAAGATGTTCAACGCGCGCATCGAGACCATCACCGAGAAGGCGTCCTTCAAGCGCGCCTTCATGAAGCGCCGCTGCATCATCCCGGCCGACGGTTACTACGAGTGGTACAAGCCGGCCGGTGAGAAGCCGGTCAAGCAGCCGTTCTTCATCCACGACGCGTCCGGCGACGCCCTGGCCTTCGCCGGGCTGTACGAGCTCTGGCGCGATCCGGAGATCGAGGACAAGGAGGACCCGGCGGCCTGGCTCTGGTCGGCGACGATCCTCACCACCGCCTCGGTCGGCGGGCTGCACCGCATCCACGACCGGATGCCGGTCATCGTCCCGCGGGCGCACTTCGACGCGTGGCTGGACCCGGACTACGGCTCCGGCGAGGGCGACACCGACGCCCTGCTCGGTCTGCTGGACGCCGGCCGCGATCCGCATCTGGACACCTATCCGGTTTCCCCGGCGGTGAACTCGGTGCGGAACAACGGCCCTGAGCTGGTCGTACCACTGGAGGCCGAGTAGCGGAGGCCGGGCGGTGCGGCCCCTGAAACGTTGAGACAGGGTTCTGTCTCGGTGTGACAGGGGGTTGGCATGCTCTAGGATCAGCGGGTCTTCATCAGTACCCACTTCAACAGCCTCACTCTCCGGGGGGACCGTGAGTACGCCCACCATGTCCCGTGGCGCGCGTGCGACGGCGGCCAAGCGCGACGAACGCCGCGCCCTGGCCGACGCGCACCTGCACCTCGACGATGTCGAGAAATGGTTCATCAAACGCGGCCTGCCGCACTTCATAGAGAACTACAAGGCCACCGACGACGTCTTCACCCGCGCGCTGCCGCTGTTCGTCGTCCTGGTCGTCCTCCAGATGGGACTGGAGCTCAGCAGTAAAACGGTGACCTGGAAGGACCGGCTGATCGGCGGGGCCATCGGCCTCGGAGTGGTCCTGGTCATCATCCTGGTCGCCAACCTCGTCCGGCAGCCCCGGCGCTGGTACCGCTGGCCCCGCCGGATCGGGCCGCTGGAGATCACGCTGCTGGTGCTGCTCGGGCCGGTGGACGGGAAGCTGTCCGGGGCCGGCTGGGGCGCGGTGGTCGCGGACTTCGCCGGCGGCATCGGGGTGCTGGGCCTGGCGTACCTGCTGGTCGCGTACGCGATCCTGCCGGTGCTCAAGTGGGCGCTGCGGCACTCGTTCGAGGAAATCGGGAACCTGGGCAACCTGGCGAGCAAGGCGCTGCCGATGCTCGCGCTGTTCGGGACCTTCCTGTTCCTGAACGTGGACATGTGGCACATCGCCTCGTCCTTCGACAATCGCAGCCAGCTCTGGTACACGACGTTGTTCTTCGCCGCGATCACGTTCCTGTTCCTGATGGTGCGGCTGCCCGGCGAGGTCAAGGACCTGCAGGGCGACTACCACCTGGAGGCCGTGGTCGCCGCGTCCGCCGACACGCCGCTGCACGAGCACGTCGGCGAGCTCGACGACGAGCTGCCGCAGCTGCGGACCGACCGGCGGCAGCGGGTCAACATGCTGTTCGTGCTGGCCTTCACGCAGGTGATCCAGATCCTGCTGTTGTCGGTGGTCGTGTTCGTCTACTTCGTGACCCTGGGCAAGCTCGCGGTGACGAACGGGCAGGTCGCGGACTGGCTCAAGACGCCGGAGTGCAAGGTCGACCTTCACGGCGATCACACCGTGGAAAACATCCAGGCGATGTGCCACTTCACCGAAGAGCAGGCGAAAACCTGGAAGGGCATCATCGATCCAGGCAGGCTCTTCGGCTTTCCCGCGCGGCTTCCTGGATCCAACCTCTACTTCTCCGAGCCGCTGCTGCGGACCGCGATCCTGCTGACCACCTTCTCCGCGTTCTTCTTCGCCGTCTCCGCGGTCACCGACGAGGCCTACCGCAAGGACTTCTTCGAGAGCATCACGGGTCGGCTCGCCAAGTGCCTGACGGTCCGCTGCGGCTATGTGAACCTCTACGAGAAGGCCAGCCGCCGCGCGCTGGGTGAGTCGGGCATCGACCCGAAGGCGCTCGACGAGGACCACCGGCGCACGGTCCAGGTCCCGTCGCTGGTCGCCGATCCGAACTTGCGGACCCAGCAGCTCAGCTCGTTCCAGCCGGGCAGCGGCTATCTGGCGCTGACCGATCCCGAACCCGACCTGCCGGTACGGCGCCGGTCGCAGAAGGCCGACGGATTGTTCACCCCCGACCAAGACCGCGAGCACCACCGCGACCAGGACCACGACTGAGACCACGACCACGACTGAGACCACAGCGAAGGCCCGGCCCCGAATCGCTTACGGGGCCGGGCCTTTCGCTGTCTCTCATCGAGCGCCGGCTCAAGGTTTCGCCCACCCGTCTCCCACCACCACCCGTTATGGAGACGCTGCGCGTCGCTGACTGATTTGAATCAGGCTACTGTCAGGAACCGGTCGAGCACTTTGCTGCCGAACTCCAGGGCGTCCAGCGGCACCCGCTCGTCCACGCCGTGGAACATCGCCGCGAAGTCCAGGCTCGGGTCCAGCTTCAGCGGCACGAACCCGTAGCCGCGGATCACGCCCCGGCCCATGTCCATCACGCCGAACGTCTTGTTGTCGGTGCCGGCCGACAGGCAGTAGGGCACGATCCGCGCCGCCGGGTCCTCGGCCTGCAGCGAGGCCATCATCTTCTCCACCAGCGGCACCTCGAACGGCGCCTCCAGCGCGATGTCGTAGTGCGAGAACTCGCGGGTGACGTCCGGGCCGAGCAGCTTGTCGAGCTCCGCGAAGTACTCCTGCTCCAGCCCCGGCAGGAAGCGGCCGTCGATCTCGGCGAAGGCCCGCTCGGGGATCACGTTCACCTTGTACCCGGCCTCCAGCTTGGTCGGGTTCGCGGTGTGCTGGAGCGTGGCGCCGATGAACCGGGCCAGCGGGCCGATCTTGGCCACCGCGGCCCGCGCCGAGGCCGGGTCCTTCGGGTCGAAGTCGACGCCGAGCGCCTCGGTGACCTCGGTGAGGAAGGTGGTGACGGTCGGGGTCAGGGTCACCGGCCAGTCGTGGCGGCCGATCCGGGCCACGGCCTCGGCCAGCGCGGTGACCGCGTTGTCGTCGTTGATCATCGAGCCGTGCCCGGCCTGCCCGCGGGCCTGCAGGCGCATCCACGCCAGGCCCTTCTGCGCGGTCTCGATGAGGTAGAAGCGCAGCTCCGGCGAGACCTCGTAGGAGTAGCCGCCGACCTCGCTGACCGCCTCGGAGACGCCGTCGAACAGGTCGGGGTGCTCCTTGGCCAGGAACTTCGCGCCGTGGTTGCCGCCGGCCTCCTCGTCGGCCAGGAAGGCCAGCACGACGTCGCGGCGCGGCTTGCGGCCCTCGCGGAGCATGCGGCGCGTGACCGCGAGCATCATCGCGTCCATGTCCTTCATGTCGACCGCCCCGCGGCCCCAGACCATGCCGTCGCGCACCTCGGCGGCGAACGGGTCGAAGGTCCAGTCGGCGGGGTCGGCGGGCACCACGTCCAGGTGCCCGTGCAGCAGCAGTGCGTCCGCGCTCGGATCGGAGCCCTCGATCCGGGCCACCACGCTGGCCCGGCCCGGCTCGGACTCGAAGATCCGGGGTTCCAGGCCGGCCTCGGCGAGCTTCTCGGCCACGTATTCGGCCGCCGGGCGCTCGGGCTTGACCGGGTTCGACGTGTCGATCCGGATGAGGTCGCGCAGGAAGCCGACGACCTCGCCGTAGGGGACTTCTTCGGGGTCCGCGGTGCTCGTCATGCTCCAACCCTACGCTGCCGGATCTTTGCTGTGACCCGGACTTGAGGGGGGCCGGCCTCAGCGCACGGGCTCGCCGAGGAAGGCTTCTTCCCAGGTTGTCGAGGCCAGTTCGCAGAAGCGCACGGTCCGCTTCCGGGAGCGCCACAGGACCATCGGATCGGGCAGGTCCGGCAGCGCGGCGGTGTCCTTGTCGGGCAGCGCCAACAGGTGCCGCGCCATCGCCGCCTCCTCGCGGGGCATCCGTTGCAGGCCCACCAGATCGGCGTCGCGCAGATAGCCGGCGGTGCGCGGATCGAAGTAGGGGAGCAGGGTGACGACCGCCGTCCACGGCCCGCGCGGCACCGTCGCGTAGGGCGGCCGGGCGCCGCAGTCGCGCAGGACGAGGAGCGGGTTGGCCATGCTCGGCGCGGGCCATCCGGGATTGCCGACCGGGCGTCCGACCGGTTGCACCGCCAGGCGCGCCGCGTCGAGCCCGGAGTGCAGGAGGACCGGGTCCCACTCGTCCTGGCGCGCGGTTTCGACGATCACCCGGGCGCCGACCGCCGCACAGCGGAGAGCCAGTATCTGGGCCAGGTGCAGGCTGCCGACGACCGCGGCGCTCAGGGTCGTGCGGCGGAAGAGGCCGAGGGTCACGGGGCGGTGTGCCGGGTCGACGCCAATCAGCACTCCGCCGGGAGTTGCTGTGGCTTTTTCGGCGCCTTGGCCGGTGTCCTCATTCACCTTTTCGTGTGTCTCGGCCAGGTCGCTGCGGAAGCCGGGCTGGTAGTCGTCGTCCGCGAGCGCGATGGTGCGGTAGCTGGCGAGGGCCAGCTTCGCCGACGCGGCGCGGGCTGCCTTGTCGAGCGTCCGCTGTGCCCCGGTGATGCCTCCGCCGCGGGCCAGGATCGGTCCGGCGGCGCGTGCGGCCAGCGCGTGGCGGTGGCTGCCGGGCAGCTCCAGGCGGAACGCCAGCCAGGTCAGGCGTGCGGCCGGGATCGGCTCGATGCCGAGGCGGCGGGCGACGTCCTGGTTGAGGTTCTGGTACGACGCGCCGGCCTGCGAGCGCTCGGGGAGCCCGGCACCGGTCGGCTGGATGTGCTGGAGCAGGCGGACGTCGGCCAGTCCGAGCAGCGGGTCGTTGCGCAGGTTGGTCAGGATGTGCGACGGGATCGGGGCCGACGGATCGGCCGAAGGCAGGACGGCGTCCAGCGGCTCGATTTCCAGAACCGCGCTGACGTGGTCGGGGATGGGGGTCTTGGAACCCCGGTCCCGCCCCTTGTCCGGGTCTTGATCTTCCTGCTCTGCGACGCCCGCGCGGCCCAGTCTCAACGCCACCGCGGTGGTGTCGGCGGCCGTGGTGACCGGCTGCTTACGGCGGGTCCGCAGGCGCCAGGCGGCGGTCAGGCCGCCCGCCGCGGCGACTTCGGCCGCCAGCACCAGACCCATGCCTGCGAAGGTCCGCATGAGGACGTATCGTACGGGGAATGGCGACGCGAAAGGAGCAGCTGACCGCCGCCGAGTTCTCGCGGCGCCGGGTCATCGGGGCGCTGTTGCGGCCGGGCGCGGGCGGGGTCGGCGAGGGCGTGCCGCGGCCGTTCCGGACGTTGTTCGTCGCGGCGATCGTGGTCGTGGTCGCGCTGGGGACGGCCGGCGTCGTGGGGTATCTGCATCCGCGGGCGAAGGTCGCGTGGCAGAAGGACCTGATCGCCGACGGGACCGGCGCGCAGTACGTGATGCTCAACGGTCGGCTGCACCCGGTGCTGAACTCCACGTCGGCGCAGCTGATGCTGGGCCCTCAGCCGAAGGTCTCGCAGCCGAAGCCGTCGCAGCTGGCGCCCTACTTGCAGCACGTCGGACCGGCGGTCGGGCTGGCGAAGGTGCCGAGTTCCGTACCGGCCGTCGCGAATCTGGACCTCAAGGACTGGACGGCCTGCGTGACGCCTGCCGGCAAGACGGCGGTCGAGATCGGCTTCCCGGTCGGCGGTCCGACCGCCCCGGGCGTGTTGTCGGACCCTGACGCGCTGCTGGTCCAGGACGAGTCCGGCGAGCAGTGGGTGATCGAGGACGGTCTGAAGTACCGGGTCGGCGACCGGGCGTCGGTCGCGGCGGCCTTCGGCACCTCCTCGGTGAAGCCGCGGCGGGTCCCGTCCGCCTGGCTGGGCGGCCTGTCGGCGGGCGACGTCCTGGGCGTCCCGACCATCTCCGGCCGCTACGGCGGTCCCGACCCGCGCCCCGCACCCTCGAACTTCAACCGGATCGGCATGTTCGGCCGGACCCTTGGCCCTGGCGGCGCGGTGTCGGCCTACTACCTCGTGACCGGCGACGGCATCGCGGCGGTGACGCCCACGATGTACGAGCTCTACCGGCGCGACCCGCGGCTGGCGGAGTTCAAGTTCACCGAGACGACGCTGACGGCGGACAAGGTGACGCCGGACATGATGGTGACGACGGCGGCCTCGCAGACGCTGTCCTGGCCGGCGGTCCCGCCGCACTTCTCGACGGCCTCGCAGAGCGCCGTCGGCGCCGCCGCGGTCCTGTGCGCGACCTTCTCCGGGGTCTTCGACCAGCAGGGGCGTGCGCACCTGGCGGTCGCGGTGCGGCCGATGCTGCCGCAGTCCCTCGGGAAGGGTGGCGAGATGGTGGTGGTGCGGTCCGGGCACGGGACGATCGTGCGCGAGTCCGGCAGCGACCCCGCGACGGCTCCCGACTACCTGGTGACCGACACCGGCCTGCGGTACGAGCTGGTCGGCGCGGCGGCGCAGCGGCTGGGGTACGACGGGATCGCCTCGTGCGAGGTGCCGCCGGAGTGGCTGCGGCTGGTGCCGCTGGGGCCGCCGCTGGACCCGGCCAAGGCCGGCCAGCCCGCCGAACCGGCACCCTGACTTTCCCTTCCCGCCCTTTCCCGCTTCTTTTCAACGCTTCCCCGAACGGGTTGTCGATCCCTGCGACACCGAGTACCTTGTGACACATGGAACCTGGCGGTGCAGCGAAGGCGGTGAGCCAGATGCGGCGGGGCGTCCTCGAGTTCTGCGTCATGGCCCTCCTCCGCGACGGCGAGCGCTACGGCGTGGAACTCCTGCGCGAACTCGGCGAAGTCGACGCCCTGGTCACCAGCGAAGGCACGATCTACCCCCTGCTGTCCCGCCTCCGCAAAGACCACCTGGTCGAAACCGCCTGGCAGGAATCGCCCACCGGCCCACCCCGCCGCTACTACCGCCTGACCCCCGACGGCGTGAAGGCCCTGGACGAGTTCACCGCCGAGTGGAGCCGCTTCCGCGACGGCGTCGAGTACTTCCTTTCCCAAGACGGGAGCGTGGGGGAATGAGCACGGCCACAGACGAACTGATCAACGCCTACCTGACCGACCTGGAACGCGAGGCAACGCGCCTCCCCTGGCACGCCCGCACCGAGCTCCTGGAGGACGTGCGCAGCCACATCGAGGTGGCCCTCGCCGAACTGCGGGAGGAGGCGCGCGGGGGCGGGGCACGTTATGGGG
>NZ_JAACYW010000223.1 GCF_015356825.1 Catenulispora rubra | reverse complement strand
GCCCAGGACTCCGCGTCGGCCACGGCCACCACCACCCCCGCCGCCGAGCCCGTCGACCTCGACAGCCTCTCCCCGGCCGAGCGCGCCCGCGCCATCATCGCCGCCCGCGCCGCCGCGCCGGCCGCCGGCATCCCGCTGTTCCAGGCGCCCGACCTGGCCACGGCCGCCGCGCAGAAGGCCGCGGCCAAGGCCGCCAAGGCCGAGGCGACCGACGCCGAAGCCGAGGAAGAGCCCGAGGCGGAAGCCGAGGAGGAGCAGGCCCCGACGCGCCGCACTCGGACGCGTAACCGCAACCGCAATCGCGCCGAGCAGGCCGAGGCACCCGCAGAGAGCGCCGAGGCGGAGGCCGAGGACGAGGACGACGATGACGACGAAGGCACCGGCTCCTCCAGCCGTCGCCGTCGTCGGCGCCGCCGCCGCGCCGGTGGCGAGTCCATCGAGTCCAGCCCGGACGACCCGCCGAACACCGTGGTCAAGGTCCGCGAGTCGCGGGTCCGCAGCCGGGACCGCAAGGGCGGCCTGGTCGCCGACGACGACGTGCAGGGCGTGCGCGGCTCGACCCGCCTGGAGGCCAAGAAGCAGCGCCGCCGCGAGGGCCGGGACACCGGCCGCCGCCGTGCGCCGCTGATCACCGAGGCCGAGTTCCTCGCCCGGCGCGAGAGCGTCGAGCGGGTCATGGTCGTGCGCCAGAGCGGCGACCGCACCCAGATCGGCGTGCTGGAGGACGGCGTCCTCGTCGAGCACTACGTCAACCGCGCGCAGTCCGCGTCCTACGTCGGCAACGTGTACCTGGGCAAGGTGCAGAACGTGCTGCCGTCGATGGAGGCGGCGTTCGTCGACATCGGCAAGGGCCGCAACGCCGTGCTGTACGCCGGCGAGGTCAACTTCGACGCGGCCGGCATCACCGGCCAGGCCAAGCGCATCGAGAGCGTCCTGAAGAGCGGCCAGGCGGTCCTGACCCAGGTCACCAAGGACCCGATCGGCCACAAGGGCGCCCGGCTCACCAGCCAGATCTCGCTGCCCGGCCGCTACCTGGTCTACGTGCCCGAGGGCACCATGACCGGGATCAGCCGCAAGCTGCCGGAGAACGAGCGCAACCGCCTCAAGGCGATCCTGAAGGCGGTCGTCCCGGAGAACGCCGGGGTCATCGTCCGCACCGCCGCCGAGGGCGCCACCGAGGACGAGCTGCGCCGCGACGTGGAGCGGCTGTCCGCGCAGTGGGAGGAGATCCAGCGCAAGGCACAGTCCTCGGCCAGTTCGGCCCCGACGCTGCTGTACGGCGAGCCGGACCTGACCGTGCGCGTGGTGCGCGACATCTTCAACGAGGACTTCAGCAAGCTGGTCGTCTCCGGCGACCAGGCCTGGGACACCATCCGCGAGTACGTCGGCGGGGTCGCCCCGGACCTGGCGCCGCGGCTGGAGCGCTGGACCTCCGAGCAGGACATCTTCGCCGTGCACCGGGTGGACGAGCAGCTGGCCAAGGCGCTGGACCGCAAGGTCTGGCTGCCCTCCGGCGGCTCGCTGGTCATCGACCGCACCGAGGCGATGGTCGTGATCGACGTCAACACCGGCAAGTTCACCGGCTCCGGGGGCAACCTGGAGGAGACGGTCACCCGCAACAACATCGAGGCGGCCGAGGAGATCGTCCGCCAGCTGCGGCTGCGCGACCTCGGCGGCATCATCGTCATCGACTTCATCGACATGGTCCTGGAGTCCAACCGCGACCTGGTGATGCGCCGGCTGCTGGAGTGCCTGGGCCGGGACCGGACCAAGCACCAGGTGGCCGAGGTCACCTCGCTGGGCCTGATCCAGATGACCCGCAAGCGGGTCGGCCAGGGCCTGCTGGAGGCCTTCTCAGAGACCTGCGACAAGTGCAACGGCCGCGGGGTGCTGGTGCACATGGAGCCGGTGCCGGTCGGCCACGGCCACTCCCCGGAGGACGCCGAGCGCGACGGCCGGGGCCCGCAGGGCCGCGGCGGCCGCCAGGGCGAGCAGGGCCGCTCCGAGGCCCAGAACGGCGCCGAGGACGAGCACGAGGGCGGCCGCGGCCGCCGCAAGCGCCGCAAGTCGCACGGCCACGCCGACCGCCATCAGCACTTCGATCCGCAGTACGACGTGGACGGCGTGCCGGAGGAGTTCCAGGACTTCGCCGACGGCGAGCACGCGGACGCCGGTCCCGTCACCGTGACCAAGGTGACCCGGGTCGCCGCGGTCGACGCCGACCACGACCTCGATGACGACGCAGCCCAGGACGAGAGCCAGGACGAGGCCGCCGAACTGTCCGAGCACAGCGACGTGGAGCACATCCCGAGCCACGCGCACGTGGTCGCCCCGGCGGTGACTCCGGCCGACGTGGTCGCCGTCGAGGAGGCCGACGTCACCGAGCGCTTGGCCGCCGGGGACGCCCAGGCGCACACCGTCTACGTCCCGCACGCCGGCGGCGACGTCAGCGTGGCCGAGGCGGACCGCGAGGAGACGGAAGCCGAGGCCGCCGAGCCGGTCGCGGTGGCCGTGGCCGCCGCGACAGCCGGCGCTTCGGTCGAGTCGGCCGAGGACGCACCCAAGCGGCGCGGCCTGCGGGTCCGGCGCGCGGCCAAGCGTCCGGCCGGCCCCCCGGCGGCGCACAGCTGACAGCAGGGCTGACAGCACAGCTGACTGCCGCGGTCCGGCCGGGCACCACCAAGCCCGGCCGGACCGCACGGCCCAGCAGCACCGGCTGCCGGGCCGGCCCGGATCGGCCGACCAGTGCCGGACCGGGCCCCGGTTTGACCCTGAGGCGTGGACTTCCGTACCCTTGAGCTTCGGCATGCGATACGTGTGCCCGGCATCCGTAGGGCCCCTGCGCAAGCAGCGGCGGCCCGGATGATGATCGGCTCGATGGGTCGTCAGTCCGTATACCTCGCAAGAAGTGGCGGACGCTCGTGACCAGCAACTGAGTTGGTCAAGCAGAGTGGACAGCAGACCTGATCGACCCACAGTCGACGAGAAGAGAGTGAGTTTCGCGGTGTACGCGATCGTCAAGAGCGGCGGACGGCAGCACAAGGTGGCTGTCGGCGACGTCGTCGAGGTGGACCGCCTCCCGGGCGCCCCGGCCGGCCAGGAGCTGGAACTGTCCGCGATCCTGCTCGTCGACGGCGACGCCGTCACCTCCGACCCGTGGGTCCTGGAGGGCGTGAAGGTCAAGGCCGAGGTGGTCGAGGAGACCAAGGGTCCGAAGATCCACATCCTCAAGTACAAGAACAAGACCGGCTACCGCGTGCGCAAGGGCCACCGCCAGAAGCACACGCAGATCAGGATCACCGCCATCGACGGCGGCAAGAAGTAAGGGCGGGCTGACACATGGCACACAAGAAGGGCGCATCGTCCTCCAAGAACGGTCGCGACTCCAACGCCCAACGCCTCGGCGTGAAGCGCTTCGGCGGCCAGAACGTCAACGCCGGCGAGATCATCATCCGCCAGCGCGGCACCCACTTCCACCCCGGCCTGAACATGGGCCGCGGCAAGGACGACACCCTGTTCGCGCTCGCCGCGGGCAAGGTGGAGTTCGGCACGCTGCGTGGTCGGCGCGTCATCTCGATCGTCCCGGTGGCCGAGTAACAGCCACCGGCGACACACCGCTTCGAAGGAGCGGGCCGGGGAGATCCCCGGCCCGCTCCTTCGTGTTTGTAGTACCTATACGGAAAGCAAGGAGGCGCTGACCATGGCGACTTTCGTCGACCGCGTGAAGCTGCATGTCACGGCCGGGAACGGCGGCCACGGCTGCGCCTCGGTCAAGCGCGAGAAGTTCAAGCCGCTGGGCGGCCCGGACGGCGCCAACGGCGGCCGCGGCGGGGACATCGTGCTGGTGGTGGACCCGAACACCAACTCGCTGCTGGACTACCACTTCTCCCCGCACCGCAAGGCCGGCAACGGCAAGCCCGGCGGCGGCGACTTCCAGACCGGCTCCAACGGCGCCGACCTGGTGCTCCCGGTGCCCTCCGGCACCGTGGTCAAGGACGCCTTCGGCGAGGTGGTCGCGGACCTGGTCGGCAGCGGCACCCGGTTCGTGGTGGCGCACGGCGGCGTCGGCGGCCTGGGCAACGCCGCGCTGGCCACCTCCAAGCGCAAGGCCCCCGGCTTCGCGCTGCTCGGCGAGCCCGGCGAGGAGGGCGATTTCGCGCTGGAGCTGAAGTCGGTCGCCGACGTCGCGCTGGTCGGCTACCCCAGCGCCGGCAAGTCCTCGCTGATCGCCGCGATGTCCGCGGCCAAGCCGAAGATCGCCGACTACCCGTTCACCACCCTGGTCCCGAACCTGGGCGTGGTCAGCGCCGGCGAGTCCGTCTACACCATCGCCGACGTGCCCGGCCTGATCCCCGGCGCCTCCGACGGCAAGGGCTTGGGCCACGAGTTCCTGCGGCACATCGAGCGCTGCGCGGTGCTGGTGCACGTCCTGGACTGCGCCACGCTGGAGACCGACCGCGACCCGATCTCCGACCTGGACGTCATCGAGGCCGAACTGCGTGCCTACGAGGACTCCCGCGACGAGAGCGAGTGGGGCATCTACGGCAGGCTCTCCGACCGCCCGCGCCTGGTCGTGCTGAACAAGACCGACATCCCCGAGGGCAAGGACCTGGCCGACATCGTGCGGCCGGAGCTCCAGGCCCGCGGGCTGGACGTGTTCGAGGTCTCCGCGGTCTCCCGCGCGGGTCTGCGCGAGCTGTCCTTCGCGCTGGCGAAGATCGTGGACACCACCCGCGAGTCCCGCGTCGAGCCGGAGCCCGAGCGCATCGTCATCCGCCCCAAGGCGGTCGACGAGGTCGGCTTCACCATCTCCTACGACGAGGCCGAGGACGCCTACTTCGTGCGCGGCACCAAGCCCGAGCGCTGGGTGCGCCAGACCGACTTCAGCAACGAGGAGGCGGTGGGCTACCTCGCCGACCGGCTCAACAAGCTCGGGGTCGAGGTCCAGCTGGTCAAGATGGGCGCCAACGAGGGCGACACCGTGGTCATCGGCGACGGCCCGCGCGCCGTGGTCTTCGACTGGCAGCCCTCGATCCCCACCGGCGCGCTCGGCGTCACCGCCACCGGCGGCCGCCGCGGCGAGGACCCCCGCCTGCACCTGCACGAGGCGCAGCCCACATCGCGAGACGCCGAGTACCGCAAGGCGCACCGGCGCCGTGCGAATGGGACAATCGATGTGTTCGCCCCCGAGGACGACGAGTAACCCGCCATCTCGCGAGCAGCCGGCCGGAAGCCGGCTGGAAGCCCGTGAGAAGCCCACGAGAAGCCGAGAGTAAGGGTTCTGAGCAACCGTGTCCGGCCAGCTGCGTGAAGAGGTGTCCGCCGCCCGGCGGATCGTGGTCAAGGTCGGCTCCTCGTCGCTGACCACCGGCGTCGGCGGTCTGTCCGGCGAGCGGGTCGACGCGCTGGTCGACGCCATCGCCTCGCGCCTGGAGGTGCCGGGCACGCAGCTGGTGCTGGTGTCCTCCGGCGCCATCGCCGCCGGCCTGGCGCCGCTGGGCCTGCGCAAGCGCCCCAAGGACCTGCCGACCCAGCAGGCCGCGGCCTCGGTCGGCCAGGGCCTGCTGGTCGGCCGGTACACGGCCTCCTTCGCGCGCTACGGCCGCACCGTGGGCCAGGTGCTGCTCACGGTCGACGACACGACGCGGCGCTCGCACTACCGCAACGCGCACCAGACGATGGCGCGGCTGCTGGACATGAACGTCCTGCCGATCGTGAACGAGAACGACACGGTCGCCACCCACGAGATCCGCTTCGGCGACAACGACCGGCTGGCCGCCCTGGTGGCGCACCTGGTGCACGCCGACCTGCTGGTGCTGCTCTCGGACGTGGACGCGCTCTACGACGGCGACCCCTCCAAGCCCGGAACGTCGCAGGTCGCCGACGTCCGCGGCCCCGCGGACCTGGCCGGCATCTCCATCGGGGGAGCGGGCCGGGCCGGGGTCGGCACCGGCGGCATGGCCACGAAGGTCGAGGCCGCCCGGATCGCCACCGAGGCCGGCATCCCGGTGGTGCTGACCTCGGCCGCGCACGCCGCCCGCGCGCTGCGTGGCGAGGTGGTCGGCACACTGTTCCACCGGACCGGTTCCCGCACGCCGACCCGCCTGCTGTGGCTGGCGCACGCCGCCGACACGCGCGGCTCGCTGCGGCTGGATCCCGGTGCGGTGAAGGCGATCGTCGAGCGGCGGCTGTCGCTGCTGCCGGCCGGCGTGACCGGTGTCGAAGGGTCCTTCAACGCCGGGGACCCGGTGGATCTGGTGGACGACGCCGGGGTCGCGGTCGCACGCGGACTGGTGAACTACGACGCGAGCGAGCTGCCGGAACTGCTGGGGCGCTCGACGCGCGAGCTCGCGGCGGCGCTGGGGCCGCAGTACGAGCGGGAGCTGGTGCACCGGGACGACTTGGTCGTCCTGCGCTGAGGCGCTGAGATATCGGGCACTGAAACGCTGAGACGCTGAACACCGAAACACGGAGACGCCGAAACACCGAGGCGCCGCCGACGCCATACGCGTCGACGGTGCCTTTTCCGCGGTGCGGACCTACGACAGGACGCCGGTCGTCCAGTTCGCCGGGTCGTTGCCGAGCGAGACGACCTTGTTCAGCAGCGCCTGCGCGCCGCCCGCCGCCTTCAGCGGTGCGGGCTCGGGGTCGGGGGAGCTGACGCACATCGTCAGCCCGTTGGAGTCGGCGCAGGTGTTCTTGTTCTGCGGCGGCACCGCGCCCCCGATCTTCATGGACCCGATCTTGAACGCTTCGATCATCACCATCGGGGCGTTGCTCGGGTTCGGCCCGGCCTGGATCAGGAGGTCGCCGTTGGTGTTCCCGCCGATGCGATCCACACTGCCGCCGGTGATGGTGAGCCCCGCGGGCAGGTTCGCGAGCCGGAACGGCAAGGGCTGCGAGTGGTCCTGCCTGATGATGTGCGCGGCGGCTTTGAGGGTCTGCTCCTTCCAGTCGGCGCGGGCGGGGACGTTGAGGGCGACCAGCGTCATCCACTCGCCGCTCGGCAGCTGCCACGACAGGCCGGCGAAGGGCTTGGCGGGGCCGGCGCTGTTGACGAGCTGCCCGTTTCCGTAGCCGGCCCAGTAGGCCTCGCGCGCTCCGGGCACAGAAGCGGGGACCTTCTCGGTGGGCACCCCGTTGTTCTTGTTGCCGGGCACGACAGTGTCTTCACGCTCCGACTGGAGGCTCAGCGCGAACCCGGAGTCGTCGTACGCCGACACCGTGCCCTCGTTCTTCCCCATCCCGCCCGCACCGCCGCCGTAGGCGCTCATCCCGCTCGGGAGGTAGCCGAACTTCCAGCCGACGGTGACCGGGTCGTGCGGGTCCAGGTCGGGCGGAAGAGTGGTCACGGCGGCCGCGGGAGTGGTCGTCGAGGAGCTCGCCGGGTCGGCCACGCCGCCCAGGTGCCCCGCGCTCCCGGCCGGCGCCAGCACCCCGACCGCCAGCGCGGTCGCCGCCACCGCCGCGGTGCCGCCGCTGATCGCCGCCATCCGGCGCCGGATCAGGCTGTGCCTTCCCTGGTGCAGGACGTGTTCCACGTCCATCGCGGGCGGTTGGCCCGACTCCGCCATCGCGCGCAGGGCTGTCGTCAGGTCGTCGGTCATCGGGTGATCCCTTCGAGTTCGATAGCCGCCCGGGGTGCCAGCAGCACCCGCAGCCTGGCCAGCGCTCGCGCCGTCTGGCTCTTGACGGTGCCCGGGGAGCAGCCCAGTACCTCGGCCGCTTCCTCGACCGACAGGTCGCAGTAGTAGCGCAGCACCACGGTCGCCCGCTGCCGCGGTGCCAGGCGCGCCAGCGCCTCGCGCAGATCGAGGGAGGCGTCGGCGTCGAGTGCCGGCGTCTCCCGCTCGATCGGGTCGCGGTGCAGGAACGTGAACCGCGACCAGCCGGACTGCTGCTCGTCGAGGTAGACGTTGACCAGGATCCGCCGCGCGTAGGCGTCGACGCTGTCGGCGCGGGAGGCCCGGCTCCAGTGCCGGTACAGCCGCACGGCGGCGTTCTGGGCCAGGTCGTCGGCCCGGTGCCAGTCCCCGCACAGCAGGTAGCCGACCCGGGCCAGCCACGCCGAGCGGGCTTTGAGGTACTCGGTGAATTCCGCGTCGCGGTCGGGTTTCGCCATCAGGCTCGCACTCCTCGCGCGTTGAGCCGGCCCGGACAGGCGGCTGGGTGGGGAGCGGTGCCGGTCGGCCCCGCTCGGTGACACCGACTTGACTGGGGCGGCCGGGGGTTCGGTTGCATGCGGATCGGCGCGACTTCCGATCAGCCCTCTGTCAGCTCCCGACCCGGAACACCGGCCAGCACACCTCGGTGTGCCACTGCGCCTTGTCCGGCGTGTCCCGCTGCCCGACGAGGTAGTACTCGCGGATGGGGCCCTGGACGGCCAGCGCGTGGCGTTCGACGTAGCGCGCCAGGGCGCCGTAGGCCCGGTCGGACTCGATCGGCGGTCCGGTGTGCTCGATGATCGCCAGCTCGGCCGCCGGCACCGTCAGGGGTCTGACCCGGCCCGTGGGGCGGACCAGTCCTTCACAGGGGACGAAGATGGTCACCTCGCCCAAGTGCTCGGTGAACACGTCGTCGGTGAACAGGCCGCCGGCATGGCCGGTCGGGGTCAGCCCCTGTCCGGCGACCGTGGCGTAGGGCTCGCCCAACGCGCCCTGCATCCACGGGGTGCCGTCCTCGATCGCCACGGTCTCGGTGATCGCCGCCGCCTGCACGGCCGGGGTCTCGCGCAGCGTGATGTCCGGGACGGTGTCGGTCTTGCCCGGCGCCAGCAGGTCCCGCAGCGAGGACACCGCGCGCTGCGTCCGCCCCAGCTCCGCCTCCAGCCGGCTCAGGTGTGCGGCGATGTGCCGGTTCCGGGTGTCCACGTCGATGGTCCGATTCTGAGGCCTCCCCTACCGGAAAGTCTTGCCGGTTCGCGGCGCTTGACCCTCCGGCGACCGGCGGGCCGAGAGTCGTGGCCATGACGAACTCCACCAAGAACACCACCGGAAACCTCATCACCGGAAGCCCCGCCACCGGAAACCTCACCGGCCAGATCCAGACCGTCGTCGACCGCTACCTCGCCGTCTGGTCTCTCGGCGACCCGGCCGACCGGGCCAAGGCCGTTGAGGAGCTGTGGGCGGACCGCGGCATCGAGTACATCGAGGGCCGGCAGTACTTCGGTCGTACCGCGCTCGTCGCGCGGGTCGCCGAGGCTTACGAGGCCTTCGTCGCGAACGCCGCCTACACCGCCGTCGGCGGCGAGGACGCCGCGGTTCACGGCGGTCTCGTCACCTTCACCATCCGGCTGGACCATGCGCAGGGCCCGGACACCGGCGAGACCGCCTGGTCGGCCCGGGTCTTCCTGGTGCTGGACGAGGACGGCCGGGTCCGCGAGGACTACCAGCTGACGGTCCAGCCGCTGGCGGCGTGACCGGGGACGGTCGGTGTCGGCTGGAGTCGGGTCGGCGTCGGCCGGGACCGGGGCCGGCCGGGGCGTCTCGACAGGCGAAATCCCCTCGGGGACGCCCCCGCTCGGCCTACGCTGGACCCATGACGGACCTGCAGACCGAAGTCCTGGACACCGCCCGCCGGGCCAAGAAGGCCGCCGCCGACCTGGCCCAGCGACCGCGGGGCCAGAAGGACGCGGCCCTGCACGCCATGGCCGACGCGCTCGTGGCCCGCACCGCCGAGATCGTCGAGGCCAACGGTCGCGACACCGAGCGTGCGCGGGAGGGGGGCTCGGCGGCCGGGTACATCGACCGGCTCACGCTCACCGGAGCGCGCGTCGCCGCCATCGCCGACGCGCTGCGCCAGCTCGCCTCGCTGCCCGACCCGGTCGGCGAGAGCGTGCGCGGGGGCGTGCTGCCGAACGGGATCGAGCTGCGGCAGGTGCGGGTGCCGCTGGGCGTGGTCGGCATCATCTACGAGGCGCGGCCCAACGTCACCGTGGACGCCGCCGGCATCTGCCTGAAGTCCGGCAACGCGGCGCTGCTGCGCGGGTCCAGCTCCGCCAAGGACTCCAACACCGTGCTGGTCGCCGTGATGCGGGACGCGCTGGTCGCGGCCGGCTTCCCGGCTGACGCCGTGCAGCTGGTGCCCGGCGACTCGCACGAGGCCGTGACGCACCTGATGAACGCGCGCGGGCTGGTCGACGTGCTCATCCCGCGCGGCGGCGCCTCGCTGATCCGGTCCGTGGTGGACAACGCGCGGGTCCCGGTGATCGAGACCGGGACCGGCAACTGCCACGTCTACGTCGACGCCTCCGCCGACCTCGACCAGGCACTGAGCATCCTGATCAACGCCAAGACCCAGCGCTACAGCGTCTGCAACGCCGCCGAGTCGCTGCTCGTGCACACCGACGTCGCTGAGGCGTTCCTGCCGAAGGCGCTCGCCGCGCTGGCGGAGAAGGGCGTCACCGTGCACGGCGACAAGCGGGTCGCGGCCTTCTCCGCGGCCGTCGTGCCGGCCACCGACGAGGACTTCGCCGCCGAGTACGAGTCGCTGGACCTGTCGGCGGCGGTCGTGGACTCGCTGGACGCGGCGATCGATCATGTCAACGCTCACAACACCGGGCACACCGACGTGATCGTCACCCGCGACCTGAACGCGGCCCGCGCATTCCAGCTGAGGGTGGACGCCGCCGCGGTCGGCGTGAACGTCTCGACGCGCTTCACGGACGGCGGCGAGTTCGGCTTCGGGGCGGAGATCGGCATCTCCACGCAGAAGACCCACGCGCGCGGGCCGATGGGGCTGCCGGAGCTCACGTCCACGAAGTACCTGATGACCGGCGACGGCCAGATCCGGGAGTGATCCGCGTGCGCGGCGGCGGCCGGATCCGGCGGTGATCCGTGCAGGCGGGCACCGAACCAGGTGTGCAACGGGGCCGGATCAAGTAGCCTTTCGCCCATCATGTCCGTGTCGCGGTCCGGGGGAAGTGGGCCGTGCCTGAGCGGGTTGGGGAAGGCCGTCCGTGGCCGAGGACAAGAACCAGAACGGCGAAGACCCAGGTGAGGCGCCGATACTCTCCGAGCGGGAGTGGGCTGACTTCGAACGCTCCTTCACCAAGGAGTCGACGAAGACCGCGACCTACAAGGAGCCTTCGGCCCGCCAGCGCGAGCTGAGCGAGAAGTGGCGCAGACAGCGCCCGCACGACGGCGGCTGGCGCACCGACGGCACGCCGACCGACCTCAGCGAGGTCCCGGCACCCGTCCGGCACAAGAGCACCCCGGTCGACTACGGCACCAGCCGCCGCCGGCGCTGGCGACGGAACGTGGCCTGGGTGGTGCTGGCCGCGCTGGTCACGTCGGCGATCATCGGCGTGCCGCGGCTGTTCTCGTCGTCGAAGGCCGGGAACGACCGGAACCCGAACGTGCCCCCGGCATCGGGGACGCCCGGGGGCTCGGGGAGCACCAGCAGCGCGAGTACGTCGGTGTCGGCGTCGGGGCAGGACGCGGTGCGCTTCTCGGTGTCGGGGCGGGACTACCAGTTGGTGATGCTCGCGCCGGAGGACGGGCCGGGCGCCTGATGTGCGGCGGCGGCGCCTCGGGTGCCGCCGAACGCGCTGCTCCCGAACGCGCTGTTCCCGGGCGCCTGCTCCAGGCACGGTTCGGTGTCGGTGTCGGTGTCGGTGTCGGTGGTGGCGGCGGTGTCGGTGGCGCGTGCTATATCTGCATACAAGGGGCGATAAGGTCCTAACAAAATGCCGCCACGCCCGCCTCGCACACCAGGTTGCGCTCGCGGCCGGCGGTGCTCGCGAAAGCGAAACGGCCCCGATTCCACCAGGAACCGGGGCCGCCCGCCTCGTCGCTCAGCTCAGCGCCTCAGCCCTCAGCGCATCAGACCGCAGCGCATCAGACCGCAGACCTCAGTCCTCAGTCCTCAGCACCCTCGTCCGGCGCCGCGTCGCCCTCGCCGCGGCTCGGGCCCCACTTGCGGTACATCGTCTCGCCGATCCGGCTCCCGACCCCGGCCACCTCGTCGGCGAAGCCGCGCACCTTCGTCAGCAGCGGGTCGGTGGTCCGCTCGAAGTTCTCCTTGTACTGGTTCGCCGCGGCGCGGGCCTCCTCGCGGACGCTGGCCTGCGGGTCGTCCTCGCGGCGCGGGTAGTCGCCGGCCATGACGCGCTGGTAGTCGCCGGACTCGACCCAGCGGGTCAGTTCCAGGGCGCGGATCGACGTGTAGGGGTGGGTGCGCTCGCGCAGGCTCATCAGCTTCAGGATGGACTCGCGCAGGCCGCCGCCGCCCTCGTGCTCGCGGGCCTGCTCCAAGAACGCGACGGGGTTCATCTCCGCCAGGTGGGAGCCGCCGGCCAGCTTCATCAGGGAGCGCATGGCGGCGTCCAGGTCCTGCTCGACCAGCAGGCCGGCGCGGTCGCAGGACAGTTCGGCCTTGCGGAACCACTCCAGCAGGGCGTTGATGAACATGTCGATGCCCCACTTGCCGATGGGCATCCAGGACAGCTTCGTGGCGAAGTTGGTCAGCCAGAACAGCATCGTGCGGTAGACCGCGTGGCCGGACAGGACGTGGCCGGCCTCGTGGCCGACGATGAAGCGCATCTCCTCTTCGTCCATCAGCTCGTACAGGCCGGTCGTGAGGACGATCGTCGGGCGGTCCATGCCGATGGTGAAGGCGTTCGGGACCGGGTTCTGGACGACGTACATCTCCGGCATGAAGCCGATGTCCAGGACGTCCACGGCGTCCTCCAGCAGCGCCTGCAGGCGCTGGAACTGCAGGTCGCCGACCTTGACGCCGTCGGCCAGCAGGGACAGCCGGATCTTGCGCTCGTCGATGAAGCCGGACAGCTTGCGCAGCAGCATGTCGAAGCCGTCGATCTTGCGCAGTGCGACCAGCGCCGTGCGGTCCGCGGGATGCTCGTAGGCCCGGGAGCTGATGCCCGGGAAGCGCTTCCGGCTCCGGTCCGGCGTGTTCTCAGAACCTTCGCGATCCGGCATCGGGAACCCCCTTGTAGACGTCTCTATAGCTCACAGTAGACCCGGCACAGCCCTCGCGGGGCGTTCCCATGACCGCCGGTGGAGCTCTCAAGATAGGGACGTCCGGACCTGCTGGGAGGTTCCCCTGGGGCCCGGCGTACTGTGGACGCCATGCGTGTCCTTCACTCGATCTATCTGGCGGACCCCAGCCCGTTCCCCCAGAACACGGCCCCCCACACCGCGGGCTGGCTGCGGTGGTTCGTGCTGGGCGCGGTGATCACCGTCGTCCTGCTCGCCTGGGCGTGTCTGCGCGGCTACCGGAACCACGACTCCGAGGGCGAGTAAGGGCGAAGTAGGGGCCAAGCAGGGGCGAGCAGCCGGCCTCGGTCCAGGGGAGTAGCCCGCGCGGCTGACGGCACCCGCCGCAGCGGGTACCCTGCCGGGATTCCGCTACGCCGGACCCCCTATGCTGACGTCCATGTCCGCATTCTCCACCGCCACGCAGGCCGCGCACGCCCTCCTCGCCGAGGGCACGACGGCGCCCGAGCCCACGCACAACGGCATCAACCCGCCGCTGAACGGCGCGATCGTCCTCGGCGTCCTGCTGATCCTGCTGTTCGTCACCACGCGCCTTAACAAGGATCGCTAGTCCCACCACCCCGGTCCGACCGGGTAGGGTGACGCGCCATGACCTCTCATCCGACGCCTGAGCCGCAGGCCGCCGGGGCGACCCGACGGCGCCGGACGCGGTTGGGCGTCATGGGCGGCACCTTCGACCCCGTGCACCACGGCCACCTGGTCGCGGCCAGCGAGGTCGCGAGCCTGTTCGGGCTCGACGAGGTGGTGTTCGTCCCGACCGGTGAACCTTGGCAGAAGTCCGAGCGCCGGGTGTCCCCGGCCGAGGACCGCTATCTGATGACGGTGATCGCCACCGCCTCGAACCCCCGGTTCTCGGTGAGCCGGGTGGACATCGACCGCGGCGGGCCCACCTTCACCACCGACACCCTGCGGGAGCTGTCGGTCGAGCGCGGCCCGGACACCGACCTGTTCTTCATCACCGGCGCCGACGCCCTGGAGCAGATCTTCTCCTGGCGCGACCCCGAGGAGCTGTTCGACCTCGCCCACTTCATCGGCGTCACCCGGCCGGGCCACCGGCTGGCCGACCCGGGGCTGCCGCCGGGGAAGGCCTCGCTGGTGGAGGTGCCGGCCATGGCGATCTCCTCCACCGGCTGCCGTGAACGCGTCCGGCACGGGGAACCGGTCTGGTACCTGGTCCCCGACGGCATCGTCCAGTACATCAACAAGCGGGGGCTCTACCGGGACACCCCTGGGACAGGGACGACATGAGCTGGCCGGGGGAGAACGATCCGCCGACGAGCGGGGGCTCGGGAGGGCGCGGCCGACGGCGCCGCGCCGACAGCCCCCCGGAGGACCCTTATCGGGCCCCGCAGAGCCCCGGCACCGGGCGGCGCGGATCGGGGGAGTACGAGCGGCCGGCGGAGTACGTGGAGCGGGCCGAGCAGGAGGCCGCGGCGTACGACCAGTACTCCGGGTACACGGACCCCTCCTACTACCAGGGCGGCGCGTACCAGCAGCCGCAGGGCCAGCAGTACCAGGAGCAGTACCCAACGGATCAATACCAGCAAGATCCGTATCAACAGGGCGGGTATCAGCAGTACCAGGCGCAGGATCCTTACCAGGCGCAGCCGTACGGATACGGGAACGCCGGTTATCCCGAGGCGCCGGCCCAGTACCAGAATCTCGACTCTTCGGGCTTCTACCAGCCCACGCAGCCTGCCCAGCCTGCACCGCCCGCCCAGCAGGCGCCCACGCACCAGGCGCCGCCGCAGCAGCCTTCTTACGAGTACGACCCCTACGGCCAGGCCCAGCAGGCGCCGTCCTACCAGCCGTTCCCCCAGCAGCAGCCCTCCTATGAGGATCCTGCCGCTGCGCGCGTGTCGGCGTTCCCGACGATGCCCGAGCCGGTCGCGGGCTTCGTGCCGGACCCCGAGCCGGCGCAGTTCTTCGAGCCGCCGGCGCGCGTCGTCGCGACCGAGACCGCCGCCGAAGCCGCCTCGGACGCCGACAACACCGGCGGGACCGGCGACCCCGGCGATTCCGAGGGCGAGCTGACCAACTGGCTCCACTTCGTCGGCAACGACGACCGCGCCGAGCGGGCCCGGCGCCGCCGCATCCAGCTGATGGCGCTGGCCGCGGTGCTCGTGCTGCTGGTCGTCGGCGGCGGGGCGTGGTTCCTGCTCAACGGCGGCGGCGGGGTGAAGGCCACCCAGACCGCCGTGCTGCTCCAGGTCAAGGACAGCAACGGCAACGCGGTCGGCAACGTGGTCCTGGTCGCGGACAAGAACGAGGTGGCGGGCAAGACCGATCCGGCCGGCCGGGGTGCGGCGCTGCTGATCCCGGCCGAGCTGAGCGTGGAGTCCGCCGCGCTGGACAGCCAGCCGTTCGGCGGCTCGATGCCGAGCGCCGCGCCGGCCGGCAAGGACGCGCTGACCACGCTGCTCGGTGTGAACGTGGACGGCGTCTGGTCGATGGACGAGCTGACGTTCGGGGCGCTGCTGAACAACCTGATCGGCGTGACGGTCACCGTGGACCCGGCCTCGGCCGCGGCGGTCCTGGACCAGAACGGCAAGCCGCTCTTCCAGGCCGGCACCCAGGACATGACCGGCGACAAGGCCGCCTACTACGCGGTCTACCACCCGAAGGGCGAGGCGCCGGACAAGCAGCTGGCCCGGTTCGGCCAGGTGGTGCAGGGCCTGCTGGCCAAGATCCCGCACCAGGCGGGCACCACCACGGCGGTGCTCAACAGCCTGGCCGCGGTCCCGGACCCGGCGCTGCCCAACAACAAGCTGGCCGCGATCCTGACCGCGCTCGGCGCCGAGGAGCAGGGCAGCCGGTTCTCCGAGCAGTCGCTGCCGCTGCGGTCCGACGGGTCCGGGGTGATGGACCTGGACAAGGCCTCCGGTGTGGTCAAGGCCCTGCTGGACGGCGCGTCCAAGGCCAAGGACAACGGCGGGCTGACCCGGGTCTCGGTGGCCGACGCCACCGGCCGCGCCGACACCGTCTCCAGCCGCGCGATGGCCGACTCGAAGCTGATCGGCGGCGGCTACACGCCGGTGGACCAGGGCGTGGTGCAGCAGGCGGCGAACACGTACGTGACGGTGCCGAACCAGGACGCGATGTCGCTCGGCAGGCAGGTGGCGCTGGCGCTCGGGCTGCCGGACAGCGCGGTGCGGGTCACGCCGTTCGACACCACGCTCACCGACGCCCGGGTGGTGCTGGGGGCGGACTGGACGCAGATCGGGCAGGTGCCGGCCGACCAGGCGCCGACGCCGAGCGCGCCGAGCGGGTCCGGGACGGCGACCGGCACCGGCACCGGGACGGACTCGACGGCCGGCGGCGGGCCGACGGATGGGACGAAGTCCAGCAACGACCGGGCCACGCACCGGTCGACGGCGACGAGCTCGTCCACCGGCTGAGGCCACTGGTGGGCCGGGCCGTCGGCGGGCTGAGGCCGCCGGCGGCCTAAACCCGGCGGGCCGACCGGCTGAGCATGAGATCCTGGTAATCGCCCAGAAAGCGTCCACGAACGGAAGACTTCATGACCGCAACCGACCGCGCCCGGGAGCTCGCCATCGCGGCGGCCCAGGCGGCGTCCGACAAAGTGGCCGACGACATCGTCGCGTACGACGTGAGCGACGTCTTCGTGATCACCGACGCCTTCGTCCTGGCCTCCGCCAACAGCGACCGCCAGGTGCGCGCGATCGTCGACGGCATCGAAGAGCGGCTGCTGGAGATCGGCGCCAAGCCCGCGCGGCGCGAGGGTGAGCAGGAGGGCCGTTGGGTCCTGCTGGATTACATCGACATCGTGGTGCACGTTCAGCACGCCGAGGAGCGGACGTACTACTCGCTCGAGCGGCTGTGGAAGGACTGCCCGCTGATCGAGCTGCCGGACTCGGTGACGAACGGCCGGAGCGAGCGGCCCGCCGGGTCCGTGGCGACGGTCGGGCCTGCGGCTGAGGCCGAGGATGTCGCTGACGACGAGTTCGCCGATGACGCTGACGATGCCGACGACGCCGAGGTCGCGGAGGACGACCGACCAGCCGCCGGGTTGGGCGCGTGAGCACGAACCAGGACGGCATAGGGGCCGGCGCTGCGGCGCCGGCCCCGGCTGCCACTCCCGGCGCCGGGGTCGCGGCTGCTGTCGCTGCCCCGGTCGCCAGCGCTGCCGCCACCGCCAGTACCGCCGCGCTCGCCGCCGCCACCTCCGCGGCGGCCCAGGCCGCCATCTCGGCGTCGGCCTCGCGCGACCACGAGCTGACCGAGACCGCGCCGTCCGGCATGGACCGCGCCGCGCACGTGAACGGCGCCCGGCAGATCGTCCTGTGGCGCCACGGCCGCACGGCCTGGAACCTGGAGCGCCGCTTCCAGGGCCAGACCGACATCCCCCTGGACGAGGTGGGCCTGGCCCAGGCCGAGCGTGCCGCCCGCGTCCTGGCCGGCCTCGGGCCCTGCGTGATCGTCGCCTCCGACCTGATCCGGGCGACCCGCACCGCCGAGACCCTGGCGCACCTCACCGACCTCCCGATCAGCCTCGACGAGGGCCTGCGCGAAACCTACGCGGGCCGCTGGCAGGGCCTCAACGACGACGAGATCATCGCCCGCTACCCCGAGGAGTTCGAGTCGTTCCGCCGCGGCGAACCGATCCGCCGGGGCGGCGGCGAACTGGAGACCGAGGTCGCCGACCGCGTGGTGCCCGCCATCCTCCGCGGCCTGGAGAAGGTCCCGCCGGGCGGCACCCTGGTCGTCGCCACCCACGGCGGCGCGGCCCGCGTGGCCCTCGGCCGCATGCTCGGCCTGCCCGAGGAGCTGTGGGGCGCGCTCGGCGGGCTGTCGAACTGCTGCTGGTCCGTCCTCGGCGAGGCCCGGCGCGGCTGGCGTCTGCTGGAACACAACGCCGGCACGCTGCTGGAGCCGGTGATCGGCGACGACGAGTAGGCGGGGTGGCTGGGCGCTGGTGCAGCCGGAGCTCGGTGTGCTTCGAGCAGGGCGGCGAGGCGCTCGGACTTGGTGCGGTCAGCCACTATGAGCGGCCGAAAGGTTCTTGGTCGGTATGGCTGCTTTCTTGGTCGTCGGTGTGCTTGCCGGTTGTCCCGCATCGCGAGCGGCGGCGGCTACATCCATCCACACAGTCCTAGCCTCATCGCCATGCCGGCCCCAGAACTCCGCCCCGCCACCGTCGCCGACCTCGACACCGTCCTGGCCTTCTGGCAGCTCGCCGCCGAGGACGCGCACCGTCCCGCCGACAGCACCGCCGCGATCACGGCGCTGGTCGCGCGCGACCCCGAGGCCCTGATCCTCGCCGTCGACCCGGCCACCGGCGAACTGGTCGGCACCGTCATCGCCGGCTGGGACGGCTGGCGCTGCCACCTCTACCGCCTCGCCGTGCACCCCGGTCGCCGCCGCGCCGGCATCGGCCGGCTGCTGGTCGACGCCGCCGAAGCCCGCTTCCGCACGCTCGGCGGCACCCGCGTCGACGCCATGGTCCTCGACGAGAACGACCTCGCGCACCGCGCCTGGCGCTCCGGCGGCTACGCGCCCCAGGCCGAGTGGTCCCGTTGGGTCAAGCCGTTGTGAGCTGATCCCGGCCAGGCCCCTGATACCGCCGACTCACCTCCCCGGCCCTTTCCCGCGCCTCGCCGGTGCGGCACGCTGGAACGGTGACGGCCGAGATCTTCCATCCCCAGACCTACACCGACGCCGTCCCCTACTCCCGCTTCGCCGAGCTGCGCCGCACCACCCCGGTCTGCTGGATCGAGGAGCCGGCAGTCGGCGCCTGGCTCGCCGGCCCCGGCTACTGGGGCGTGTTCGCGCACGCCGACGTCAAGCGCGTCCTGCGCGATCCGCAGACTTTCTCCTCCCACCTCGGCGGCACCCAGATCCGCGATCCGGAGACCAGCGACGACCTGGACTTCGTGCGCGCCATGATGCTCAACCAGGACCCGCCGGCGCAGTCCCGGCTGCGCCGCATCGTCGCGGCGGCCTTCACCCCGCGGGCCATCCGGGCGCTGGAGGAGACGATCAACGAGCGGGCCCGCATCCTCATCGACGGCGTGCTGCCCACCGGCCACGCCGACTTCGTCGAGGTCGCCGCCGACCTCCCGGTGTCGACGCTCGCGCGCATCATGGGCGTCCCGGACGAGGACCGCCGCCTGCTCTACGACTGGGCCAACCGAGTGATCGGCTACCAGGACACGGACTACGCCGGCCTGACCACCGCCGACGCCGCGGCGCTCAGCCCCCTCGGCCGCGCGGCACTCGCCGAACGCCCCGCCACGATGACCCGCCCCGACGGACGCCCGCTCAACCCGCGCTCACGCGCAGGACTGGCCGACATGTACGCCTACGCGCACGGCCTCGCCGCAGCGAGTACGGACGCTGCCGCTGCCGCTGCTGCTGAGGCCGTGCGCGTAGGCG
>NZ_JAACYW010000222.1 GCF_015356825.1 Catenulispora rubra | reverse complement strand
GTGTATTCGTGGGGGGTGCCCATCAGTTTGTGGACGCTGTCGTCGAGGGTGGCGCCTGTCGCCGCGTGGTCGCGGTTCTCCAGCGCCTCCAGTGAGGCGGCCAGGGAGCGGAGGCGGTCGACGGCGCCTTCGGCGGCGAACTGGGCGGCGCCCAGGCCTTCGACGAAGTAGCCGCGGCGGGCGCGGCCCGCCTCTTCGTAGGCTGACAGCACCGAGTACACGCCCGCGTAGCCGCCGGGGATGCGTTCGGCCATCACCGAGCCGCGCGTCACGACGCCGTAGCGGTCCATCAGCACCTCGCCGAGCAGGTGCGCGCGGCGCGTCGGGTCGGCGATGCGGGGGGACAGGCGGGACCAGCGGCCGGCGCCGGAGGGGCTCACGGCGGCCGAGGCGTTCTGGTCGGCCGCCACTGCTGCGACGCCGAAGCGGGCGTAGCGGCCGCGAGGAGTGGGACGGCGCGCCTTGTGGGCGCTCTTGCCCGAGTTCAGGAGGCCGCGAAGTGGCGCGAGTGTGTCGTTGGTGACGTAGCCGGCCCAGAGTAGGTCCCAGAGTCCTGACAGAACTTCTGATGGGGGAAAGGCGTCGCCGACTCGGGAAACGATCCCGCGTAGGAATAGAGCTGCGTCATCGCCTAGGGCGGCCAGGATTGCCTCGTGGACGGGGCCGGGGTCCAGGGCCTCGGAGGGTTCGGGGAGGAGGAGTGGTGCCAGCTCTGCGGGGCACAGCGTTACCCAGCCGTCGTCGCCGGCAAGCGATCCGGCGCCGGCCCAGACGACCTCGCCGGAGGAGGTCAGTTCGTCGAGCATTGTTGGGGAGTAGTCGGCGACACGCGAGGGCAGGATCAGGCGCTCCAGGGCCGAGGCGGGGACCACTGCGCCAGCGAGTTGCTCGACGACTCGGAGCACTCCGTCGGTGCCGCGCAGAGGTGAGGAAGCGGCGCGGCCGACGGATTGCCAGGCTGGGAGGAGCATGGCCAACGTTCGCGGTGGGACCGGCTCGGCTTCCTTGCGCAGTGCTGCCATCGTGCGGCGGCGGACCCGGCGAAGGACTTCGGCGTCGCACCACTCCGTGCCACTGCCGCCGGGGCGGAACTCGCCAGAAAGTACGCGGCCGGTGGCTGCCAGGCGTTCCAGGGCTGCGATCACCGAAGAAGCAGGGATGCCGAAGCGAACCGCGGGTTCGATGGCGCTGAAGGGGCCGTGCGTACGCGCGTAGCGGGCGACCAGGTCGCCCAAAGGGTCGGCGACCACGGCGGTGAAAGCTTCGGGGATGCCGACCGGCAGGGGGATGCCCAGCGCGTCTTGCAACCGTCCCGCGTCCTCGATCGCGGCCCAGCGCTCCTCGCCGGCCATCCGGACCCTGATGACGCGGCGCGCGCCCTCCAGGTCCACCAGCCACGACGCCTCGATCCCGCGCGCCGCCGCCTCCGCCGTGGACAGCGGCCCGAGCAGGCGCAGCAGGTCGGCGGCGTCCTCGGCGTCGCGGGCGCGCCGCGTCGGCGTCAGGTACTGGAGTTCCTCTTCGAGGGCGATGAGGATGTCCGGGTCCAGCAGGTCCCGCAGGCCGGTCTGGCCCAGCAGCTCGGCCAGCAGCGCCGGGTCCAGCGACAGCGCGGCGGCGCGGCGCTCGGCCAGTGGGGAGTCGCCCTCGTACATGAACTGCGCGATGTAGCCGAACAGCAGCGAGCGCGCGAAGGGCGAGGGCTGCGCCGTCTCCACCTCGACGATCCGCACCTTGCGCGCCTCGATGTCCCGGCACAGCTCGATCAGCCCCGGCACGTCGTACACGTCCTGCAGCACCTCGCGCACGGCCTCCAGCACGATCGGGAAGCTCGCGTGCCGCGCCGCCACCGCCAGCAGCTGCGCCGAGCGCTGCCGCTGCTGCCACAGCGGCGTGCGCTTGCCCGGGCGCGTGCGCGGCAGAAGCAGCGCACGGCCGGCGCACTCGCGGAAGCGTGAGGCGAACAGCGCCGAGCCGCCGATCTCGCCGGTGACGATCTCCTCGATCTCGTCCGAGGCGAACAGCAGCCCCAGGCTCTCGGTGGTCGGGTCGGCCGCGTCGGTGTCCGGAAGGCGCAGCACGATGCCGTCGTCGGCGTGCATCACCTGCGCGTCCAGGCCGTAGCGCTCGCGCAGCCGGGTCCCGATCGCCAGCGCCCAGGGCGCGTGCACCTGCGCGCCGAACGGCGAGTGGATCAGCACCTTCCAGTCGCCGAGCTCGTCGCGGGTGCGTTCGACCACGATGGTGCGGTCGTCGGGGACGCGGCCGGTGGCCTGCTTCTGCTCGCGCAGGTAGGACAGCAGGTTGTCGGCGGCCCAGTCGTCCAGCCCGGACTTCTTCAGCCGGGTCCTGGACGTCGCCTCCTCGGCCTTGCCCAGCTCGCGCAGGAACCCGCCGAGCGCGCGGCCCAGCTCCAGCGGCCGGCCGAGCGCGTCGCCGTGCCAGAACGGCAGCTTGCCCGGCATCCCCGGGGCCGGGGAGACCAGGACCCGGTCGTGCGTGATGTCCTCGATCCGCCAGGACGACGAGCCCAGCGTGAACACGTCGCCGACCCGCGACTCGTAGACCATCTCCTCGTCCAGCTCGCCGACCCGCTTGGCGCCCTCCTTCGCGCCGGCGAGGAAGACCCCGAAGTAGCCGCGGTCCGGGATGGTGCCGCCGGAGGTGACGGCCAGCCGCTGCGCGCCGGGACGCGCCGAGATCTTGCCCTCGACCCGGTCCCACACGATGCGCGGCTTCAGCTCGGCGAACTCGTCCGAGGGATAGCGACCCGACAGAAGATCGAGCACTGATTCATAGGCCGAGTCTGGCAGCGCGGCGAACGGCATCGCGCGGCGGACCAGGGCGATGAGATCGTCCGTCCGCCAGTCCTCGACCGCGACCATCGCGATGATCTGCTGCGCCAGCACGTCCAGCGGGTTGCGCACCACCTTCAGCGACTCGATGGACCCCGACGCCATCCGCTCGGCCACCACCGCCGACTGCACCAGGTCGCCCCGGTACTTGGGGAAGATCACGCCGTGCGAGATCGCCCCGACCTGGTGCCCGGCGCGCCCGACCCGCTGCAGCCCGGCGGCCACCGACGGCGGCGACTCCACCTGCACCACCAGGTCCACGGCGCCCATGTCGATGCCCAGCTCCAGGCTGGAGGTGGCGACCACGGCCGGGAGCGTCCCGGCCTTCAGCGCCTCCTCGATGTCGGCGCGCTGCTCCTTGGAGACTGAGCCGTGGTGCGCGCGGGCCAGCACCGGCGGGGCGCCCGAGACCTGCCCGGCCTGCGCCATCATTTCGGCGGGGGTCGAGGTCGCGAGGATCTTCCGGATGCTCAGCGGGTCGTCGAGGGCGTCACGGTCGGCGCCGTTTGCGCCGGCGGCACTGGAGCCATCGGCACCGGCGCCGCTGATACCGCCGGTCATCCGCTCCCAGTGCGCCTCGTTCAGCTTGCCGGTCAGCCGCTCGGCCAGCCGCCGGGAGTTGGTGAAGACGATGGTCGACCGGTGCCGCTCGATCAGGTCGGCCACGGCCGCCTCGACGTGCGGCCACACCGACACCTGGCGGCGGCCGGTCTGGTCGGCGGCGACCAGCTCGCCGTCGTCGGCGTCCAGCGCCCCCATGTCCTCGACCGGCACCGAGACCCGGATGTCGAAGGTCTTCGCGATCTTCGGGGCCACCACCTCGACCGGATGCGGGCCGCCGAGGAACTGCGCGACGGTCTCGGCCGGCCGCACGGTCGCCGACAGGCCGATGCGCCGCGCCGGCCGCTCCAGCAGCGCGTCCAGCCGCTCCAGGGAGACGGCCAGGTGCGAGCCGCGCTTGGTCCCGGCGACCGCGTGCACCTCGTCGATGATCACGGTCTCCACGCCGCGCAGCGACTCGCGGGCGGCGGAGGTGAGGATCAGGAACAGCGACTCGGGCGTGGTGATCAGGATGTCCGAGGGCTTGGTCATGAACTTGCGCCGCTGGTCGGCCGGGGTGTCGCCGGAGCGCACCGCGATGTCGACGTCCGGCTCGGGCAGGCCCAGGCGCGCGGCGGCCTGCTTCAGGCCGGCCAGCGGCGCGCGCAGGTTGCGCTCCACGTCCACGGCCAGCGCCTTCAGCGGCGAGACGTACACGACCCGGCAGCGGCGCTTGGGCTCGGCCGGGGGCGGGCCGAAGGCCAGCCGGTCCAGCGCGGCCAGGAACGCGGCGAGCGTTTTTCCGGATCCAGTCGGGGCCACGACCAGGGCGTTCTTCTCCTCGGCGAGCGCGTTCCAGGCCCCGGCCTGGGCGGTCGTGGGCTCGGCGAAGGCAGCCGTGAACCAGGCTTTGGTGGCTGGATGGAAGTGATCCAGGGCTGCCGACGTTTTCATACGATCCATACTGCCTTGGCCGTCTGACAGACTTGGGCCATGCGGTCAGGGACGATGCGGCTTCAGGATTTCTGGGAGCGGATGCGCGAGGTGTTCGGGCCGCTCACGGATTCGTACGCGCGCGATCACGTGATGAGCGACCTCGGCGGTCGCACCGTGATGCAGGCGCTGGGGGACGGCGTGGCCGTGAAGGACATCTGGGGTGCTGTCGCCCGGGACCGGGATCTTCCGTACTTCTAGGCGTCAGGGATGGGTGTCGGTGACGGCGATGACCTCGTCCAGCCGGTGCAGCGCGTCCTGGAGCTGCGCGACCCGGTCGCGGATGCGGTCGCGCTCGGCGTGCAGCATGCGGCGCTGCTCGGCATCGGTGTGGCCGGCGTCGTAGCAGGTCAACAGCTCGGCGATGTTCTTGCTGGTCAGCCCGGCGGCGTACATCTGCTGGAAGAAGCGGACCATTTCCACGGCGGCTTCCGGGTAATGGCGCTGGCCCGAGGAACTGCGTTCCGGGATCAGCAGGCCCTGCTCCTCGTAGTAGCGCAGCGCGCGGACGCTGACGCCCGACCGCGTCGCCAATTCCCCGATCCGCATCAGTCCGCCTCCGACTTGCCTCTCACGTCAACGTGAGGTTTTAGCGTAACCGACATGGAGATCAACGGATCGATCGCACTCGTCACCGGCGCCAACCGCGGACTCGGCCGCGCCTTCACCGCGCACCTGCTCGACCGCGGTGCCGCCAAGGTCTACGCCGCCGCGCGCCGGCCCGACGACATGAGCCTCGACGGCCTCGACGCGGACCGCGTCGAGGCCGTCGCCCTGGACGTCACCGACCCCGCCGCGGTGCGCCGGGCCGCGGAGCAGGCGCCGGACGTCACCCTGCTGGTCAACAACGCGGGGTCCAACACCTGGCAGGACCTGGTGGCCGGGGACCTGGACCAGATCAGGCTGGAACTGGAGACCCATCTGTTCGGGTCCCTGCAGATGATCCGGGCGTTCGCCCCGGCGCTCGGGCGCAACGGCGGCGGCGCGGTGGTGAACCTGCTGTCGGCGATGTCCTGGTTCGCGCATCCCGGCGCCAACGCCTACCACGTCGCCAAGGCCGCGGCGTGGGCGATGGTGAACAGCGTCCGCCTCGAACTGGCCGACCAGGGCACCCTGGTCACCGGCGTGCACCTGGGCCTGGCCGACACCGACATGAGTGCCGGGTTCGACAGCGAGAAGCTGCCGCCGGTCGAGGTCGCGCGCGCCGCGCTGGACGGCGTCGAGGCCGGTGCCTGGGAGGTGCTCGTGGACGAGTGGAGCCGTACGGTCAAGAGCTCGCTCGCCGCAGACCCTCGTCCCTTCTACGAAGCGCTGGCAGCGACCACGTTCTGACCGGGCACGCGCTCGTCCAGGTGTGTGGAGCGAGCCCGCCCTCGGCCGGAATCGTCAACCCCGCAGCCGGAAAGCCACTTCCGGCAGGGTAAGGATCCCCGCTACGTTCCACACGTGACCGCAGCCGACTCCCGAATATCGCCGATACCGCCTGACCTCGCCGGACGCGCGGCGGCGGTCCAGCGGCGCACCGTCCGGGTCCTCGTCGGCAGCCAGATCCTCGGCGGCATCGGCTCCTCGACCGGGTTCTCGCTGTCCACGCTGCTGGCCAAGGAGATCACCGGGAACGCCGGACTGGCCGGGCTGACCGGCACGTTCTCCGCGCTCGGCGCGGCGTTCGCGACCATCCCGCTCTCGCGCGTCATGGCCGCCCGCGGCCGCCGGCCCGGCCTGGTCCTCGGCTACGGGGCCGCGGTCGCCGGGACCCTGGTCATCATCCTGGCCGCGCGGCTGCACTTCTATCCGCTCCTGCTCGGCGGGATGGCGCTGTTCGGCTCGGCGTCGGCGGTCAACCTCCAGGCCCGGTACGCCGGCACCGACCTGGCGCCGGCCGAGCGGCGGGGCCGGGCGTTGTCGATGGTGATCTGGGCGGTGACGGTCGGGTCCATCCTCGGCCCGAACCTCGGGCACCCGGCGGAGGGGACGGCGCGGGCGCTCGGGCTGCCGCCGCTGGCCGGGGCCTTCCTGTGGTCGGGGTTCGCGCTCTGCGGGGCCGGGCTCGTGCTCGGCCTGCTGCTGCGCCCCGATCCGTTGCTGGTGGCGCGGGAGCTGCGCGGGGAGGACGCCGCGGCGCCGAAGCGGCTGACGCTCAAGCAGTCCTTCGCGGTCATCGCCGAGTCGCCGCGCGCGGTGCTGGCGATCGCGGTGGTGGCCGTCTCGCACACCGTCATGGTGTCGGTGATGTCGATGACGCCGGTGCACATGAACGCCGACGGCATGTCGGTGACGGTGATCGGGCTCGTGTTGTCCGTGCACATCACCGGGATGTACGCGTTCTCCCCGCTGGTCGGGGCAGCCGTGGACCGGATCGGGCGGATCCCGGTGCTCGGCGCCGGGCTGACGGTCCTGACCGCGGCCTGCCTGGTCGTCGGGTCGGCGCCGATGGGGTCGCGGGCGTACATGGTCGTCGGGTTGCTGCTGCTGGGGATCGGGTGGTCCTGCGGCGTGGTGGCCGGTTCGACGCTGCTCACCGAGTCGACGCCGGACCGGGTGCGGCCGTCGGTGCAGGGGGCGAGCGACTTCGTGATGCAGGGTTCTTCGGCGGCCGGCGCGGCGCTGGCCGGGCTGGTGGTCGGGACGCTCGGGTACTCGTGGCTGGCCGGGCTGGCGGTGGCGCTGCTGGCGCCGGTCGCAGTGCTCGTGGTCGTGACGGCGGTGCGGCGGCCGACCGTGGCGCCGGACAACATTCCGGGGCGTTCGGTGCAAGAAGACGCGGCGTCCCAGGTACCGTGAGAGGCGGTCAGGCACCGGTGGACGCGGCCGAGTCAGTTTTTGTCAGTGGCGTCCTCTAGCTTCAAGACCGTCAGACGTGAAGTACCGGAACCTAAGGCAGGCACCCATGGCGGCATCGACCACCGATCGCGAGAAGGCGCTCGACGCCGCCCTCGCCCAGATCGAGCGCAACTTCGGCAAGGGGTCGGTGATGCGGCTGGGCGCCCGCTCGGCGCAGCCGATCGACATCATCCCCACCGGCTCGATCGCCCTGGACGTGGCCCTGGGCATCGGCGGCCTGCCGCGCGGCCGGGTCGTCGAGATCTACGGCCCGGAGTCCTCCGGCAAGACGACGGTCGCGCTGCACGCGGTCGCCAACGCGCAGCGGGCCGGGGGCCAGGCGGCGTTCATCGACGCCGAGCACGCGCTGGACCCGGAGTACGCCAAGAACATCGGCGTGGACACCGACCTGCTGTTGATCTCCCAGCCCGACACCGGCGAGCAGGCGCTGGAGATCTGCGACACCCTGATCCGCTCCGGCGCGCTGGACATCATCGTCATCGACTCGGTCGCGGCCCTGGTGCCCAAGGCCGAGATCGAGGGCGAGATGGGCGACTCGCACGTCGGTCTGCAGGCCCGCCTGATGAGCCAGGCGCTGCGCAAGCTGACCGGTGTGATCAGCCAGACCAACACCACCGTGATCTTCATCAACCAGCTGCGCGAGAAGGTCGGCGTGATGTTCGGCTCGCCGGAGACCACCACCGGCGGCCGCGCGCTGAAGTTCTACGCCTCGGTGCGCCTGGACATCCGCCGCATCGAGACGCTGAAGGACGGCACGGAGGCGGTCGCGAACCGCACCCGCGTCAAGGTCGTGAAGAACAAGGTCGCGCCCCCCTTCAAGCAGGCTGAGTTCGACGTGGTGTTCGGCCAGGGCATCTCCCGCGAGGGCTCGCTGATCGACATGGGCGTCGAGCACGGGTTCGTGAAGAAGGCGGGAGCCTGGTTCACGTACTCCGAGGGGCAGCTCGGCCAGGGCCGCGAGAACGCCCGGCGGTTCCTGAAGGAGAACCCGGACGTCGCCGACGGCCTGGAGAAGCTGATCAAGGAGAAGCTGGGCATCGGGCCGAAGGTCGACGAGCCGGCCGACACCGCGGCGAGCGCGGCGCCGGCGGCTGTGGCCGCCGCCGCCGACGGCGCGGCCCCGGCCGAGGACGCCGCCGCCAAGCCGGCCAAGACGACGCGGGCGCGCAAGACCGCCGCCACGGCCGGTGCGGAGGAGTAGTAGGTGAGCGCCGGTTGGGGCCGGTTCCAGGATGAGGGAGCCGGTCCCGACTGGTTGGCCGACGCGGGGTCGGACGCGGACGAACAGGCTTCGGCCGGGTCGGACGCGGGAGCAGGCAGCTCGGATGACGGCGCGCCGGGCTGGGCCGCAGCAGCGGAACCCGGTGCGGATGCGGGCCCGAGCGGTTGGGCGTCGCTCGCCGATGGTGCCGGCGGCCGGGGCGCCGTGCCGAAGCGGTCTGAGCGGCCGGAACGGTCCGAGCGCACCGATCAGCAGCGCCGCTCCTCGGGCGGCTTCGGCGACGACCGGCGGGGCGGATCGTCATCGGCGAAGAAGAGCGCTGCCAAGAAGACTGCCGCCAAGAAGACCGCTGCCAAAAAAACTACCGGCAGCTGGTCCTCGCGCCGCAAGGACCGCGATCCGGCCGACGCCGACAAGCCCAAGCCGCCGGAGTCGCGCGAGAAGCTGGAGCAGCGCGCGAAGAACATCCTGATGTACCACCTGGGCCGGCAGATGCAGACCCGGTCGCAGCTGGCCGACAAGCTGCGCAAGAAAGAGATTCCCGACGACATCGCCGAGGCGGTGCTCGACCGCTTCGAGGAGCTGCACCTCCTGGACGACGCCGGCTACGCCGAGACCTTCGTCCGCTCCCGCCACACCGAGCGCGGCCTGGCCAAGCGGGCCCTCGGCTACGAGCTGCGCAAGCGCGGCATCGACGACGAGACCGCCGCCGAGGCGCTGTCCGCGGTCGACGAGGACCAGGAGGCCGCCACCGCGCGCCGACTTGTCGACTCCCGGCTGCGCGCCACCCGGGGGCTGGAGCCGCAGGTGCGCACCCGGCGACTGGTCGGGATGCTCGCCCGCAAGGGGTACTCCGGGTCGATCGCGTTCCGCGTGGTGCGGGAGGCGCTCGCCGAGGAGGGGCTGGACGTCGATCTCGGCGAGCCTGAGTTCGACTGACACCGGCACCGACCCCAAATCCGATCCGACACCGACGCCGCCCCGACCAGAACCAGGCGCCACCCCTGCGCCACCCGCCGGCTACCGTGCGCCGCCACCTCCAGTGACCCCTTCGCCGGAACACCACTCCTTCCAGTGCTTTCATCCGCTTTTCCCGACGACACCAACGGTTGTCGACCACACTCCTCCTTGACCGTATTGTTACCTCGCCCTAACCTCGCACTCAGTGAGGGATCATCGAAGGATCACTCAAGCGCGCTGGGAGCAAACTTCATGGTCGGCATGGTGATCGCGATCGCAGCGGTGGTCGCGGCGTGCGTCGGCCTGTTCGTGGGCATGAACGTCGGGGCCGGACGCCGGATCAACAATCTCAAGAAGAGCGCGTACGAGGACTTCGACAAGCAGGTCGCCGAGCTGGCGCAACGCGCCCAGGCCCGGGAGGGCGAGCACGCCTCCGCCGTCGTGGCCGCGCAGCGCGATCTGGCCGCCGTGCACCGGGAGGCCGCCGAGTCGCGCAAGCAGGCCGACGTCCAGGCCGTGCAGATCCGGGAGCAGGCCGCCGCGGCCGCGACCGTCGAGATGGACCGCGCCCGGCGCATCCGGGACGAGGCCGAGGCCGAGACCCGGGTGCTCAAGGACGACATCCGCGAGCTGCGGCTGGACCTGGAGCGCCGCGAGGCCCGGCAGGCCGAGCGCGAGGAGCGGCTGGACGCCGACCTGCGGCGGACCGCCGACAAGGAGCGCGAACTCGCCGCCGCCGACGTCGATCTGGAGCGCAAGAAGGCGGAGCTGGCCACGCTGGAGGACGAGCGCCGCTCCGTGCTGGAGCGCGCCGCCGCGCTGTCCGCCGCCGAGGCCAAGAACGAGCTCGTGAAGTCGATCGAGAACCAGGCCAAGCGCGAGGCCGCGGTGCTCATCCGGCAGATCGAGCAGGAGGCCCGGGACGAGGGCGACAAGCGCGCCCGCAAGACCGTGGCCCTGGCCATCCAGCGGGTGGCCAGCGAGCAGACCGCCGAGTCCGTGGTCAGCGTGCTGCACCTGCCCAGCGACGACATGAAGGGCCGGATCATCGGCCGCGAGGGCCGGAACATCCGCGCCTACGAGTCGATCACCGGGGTCAACCTGATCATCGACGACTCGCCCGAGGCCGTCCTGCTGTCCTGCTTCGACCCGGTGCGCCGGGAGGTCGGCCGGCTGACCCTGGAGGAGCTGGTCCTGGACGGCCGGATCCACCCGCACCGCATCGAGGAGATCTACGAGCGCTCCAAGGCCAAGGTGGAGACGCTGTGCGTGCGGGCCGGCGAGGACGCGCTCATGGAGCTCGGCATCACCGACATGCACCCCGAGCTGATCGCGCTGCTCGGCAAGCTCCGCTACCGCACCTCCTACGGCCAGAACGTGCTCAAGCACCTCGTGGAGTCCGCGCACCTGGCCTCGATCATGGCCTCCGAGCTGCGGCTGGACCCGGTGCTCCTCAAGCGCTGCACGGTCCTGCACGACATCGGCAAGGCCCTGACCCACGAGGTCGAGGGCAGCCACGCGCTGATCGGCGCCGAGATCGCCCGCAAGTACGGCGAGCACGACGACGTCGTGCACGCCATCGAGGCGCACCACAACGAGGTCGAGGTCCGCACCGTCGAGGCGGTCCTGACGCAGGCCGCGGACGCGATCAGCGGCGGCCGCCCCGGCGCGCGCCGCGAGTCGCTGGAGGCCTACGTCAAGCGCCTGGAGCGCCTGGAGCAGATCGCCGCCGAGCAGGAGGGCGTGGAGAAGGTCTTCGCCATGCAGGCCGGCCGCGAGATCCGGGTGATGGTCGTGCCCGACGCGGTCGACGACATCCAGGCGCAGGTCATCGCGCGGGACATCGCCAAGCAGGTCGAGGAGGAGCTGACCTACCCGGGGCAGATCCGGATCACCGTGGTGCGCGAGTCCCGGGCTACTGAGTACGCACGCTGAGGTGGTCCGGAGGGGGAGGGCTGCCCGCCGGGTTCCTCGGAGCCCGGCGCCGCCAGACCCACCGCCCGGCCAGTGCGAGCCCTGCCGGCAGCACCAGCAGCACGATCAGGTAGGCCGGGATCCCCAGCCAGGCCAGCAGTTCCTCCTGGTCGTAGGTGCTGTGCTGCACCCAGTCCGAGGCCGCCGGGGCGAACGTGTAGTCCTGCGTGATCAGCGAGGGCTGGTTGAACGAGGCGTCGTACACCGTCAGGAACATCCGCCCACTCGCCAGAGTGGTCGATGACGGCCCGAAGTCCGAGAGGTCGATCCAGTCCCCGAACGTCGAGGTCTCCGGCTGGTCCGCGACCGGCGTGCTCGTGGCGTCCATCCGGTGCGGCGCCAGCACGGACACCTCGACGTTCTGCGGCGTCGTCGCGCCGGCCGACAACCGCATCGGGTAGACGGCGGTCTTGGTGGGGAACGACAGGCTGATCGGGTCCAGGATGCCGTTCAGGTCGGCCGTGCTGCCGGTGGCCAGGCGGACGGCGACGAACTTCCAGCCCTGGCTCGTGTAGGCGGCCAACCGGCTCGCGGTGCCGGCCTTGAGGGTGAAGCCGTGCTGGTTCAGCCAGTCGCCGAGCGCCTCGGGGTCGGTCGAGGCCAGGTTCGCGACCTCGAACTCGCCGATCTGCTGGTCGCTGAGCACCTGCACAGCCGGCTGCCGGGGAGCGCCGTCCATCGCGCCGCCGGCCACCGCGCCGTAGTCGCCGGTCGATCCCCCGAGATGCGGCCAGAAGTAGTGGTGCACGGCGGGGACCGGCTCCTCGGCGAATGCCAGATCGCCGAACAGGGACACGTTCGCCAGCTTCGCCGTGGCCGGAGCCGGCACCGGCATCACCCACGCGGCGTCCGTGACATTGCTCTGCGTGGAGAACCGCATGACGACGTCTTCGGTCGTCCCGTCGAACTCGACGACCGCTTCTTCCCGCGCGACGCTCATCGTGCCGCCGGAGCCGGGGATCATCGCCCCGCATCCGCACGCCCACGCCGGATCGGCCACCCAGACCGCCTGCAACCCGCCGGCCGCCAGTGCGAGTGTCAGAGCTTTGGTCACCCATCTACGCATCCTGATTCGCCTCCCGAGAAAGAACCCGTCTTCCGGCGAGGCTTTGACGCCCTCGCCGGAAGACGGGTTCCGGTGCTCTCACCACGGATTGGTAACGGTCGGGTAAGCGACCGGCCACCGCTTTCGGGTTACCGCTTCCGTCCCGGAGCCAGCAGCTGCACCGCCACCGCGGCCGCCGTCAGCAGCACCGCGATCCCGATCAGCGTGACGTGCATCCCGTGCGCGAAGTCGCCGCCTGCCACCAGCGCCCCGGCCACGGCCACCGCCAGCGCGCCGCCGACCTGCCGGGAGGTGTTCACGATGCCGGCCGCGGTGCCCGCCTGCTCGGCCGGAACGCTCCCCATCACCATGATGGTCAGGGCCGGGACCACGAAGGCGCCGGCGAAGGAGACCGGGATCAGCAGCAGCACCAGCAGCCAGGCCGGCTGGTCCGGGCGGACCGCCAGCAGCAGGAGCATCGCGCCGGCGGTGCCGGCCAGGCCGATGGTCATCGACAGCCGGGCGCCGATCTTCGCCACCATGCGCGCCGCCACGGTCACGTTCACCAGCGTCACCACCGCGGTGATCGGCGCGAACAGCAGGCCGGTGACGGTCGAGGACTTGTGCGCCACCTGCTGGAAGTACAGGCTGAGCAGGAAGATCACACCGTAGAAGGCGGCGTTGACGGTGAAGCCGGCGAACGCGGTCAGCGACATCGCGCGGGACTTGAACAGCGCCAGCGGCACCATCGGCCGCGCCTGGCGGGACTCGGCGACGGCGAAGACCACCGAGGCGAGTACGGCCGCTGCGAACGAGGCGAGCACCGGCGTGGTCCCGAAGCCCTTCGAGCCGCCCTCGATGAAGCCGTAGGTCAGGCCGGCCAGCGCCACCACCGAGGAGACCAGGCCGATGACGTCGAAGTGCGCGCCGACCGCCGTCCTGGCCTGGACCAGCTTGGGCGTCCCGGCCAGCAGGGCCAGCGCCGCGGCCCCGGCCGGCAGGTTCAGGAAGAAGATCCAGCGCCAGTCCACCGCGGCGGTGATCAGGCCGCCGGCCACCGGTCCGGCGGCCGCGGCCGCCGAGCCCGCCGCCGTCCACAGCGCGATCGCCCGGTTCCGCTTCGCCGGGTCCGGGAACGCCTGGCGCACCAGGGACAGCGAGGCCGGCAGCATCAACGAGGCGGCGCCGCCCTGCACCAGCCGCGCGGTGACCAGGAGCCCCAGCGACGGGGCCAGGCCGCAGGCCGCGGAGGAGAGCGTGAACCCGATCAGCCCGAGGCCGTAGGCGGCCTTGGCGCCGATCCGGTCGCTCAGCGCGCCGGCCGAGAGCATCAGCGCGGCGAAGGCGAGCGTGTAGCCGTCTATCACCCACTGCGCGCCGGCCATCCCGCCGGCCAGGCTGCGGTTGATCGCCGGGAGCGCCACGTTGACCACCATGGCGTCGAGGCCGACGAGGAAGAAGCCGAAGACCGAGGCGGCGAGGATGCGCCTGGCAGCGGTCGCGGACGGCGCGGTGTCGATCGTCGCAGTCGCGGTGGCGACCGGCGCGTCGGCGACAGACGTGGTGGCGGCGGTGCTGGTGGCCCGCGGCCGGGCGGCGGTGAGAGCTGTCATGCCTGTAACCCTCGCGGTCGGTGCCGCGACCATACAGACCGCGCCGAACCGGGGAGCGCGGTGCCGGGGTGCGACACACCCCCTCACTTCTCGCGCCCGCGCTCTACGCTGGCAGTATGACGAACGGCAGCGAGTTGGGGATCTTCCTGAAGGCGCGGCGCGCGGCCGTCCGGCCCGAGGACGTCGGCCTGCCGCCCAGCGCGGGCGTCCGGCGGACCCCAGGCCTGCGCCGCGAGGAGGTAGCGATCCTGGCCGGCGTCAGCGTCGACTACTACACCCGCCTGGAGCGCGGCAAGGAGACCAACCCGAGCCCGGCCGTGGTCGACGCACTGGCCCGCATCCTGCGGCTGAACCCTGACGAGCACCAGCACCTGCGCGACCTCACCGCGATCGCCGCGCAGCCGGCCCGCCGGATCGAACAGCGGCAGTCCCGCACCCGCACGGTGCGTCAGGGCGCGCTGATCCTGATGGAGCAGCTGCGTCCCAACCCGGTCTACATCGTCAGCCGCACCAACGACCTGCTGGCCGCGAACCCGGCCGGCCTGGCGCTGTTCCCGGGCCTGGCCGGCTGGCCGAGCAGGCAGCGCAACGTCACCCGCTACCTGTTCCTGAGCCCGGCCGCCAAGCAGCTGTATCCGGAGTGGGACAAGCTGGTCCCGACCTCTGTGGCCTACCTGCGGGCGCGCGCCGGCGCCGATCCCGACGACCCGGACCTGGTGCGCCTGATCGGCGAGCTGGTGGTGAAGAGCAAGGAGTTCGCCCGGCTCTGGGAGCGCTACGAGGTGCTGAACCTCAGCCAGGGCACGAAGGCCTTCCACCACCCCGACGTCGGTCCGATGACGCTGGACTACGAGGCCATGGAGCTGGCGAACACCGGCGGCCAGCGCATGATCGCCTACTACACGATGCCCGGCAGCGCCGACCGGGACGCCGTGGCGCTACTCGACATGATCGGCTCGGGGCTTCTCGCGGCCGGCGTCGAAGGACTTCAGCAGTTCGTTCAGCCCGCCGATGGAGAGCTTGTGGAAACTGGGGAGGGGGCCGGGGTGGCCGGCGATCAGGAGGGCTGAGCGGATGGTCATCCGCACTATCCGCATCGCCGCGTAGAACAGGTAGAAGGCCAGGGGCAGCTCGACGAAGAACGCCGAGAGCAGCGCGGCCGTCTCGTCGGACGTGCCCCAGTCCAGCGTGATGTCGAACCACGCGTCGCACACCAGCAGCGTCGCGGTGAAGACGCACGAGACCACCACGAACTGCCGCCTGCGCCAGGCGCCGTACGTGGTGACGAACAGCCCGAGCAGCAGCAGGACGTCGAAGCCAACCCAGGCGGCGTTCCAGGCGTTCTCCGGATGGTGGTCGGGCAGCACCAGGGCCAGGTAGACGATCCACGGCACCAGCACCACGAAACCGCCGGTGACGACGGCCAGGAACAGCTGGCGCATGTGGCGCAGCTGGGCGTTCTTCAGTGACGGCAGGCCGGCGGCCTCGAGATCGTCAGCGTTCACATCTCCGATGGTCGCACGAAGACCTCGCACGGTCCTTTGTCACAGATCTGTCACGGCGTGGAACCGGCCCGCCATCCGGGCGTCTTCCCAGCGAGACATCACATTGGGGACTGGGGAGGAACCATAATGGCTGGTCAGGGGAGCAAGATGTGGGCTCGCGCGGCGATGTGCGCGGCGGCGTTGGTGACCCCGCTCGTGGTGAGCGGCTGCCAGAGCGCGACGAACGCGACGGGCACCGGCGGGGCGGCCGCGCCGCAGGCCGGGGGGTCGAGCACGCCGAGCGCGGTGGTCTCGACGAGTGCCTCGGCCGGCGCTTCGGGCGGCACGCCGACCTCGGCCCCGTCACAGCTGAACGCCACGACCGGGAACGGCATCACCGTCTCCGACGGCGGCAGCAAGATCCTGATGAACGGCAAGGCCGTCGACTTCGGCACCCAGGTCCACGACCCGTCATGGTCGCCGGACGGCACCCGGGTGGTCTTCATCGACGGCTCCGGCAGCCTGGTGGTGGCCAACGCCGACGGCTCCGGCCGGACCGAGGCGGCGCACAACCCCGGCGGCCAGACCTGGTCGCACCCGACGTGGCAGACCACGCAGGCCGACACGGCGGACGGCATGCCCGCGCGGAACAACATCTTCTTCGCCTCCAGCGTCGGCGGTACCACGCTGTGGGAGGTCCCGACGACCGCCCACGACGCGCAGCCGACGCAGCTCACCCTCAACGGCTACTCCGGGGAGGGCTCGACGCCGCCGCCGGCGAAGGGCAACACCTGGCCGGCCGGGGGCGGCAAGTTCGGCGGCGCGGTCTACGAGCACGACAGCGCCACGTCGTCGGACGTCTACGTCCGCGACAACTACCTGCGCCAGCAGGGCGGCCTGGCGATCAAGAACGCCGCCGAGCCGGACTACGTGCTGGTCGGCACCTCCTCGACCTCCGAGGGGGCGCCGGAGGTCGTGTTCGTCCGCCAGGTCGGAGCCCACAAGCACGTGTTCGTGGAGTCCATCCAGACCAGCACCGGCGGCGCCCCGTCCGCGGCCCGCGACCTGACCCCGAACGCCACCACCGACTGCACCGAGCCCGCGATCTCGCCGGACGGCAAGACGGTCGTGTTCTCCACGTCCTCCGGCGTCGTGACCGTCGCCGCCGACGGCTCGGGGACGCCGGCCTTCGTGACGAACACCCCCGGGTTCCCGGCCTTCCGGCCCGGCTCCTGAACCGGCACCGGGGGGACAAGAACCAGGCGCTACGACCGCCACCAGGGCTCCCGGACCACGAGGTCGTCAACCTTCTCACACCCCTGTGCGTTGGCGACCTCCTTGCGGTCCAGATCCCACCCGACGATCCCGTCGCCCATGCGCGTCAGCACGTCGAGCCAGTTCTTCGGCTCCAGGGCCACCAGCACGTCCCAGGCCGCGTCGCCGCCGCCGACGGTCCAGGCCACCTTCAGGATCGCCGAACACCAGGACCACGGCCAGCACCACGGTGTGTCCGGGGCCGCCCCGCTCGTCATCGTTCTTCGCCGTCTCGACCACGGGCCACATTTGGCCGGGCGCCGAGGCCCGGCGGCCAATCCGTTGCTCCGAATGATTCTGTCAGGAGATCTGCGCACCTGTGGTTGCGCAACCTGAGTTGCTGATCTAGGGTGAAGGGGTGACCGAGCTTCGACCTGATGCCGACGACCTGCACGAGGAGGCGTTGCGCGCGGCCATGGAGATCTTCGTGGTCGTCGGGCGGCTGCGCCGGCGTCTGACGTCGCTGCCCGGCGACGACGGCCTGACGCCCACGCAGGCCTCCGTGCTGACCCGGCTGAGCAAGGTCGAGTCCGCGACGGTCGGCGAGCTGGCCGGTGCGGAGCAGGTCACGCATCAGGCGACGGTCAAGACCGTGGCCGCGCTGGAGCAGGCCGGCCTGGTCCGGCGCGATCCCGACCCCACCGACGGCCGTCGGCAGCTCATCAGCCTCACCGAGGTCGGACGGACCCGGGCCCAGGGCGAGCGGCAGGCGCGGCAGGCGTGGCTGGCCCGCGCGCTCACCGAGCGCGGCACCCCGGAGGAGATCCGGGCCGTGCTGACCGCGGCCGAACTGCTCGGCAAGGTCTCCGACTCGTCCTGAAGTCCTGAAGTCCTGAAGTCCTGACGTTCCTTAGTTCCGCAGCTCAGTAGTCCCCAGTCCCTAGGAAAGGCACTCCCCGTGGCCATCACCACCATCGACCCGAAGACCGCGCTGGTCGTCATCGACCTGCAGAGCGGCATCACCGCCATGCCCGGCGCCCCGGTCCCGACCTCCGACGTCATCAAGAACTCCGTCGAGCTGGCGAATGCCTTCCGCGCCCGCGACCTGCCGGTCGTGCTGGTCAACGTGACCTTCGCCGGCGACGGCGCGGACCTGATGCCCGGCCGCGTCGACCAGGGGATGAGCGGTATGCAGCTGCCCGAGGGCTGGGACCGGATCATCGCCGACCTCGACGGCCACGAGGACGACATCCGGGTCACCAAGCGCAACTGGTCGGCGTTCTACGGCACCAACCTCGACCTGCACCTGCGCCGCCGCGGCGTGACGCAGATCGTCCTGACCGGCATCGCGACCAGCATCGGCGTGGAGTCCACGGCGCGCAACGCGCACGAGCACGGCTACCACGTCACGGTCGCCACCGACGCGGTCACCGACTCCAACGCCGACGCGCACCAGAACAGCGTCGAGCGCATCTTCCCGCGGCTCGCCGAGAACGGGACCACCGCGGAGATCGTCGCCGCGCTGCCCGCCGCCGGCTGAGGCACGACCAGCACCACCAGCACGACCAGCCCCCGTCCCGGGCTCCTACGTGCGCTCGACCCCCGTCACCTCGCAGAATGGGAGGTGACGGGGACGGCGAAGCGACCGTCAGGAGGCGGCGATGAGCGGCAGGATCAAACACCCGGTCTTTGCCCGCGTCTACGCGAAGTGCGCCGGGCCCTCATTGGAGAAGGCCGGGATCGGCGTGCACCGGGACCGGCTGCTGGCCGGCCTGACCGGTGACGTCATCGAGGTCGGAGCAGGCAACGGCCTCAACTTCACGCACTACCCACCCGAAGTGAAGCGCGTGGTGGCGGTGGAACCGGAACCGGACCTGCGAGCCCTGGCCGAGCAGGCCGCCCGCTCGGCATCCGTACCAGTGCCGGTAGAGGTCGTCGAAGGCCGCGCCGAGGCACTACCGTTCCCCGACGCCTCCTTCGACGCGGCAGTGGCGTGCCTGGTCCTGTGCTCGGTCGCGGACCAGGGCGTCGCACTCCGGGAGATCGACAGGGTCCTGCGACCCGGCGGCACACTGCGCTTCTTCGAACACGTCCGCTCCGACGGCGCCGGAATGCGCGGCGTCCAGCGCGCGCTGGACGCGACGATCTGGCCGCTGCTCGCCGGCGGCTGCCACACCGCGCGCGACACCGGGGCCGCGATCGTCGCCGCCGGGTTCATGGTCACCGAACTCGACTGCTTCGAGTTCCCGGAGACCCGGATCCCGATGCCGATCCAGACCCACATGCTCGGGACCGCGATCTCCCCGCACTAGTGGTTCCGGGAATGCTTACCTGACTGCAGCCAACGCTTCCTCAGGAGCCTTGGTCTGCGCCGGCCGCTAGCGCGTGACCATCACCGAGGCGACCGTCAGCACGACGCCGAGCTCACCGTGCACCAGAAGCCGGCGAGGGGAGCGGGCCGGGCTGTTGGTTGCGGTTGGCGACGGGCCAGGCTGACTGGTGGTGTGGTGGCTGGGTCCGAAGGACCATGCGGGGTGTTGGTTCTGGGTCCCTCGCCGCGTCAGCGGGCGCAGCCAACCTGCCCGGTTTGGCGGTGTCAAGCCGGACGGAGCCGGACCACAGCAGCAGCGATGCGGCTTGATTCCGCCA
>NZ_JAACYW010000221.1 GCF_015356825.1 Catenulispora rubra | reverse complement strand
GGCGGCCGGGGTGAGGGCGACGGTCGCGGCGGCGGCCAGGGCGAGGCCGGCGGCTGCCGCGGCCATGCGCTTGGGCGATGGAGTCAGGGGCATGATTTCTCCTCGAGAAGTGTGGCGGTTCTCGTGCTGGGCGATTCTTAGCAGCGGGGTCGTCGCAGCGTCGAGGTGTGGATGGGAAACGCGCAGTCCCGGTGAGCGACTGGGCCGAATCGCTCATGTCGGGTGCGTTTTCGTTGACGGGGGACGGTGTGGTGCGCACGCTCTGTGCGGTATGAAGCCACAAGTCCTGGCAGTCGCGGCTCTGGCCGCGCTCGTGCCGTCAACGTTCGCGGTGTCGGCTTTTGCCGACGCTTCTCATGCCCCCTCCACGGTGTATGTCGCTCCGGGCGGCTCCGACTCGGCGGCGGGTAGTTCGACCGCTCCGTTTGCCACGATCCAGCGCGGGGTCTCGGCGGTGTCCAGCGGCGGCACGGTCGTCCTGCGCGGCGGCACCTACGCGCAGCGCGTCAGCCTGCACAACGCGAACAACGTCACCATCACCGCGGCCGCCGGCGAGCATCCTGTGCTCGACGGCTCCAAGCTGACCGTCCCGACGGGCCGCTCGGCGATGGTCGACATCGCCGACAGCACCTCGGTCGCGGTTCAGGGCCTGGAGATCACCGGCTACCGCACCAAGGACATCGCCGGGATGCCGATCGGGATCTACGTCCACGGCGGGGACGCCGGCGTCACGATCAGCGGCGACCGTGTTCATGACATGGGCAACGACAACGGCACGCTGGGCAGCATGGCGATGAACGCGCATGGCATCGCCGCGTACGGGGACTCGCCGACGCGGTCGATCAGCGGTCTGGTCATCGACCACAACGAGGTGGACCACCTGCATCTCGGGGCCAGCGAGTCGGTGGTGGTGAACGGGAACGTCGACGGGTGGCGGATCACCGGGAACCGCATTCACGACGACAACAACATCGGGATCGACGCCATCGGCTTCGAGGCGACGCTGCCGCCGGCGTACCGGTACACGGACCTGAACCGGGCCCGCAACGGGGTGATCAGCGGGAACACCGTGGAGAACATCATCTCGGCGGGCAACCCCGCGTACTGGTCGTCGACCGGCTGGTGCAACTGCGCGGACGGTCTCTACGTCGACGGCGGCACCCACATCGACATAGCCGGCAACACCGTGCACGCCGACGACATCGGCATCGAGGTCGCGGCGGAGAACGCGAAGGGCGCCGCCGACCACGTGACGGTCGAGGGGAACGCGGTCAGCGACAGCCGCTACGTCGGCATCACAACCGGCGGCTACTGCGACGGCGGCCAGGACTGCGGGGGCGTGCAGACCGGGACGTCGTTCGCGAACACCTTCAGCGGCAACGTGCTGCGGAACAACAACACGGACCACGACGGCTCGCCGGAGTTCCTGATCCAGTACCACGAGAGCGGCAACCGGATCACCGGCAACACGATCTGCGCCGCCGGGCCGGGAACGCTGCTGATCGGGACGGTGGCGCGGTCCGGCTCGGGCGCGGGGGATGTGGTGGACGGGAATCGGTATTCGGCTGCCGCGGCGGATGCGGGGTCGGCTCGGTGGGGGTGGCATTCGGTGACGTATACGGGATTCGGTGCTTATCGGGCCGCTACCGGGCTGGACGCAAGTAGCGTGTTCGCCGCGACCTGCTGAGCGGACGGAAACCACGGCATCGGCAGCTCGATGATTCGGGCTGCCGATGCCATGGTGTTTGTGCGCTACCAGGTGCGGTTGGTCTCGGGGCTACAGGCGATTTCTTACGGCTTCGCCAATGGTTGGATGGCCTCGCAGGGGACGCAGTTCGGTTGAGCGTCGCGGGTTGCGCTGGCGGCTGGCGGTGTCCGTGGGCAAGACCGCGCGCGGGTTCGGGTCACTGCGCATGCGTTGGGTTGGCGGCAATCGTCGGGCGTGGTGGGTGCCTAAGATCAAAAGCAGGTGCCTCCGGCGGGCGCTCCAGACTCTGAGGGATCCTCAACCCCCCGCGCGGGCGCCGGTTCGAGTGCTGGTCGCCAATGTCCCGGTTCCCTCGTCGCAATCGGCGCCGTGAACGGAACCATCCCGGCCTGGCGGAATCAAGCCGGATCACACCTGCTGGCCTTGCGAAACGCCCGGCCTGACACCGCCAGTCCAGGCTGGTTGGGCAAGCCCCGCCGATAGCGACGAGGGAACCGGGACCCAAGGGGTGCGTGTAAGAAGGATCCACCGAACCACACCACCGGCCGCGCCGACCCGTCGCCACTCGATGTCTGACATGCTCGGGCGGGCCTGGTCGCCATTCGATGCCTGGCATGCTCGGCTGGGCGGGCCCGGTTACCATTCGATGCCTGGCATGCTCGGCTGAGCCGGCCCGGTCACCGCTCGATGCTGCCGGGGCCCGGTTTTCGTCGGAGCTGGCGGTCTGGTCGTGCTCGCCTGCCGCCCCGTTGGTCTCGGCCGCCGGTCGCCCATGCTTCGCGCGTGGAGACTCGGCCGGCGTGTAGTCCTGCACACCGCCAGCCGCCAGCGCAGCCCGCGTCGCTCCACCGAACTGCGTCCCCCCGCGAGGCCATCCAACCATTAGCGAAGCCGTAAAAATTGCCTGTAGCCCGCAGGCCAGCCCGCACCCGGCAGCGCGCCGGCACCAAGCAGCATCCCCCCGCCCCCTCACCGCCGCATCGGCTCCGCGATCCGCACCGACACCCCCTGAGCCGCGATCGCCTGCAGCTCCGCCGGGTCCGCGCTGCTGTCGGTGACCAGCTGGTCGATCGCGTCCAGCCCCACCACGTGCGCCAAATGCGTGCGGCCGATCTTCGAGCCGTCCGCGACCACCACGACCCGCTGCGCGCGGCCGATGATCACCGCGTTGGTGTGCGCCTCGACCTCGTCGTGGGTGGACAGGCCGTTGGCGGCGCTGATGCCGTCGATGCCGATGAACGCTGTGTCCACGTTGAAGCGGCCGACGATGGTTTCGGCCCAGGGGCCGACCATCTCGTAGGAGTTGGAGCGCGCGACGCCGCCGGTGACCACCAGTTTCACCTTTGGGCGGTTCACCAGGATGCCGGCGATGTTCAGGGCGTTCGTCACCACCGTCAGTTCGGTGCGGGTGGCCAGGAGGCGTGCCACTTCGCTGGTGGTGGTGCCGCCGTTGACGGCCACGACGTGGCGGCCGGGCGCCAGGGCGCGGAGTGCCATGCGGGCGATGGCCTGTTTCGCCGCGCGGCCGTGGTTGTCGCGGTAGCGGACCGGGAGTTCGTAGGCGACGTCGCGTCCCACCGCGCCGCCGCGGGTGCGGACCAGCAGGTTCTGGTCGTCCAGGAGGGTCAGGTCGCGGCGGATGGTCGCCACCGACACGCCGAGTTCGCGCGCGGCCGTGGCGACGTCCACGCTCCCGCCGTAGGCCAGCCGGTCCAGGATGGCCGTGACCCGGTCGGAGCGGTGCATGGTCGGAGTGGTCTTGCTCTGCAACGGAGCGTTCTTGCTCTGCAGTTCGGTCATCGCCGGACCCGCTACGCCTGGAACGGCGGCCCGGGGCGGACTGGACGTGCTGGGGGAGGGGTCGATCGGGCATCAGTGAGGCTCACGGTGAGCTCCATTGTGCTGGTGGGCACGACCCCGCCTCGGAAAGCCGCCCGCACGATCGGCGGGCAGTCCTGGCGACTCGGTCCGGGCTCGCGGCGGTGCCGACATACCGGATGGGCGTACCTCTGACGTCGCGTTTCCACGGCGGCGCACCCCGATGCTACGCGTGCGCCCCGATGCTGCCAAGCACTTGCTCATCGCGCTGCTTCGCGCGCCTTCGAGCATCCCCGGTGAGCGAAACGTGCGTGGATCTTGTGAGTTCGGTGTGCGGAGCCCTTGAATGACGGAACTCTTCCATCTCCGTTCCCCTCGTCTTCTCCGCCTGGGAGGTCTTCCCGTGCTTCCAAGAACGGCTCGCACCCTTCGCTCGGCCGCAGCGGCCGGCACCGTCGCCGCGCTGGCGCTGACCGCCGCCTGCTCGTCGTCGTCTTCCTCCTCCGCCAACTCCTCCAAGGCGGCCGCAGACACGACGAAGCCGGTCACCATCACCGTCTGGACCGGGCAGGACGTCAACCCCGAGAAGCTGCTGGAGGGCCTGGCCAAGCAGTTCCACGACGCGCACCCGAACGTCACCGTCGACATCTCGCCCGGCGCGCCGACCACCGACCAGCTGCTGCCCAAGCTCACCGCCGCCTTCACCAGCGGCACCTACCCGGACATCTCCTACAACTTCGGCAGCTGGGCCACCCAGATGCAGCTGTCGGGGCGCACCCTGGACATCACCGACAAGGTCAAGGACCCGGCCGTGAAGTGGGAGGAGTTCCCGCCGGCGGCCCGGCAGACCGCCACCCCCAATGGCCACGTGATCGGCTTCCCGGCGGTCGTGGACAACCTGGCGCTGATGTACAACAGGAAGCTGTTCAAGGCCGCGGGCCTCGCCGAGCCGACGAACACCTGGACCTGGGACGACTTCCGCGCCGCGGCCAAGAAGCTCACCGACACCTCCAAGAACGTCTACGGCACCGCCTACTCGGTCTCCGGCACCGAGGACACCACCTGGCACTTCTGGCCGCTGCTGTGGCAGAAGGGCGGCAGCGTCCTGACCTCGGACAACAGTAAGGCCGCGTTCGACTCGGCGGCCGGCGTGGCCGCGCTGACGTTCCTCCAGCAGATGGCCGTGACCGACAAGTCCGTGTACCTGTCGCAGGACGACCAGAAATACGCCGACCTGTTCAAGTCCGGCCTGATCGGCATGATCATGAGCGGCCCGTGGCAGCTGTCGGACAACGTCGGCGCGAACCTGGACTACGGCGTCACCTACCTGCCGTCCTTCGACGGCACCAGCCACCAGACCATCTCCGGCCCGGACCTCTGGACCCTCTACGACCACCACAACTCCGACCGCGCCTACTGGTCCTACCAGTTCGCGCAGTGGCTGACCTCGGAGCAGACCGACCCGAAGTTCAACCTCGCCACCGGCAACCTGCCGCTCCGCATCAGTGAGGCCGCCAGCCCGGAGTTCCAGGCCTACGCCAAGCAGTACCCGGGAGCCCAGACGCTCCTCGACAATCTGACGAACGCCACGACGGCGCGGCCCACCGTCCCCGGCTACGTCGGGCTCTCCCAAGCTGTCGGACAGGCCATCGCCAAGGTGCTCCAGGGGCAGGGCGATCCGGCCTCGGCGTTGAAGGACGCGGCCAAGGCCGCCGACGTCGCGCTTGCTCAAGCGGATTGAGGTCGGGTGCGATGAAACACGGAATCCTGATATCGGATCATGAGAAGGCGGCAACCAATATTCGCCGCCGGAGCACTGCGGCGTCTGCGGCGGCGTCCGCGGCGGTGAATGCTGAAGGCGGCGACGCCGAGGACCCCGGACCGGCGAAGCCCAAGTGGACCGCCCGCCGCCGCCGCGTCGTCGCCAACCTCACCGGCTGGTCCTTCGCCGCGCCGGCCACCCTGATCATCCTGGGCCTCACCTTGTTCCCGGCCGCCTGGGCGTTTCTGATCTCCCGCGAGCACTGGAACGGAATCACCCCGGCGCGCCAGATCGGCTGGGACAACTACCACCTGATGTTGCAGGACGCGGACTTCCGGTCCGCCGTGAACCACACCGTGCTGTTCACTGTCCTGTACGTGCCGGTGGTCCTGGTCCTCGGCATGTTCCTGGCGATCGCGTTGAACCGGAAGATCCGCTTCATCTCGTTCTACCGGACCGCGCTGTTCGTGCCCCTGGTGGTCTCCGCGGCGGCCACCGGAATCCTCGCCAACTTCGTGTTCGACCAGCAGTTCGGCCTGGCCAACAACCTGCTGCGGGTGCTGCACCTGCCGCAGCAGGGCTTCCTGGCCGACCGGCACGAGGTCATGTGGGTCATAGCCCTGATCTACCTGTGGACGGACCTGGCGTTCTCGGTCATCGTCTACCTCGCCGCGCTCCAGGACATCCCGACCGACTGCCTGGAGGCGGCACGGATGGACGGCGCCAACCGCTGGCAGCAGTTCCGGCACGTGATCCTGCCGAGCCTGGCCCCGGTCACCGTGTTCGTCGGGGTCTGGGAGACGATCTCGGTGCTCCAGATCTTCGAGCTGGTCCTGACCACCACGCACGGCGGACCGCTGGGAGCCAGCCAGACCGTCGTGTACTTCGTCTACAACCAGGCGTTCAACCTGTCCCGCTACGGCTACGGGTCCGCCGTCGCCTACACGCTGTTCGGCGCCACCCTGGTGATCACCCTCGGGCTGTTCGCGTACGCCCGGCGCAGCAAGATCGAGGCCTTCTGATGAGCCGCCTGAGCCACACAATCAGCAGAGCCAGCCGCTGGCACCTGTTCCTGATGCCGCTGTCCCTGCTGTTCCTGCTCCCGCTGCTGCAGATGGTGCTGGCCTCGTTCACCTCGAACGCGGACATCAACCGGTTCCCGCCGCGGTTCATCCCCTCGGCCCTGCACGTCAGCGGCTACGTGCGGCTGTTCCGGGACGCCCCGGTCGCGCGGTGGATGCTGAACTCCGCGATCGTCTCCGGCATCGCGATCGTCAGCCACCTGGTGCTGTGCTCCCTCGGCGGCTACGCCTACGCGCGGCTGTCGTTCCGGGGGCGGACCGTGGCGTTCGTGACGCTGGTCGCGACGATCATGATCCCGACCCAGATGCTGATGATCCCCACCTACTTCATGTTCACCCACCTGGGGCTCATCGACACCCTCGGCGCGGCCTTCGTGCCCTTCCTGACCTCGGCCTTCGGCGTGTTCCTGATGCGGCAGTTCTTCCTGTCGCTGCCCAAGGACCTGGAGGAGGCCGGCCGGATCGACGGCCTGACCACCTTCGGCGTGTTCTTCCGCATCGTGCTGCCGCTGGCCCGGCCGGCGCTGGCCACGCTGGCCGTGTTCACGCTGCTCAACTCCTGGAACGACCTGCTGTGGCCGCTGATCGCGATCAACGACCCGTCGAAGTTCACCATCCAGCTCGGGCTGATCAACTTCCAGGGCGCGCACCACATCGACTGGCAGGAGCTGATGGCCTGCAACGTCGTGGCCACGGCGCCGCTGATCCTCGGATTCCTCGTCGCGCAGCGGCAGTTCGTCCAGACGATGAGCATGTCCGGGCTCAAGGGCTGAGGCGCGCGCCGTCAGCCACTTCGAACAGCTTCGCCACCTCTCGCACCAGCTTGCCGAACAACCTGCTCGAACACGTTGCCTGAACGGAGCACCATGCCTTCCTTGCCTTCTTTCGTCGCCGCCGAGCTCACCGACCAGCCGCACAGCTGGCAGCGGGCCGCCGACCTGGCCGCCTCGGCGGACGGCCTGCCGCAGCCCGGCGAGCGGGTGGCCGTCGTCGGCTGCGGGACGTCCTGGTTCATGGCGCAGGCCTACGCCGGTCTGCGCGAGGCCTCCGGCGCCGGGGAGACCGACGCCTTCACCGCCTCCGAACTGCCGGCCGGCCGCAGCTACGACCGGGTGCTGGCGCTGAGCCGGTCCGGGACCACGACCGAGATCCTGGACGTGCTGCGCGCCGCCACCGCGCCGACCACGCTCATCACCGGCGTCGCCGACTCGCCGGCCCCGGCGCTGGCCGGCAGCGTCGTCGTGCTGGACTTCGCCGACGAGCGCTCGGTGGTGCAGACGCGCTTCGCCACGACGACGCTGGTGCTGCTGCGCGCCCACCTCGGCGAGGACGTGTCGGGGGCGATCGCCGACGCGCAGACCGCCGTTGCCTCGCCGCTGCCGTCGGGCATCGCCGACCGGACGCAGTTCACATTCCTGGGCGCGGGCTGGACGACCGGCCTGGCCGCCGAGGCCGCGCTGAAGATGCGCGAGGCGGCGCTGGCGTGGTCGGAGTCGTATCCGGCCATGGACTACCGGCACGGTCCGATCGCCATCACCGACGAGCAGTCCGCGGTGTGGATGTTCGGCGAGGCCCCGGAGGGGCTGGCCGAGCAGGTCGGGGCCACTGGCGGGATGTGGGTCCGGCAGGACCTTGATCCGCTGGCGTCGCTGATCGTGGCCCAGCGGCTGGCGTTGGAGCTGGCCGCGCGGCGTGGGCTGAACCCGGATGCGCCTCGGCATCTGACGCGGTCGGTGATTCTGCGTCCGCAGAGTGCTTCGGCTGCTTCGTGAGCTTCTACTGCCTGATTCCGCTGATTCCGATCTCGATTTCGAAAGAGAATCCCGCGTGTTCCGCATAGTCTTCATCGGCGCCGGCTCGGTGGTCTTCACCCGCCAGTTGCTGCACGACATCCTGTCCTACCCCGAGCTTTCCGGCGTGACCATCGCGCTGCACGACATCGATCCCGAGCGTCTGCAGGTCGCCGCCGCGCTGGCCGATCATGCCGTGCGCACGCTCGGGGCCGAGGTGACCGTCACGGCCACCACCGATCGTCGCAAGGCCCTGGACGGCGCCGACGCCGTGGTCAACATGATCGCGGTCGGGGGGCACCGGGCCGTGGTCACCGACTTCGAGGTCCCGGCCGCCGCCGGCCTGCGGCAGACGATCGGCGACACCCTGGGCGTCGGGGGCATCTTCCGCGCGCTGCGAACCTTCCCGGTGCTGAAGGCGCTGGCCGAGGACATGGCCGAGGTGTGCCCGGACGCCTGGCTGCTGAACTACACCAACCCGATGGCCATGAACATCCAGTACCTGAGCACGGTCGCGCCCCGGCTGAAGGCCGTCGGGCTGTGCCACTCGGTGTACTGGACGGTGCGCGGGCTCTGCGAGATCATCGGCGTCCCGCACGAGGAGGTCGACGTCCTGTCGGCGGGCGTCAACCACCAGGCGTGGATCCTGCGCTGGCAGCACCAGGGCCGCGACCTCTACCCGGAGCTGGACGCGGCCATCGCGGCCCGGCCGGACCTGGCACGGCGCGTCCGCGTCGACATGTACCGGCGGCTGGGCTACTACCCGACGGAGACCAGCGAGCACAGCTCCGAGTACGTGCCCTGGTACCTCGGCCACGACAGCGAGATCGCCCGCCTCCGCATCCCGGTCGGCGACTACATGACCATCAACGCCGAGAACCTGGCCGAGTACCAGGCGCTCCGCAAGGCGGTCGCCGACGGCGCCGACCTGGCCGGCGGCTGGGAGAGCGACGCGGCGGAGTACGCCCCCCAGGTGATCCACAGCCTGGTCACCGGCACACCCCGCACGATCCAGGTGAACACCCCGAACACCGGCCTGATCAGCAACCTGCCCCACGGCGCGGCAGTCGAGGTGCCGACCACGCTGGACCGCCTCGGCGTCCACCCGCACCACGTCGGAGCGCTGCCGGTGCAGCTGGCGGCGCCGAACCGCCACTTCCTGAACGTGGTCGACCTGACCGTCGCCGCCGCGGTGGAAGGCGACCCCCGCCACATCCGCCACGCCGCGATGGCGGACCCGGCCACGGCAGCGGCGCTGACGGTCGAGCAGATCTGGGCCCTGTGCGACGCCATGGTCGAGGCCCACGGCGACGCGCTGCCGGAGGCGTTGCGGCGTGCGCCGTTGGCTGCGCGGGGTGGTCGGTGAGCGGCGGGTGGCTGGCTAGTGCGGATAGCTGCGGGCAGGCGGCTGCGGCATGTGGCTTGCGCGGCGCGGTCGGGCGGAGCGCCCATGTGCGAGAGCGCGAGCGAGTAGCGGCGGTCGCCGGTGGGTGCGGATTCGGGCAGATGGTTGCTGCGGGCGGTGCGAGCCCGGGCGTCGTGGCGAGTGCTGGTGGGCGTGGTTTGGTGGTGCTGATATGAGCTTCGACCTCCTCGTCGTCGGCGACGCGAACCCCGATGTGCTGCTGTCCGGTGTCCCGGCGGTCCCGCCTTACGGCCAGGCCGAGACCCTGGTCGAGTCCGGGGTTCTGGCGCTTGGGGGGTCGGCGGCGATCGTTGCGCATGGTGCGGCTCGGCTTGGCCTGTCGACCGCTTTGGCTGCGGTGGTCGGGCGCGATGCTGCCGGCGACTTCGTCCTCGACACGCTGACCTCCGCCGGCGTCGACATCAGCGCCGTCACGCGCCATGCCGAGCTGCCCACCGCCCTGACCGTCTGCCTCGGCGGGCCTGGCGGTGACCGCGCCATCCTCACCGCGGCCGGCTGCCTCGCCGCGTTCGATCCGCGCGAGCTGCCCGAGGCCCGGCACGTCCACGCCGCGTCGTACTTCCTGCAGCCTGCTCTGGCGGCGCGGTTGCCGGAACTGTTCCGTGCGGCGCGCGCCACCTGCTCCCTCGACACCAACCACGACCCGGCGGGAACGTGGCGCCTGGCGCCCGGGTTGCTCGAAGCCTGCGACTACATCCTCCCCAACGAGGCCGAGGCGCTGGCCTTGACCGGCACCGCGACCGTCGATCAGGCGATGGCGGCCTTCGTCGAAGCCGGCGTGGCCCCCGTCGTCAAACGCGGCCGCGACGGCGCGACGGCCCGCCGCGGCACCGTAACCCACGCCGCGCACGTCGCCCCACTCGACCCGGTCGACACCGTCGGTGCCGGGGACAGCTTCGACGCCGGGTTCCTCGCCGCGCTGCTGAACGGCGAGGACCTGGACCAGGCCCTCGCCGTCGGCTGCGCGTGCGGTGCCCTGTCCACCCAGGCCGTCGGCGGTACCGCTGCTCAGCCTTCGTGGGACGAGGCCACCGTCTACGCGGCCCCGTTCAGACAGTCGGCCGACCTCAGCCCCGGCTGAAGGTGATCGGCGCGGTATAGAACGAGTTCCCGTTGAACACCGCCCGCTGAGTCGCCGCCGAACTCCCCAGCGCGCTCAGCGGCACGGTCCACGTGTACACGTTCCCGTTCTGCGTCATGGCCGGGCTCACGCCGCTCACCGGCGCCCAGCTCCAGCCGGAGGACAGGCTCCGATACAGGGTGTTGTTCTCGATCATGTAGTCCGCGCCCAGCGGCGTCGAGGACGGTGACGGCAGCTGGAAGCCGGTGCTCTGGTTGTCGTCACTGTCGATGAAGACGTGGTGGAAGCTGGTCGCCGCGTTGAACGTGGCCCGGAAGACCTCGTTGGTCCCGCTCACGCACGCCGAGAAGTTCGTGATGGCGCCCGACCCGGCGGTGGTGGCGGCGGGAGCAGCAGCCTGCGCCAGCTCGTCGTTCCAGTACGCCCCGGGCGGCAGCGTGTCCCAGGGGTTGGGCAGGTTGTCGTTCGTGACGTACAGGTACCCGGCGTTGCGCTGCTTGCTCAGGCTGACCGCGTTCTCCATGTTCGCCTGCGTCGGCGTGTCGTAGACCAGGTGCCAGAACTGGTCCGGGTTCCCGGAGCTCAGCTCCCACGCCGGCGGCGTCCAGCTCGTGTAGTCGGCGTACGAGCCCTCGAACATCACCAGCACGTCCGCCGCGGAGGCGTAGCACTGGTCGGCGGCCGTGCCGGGGTTGTCGGCGGTGAGCGCGCCGGGGTGGCTCTGCTTCACGTAGTCCCCGACCGCCTGGTACAGAGCGACGTGCGCGTTGTTCGTGCCGCAGTCGTTCAGCGCGTCGTCGAAGAAGATCCCGGCCAGGCCGTAGCTCCCGTACCAGCTGTACCAGTTGTCGACGTCGGCCTCGGCCTGCGCGGTCCACGCCGCGGTGCTGGTCTGGCCGCCACGCGTGGTGCGCCCGGTGGTCCCGAAGTAGCCGGTGTCGACGTACCCGATCACCTGGGCGCCGGAAGACGTGGCCGCCTGGATGGCGTCGGCGTAGCCCTGGTCGAATGCTGATCCGGGGCCGTTGTCGGGGTTGGCGATCGCGATGCCGACGGCTGGGTTGCTCTGGTCCAGCTGGGTCCAGTAGCTGCTGCCGGGACCGAAGTACGCCGGGACGCCGACGTGCTGCACGGTCGCGGTGTGCGCACGCGCGGCCGTCGCCGGGGGTGCCAGGCCGAGGACCGCCAGCGCCAGGGCTGCGACCCCGACCAGTAGTCGAGGGCGGGACAGGTGCATGGTGCTCTCCTTCCATACAGTGGACTTGCTCAGTGGACTTACAAGGAGGACGCCGGGATCGAAGGAACCCGGCGGTGGTGCCCGTCAGAATCGGCGAAGTGCGCGACGACCGCCGCATCAGGCGCGGCCACCGCGACCGGCACCCCGCCGGAGCGCAGCGACTCGGTCGCGGCGACCCCCGCGGCCACCGCCTCGCGCGCCGCAACCGGCGAGGTCTGCGTCGGCCCGCCGACCGCGACGAAGCGCAGGAACTCCGCGACCAGCGCACTGTCCGCGCCGCCGTGCAGTCCCTCGGCCTCGTCGCCGGTGATGGGGAGGACCAGGTCTGCGTCGGCCCGGTAGCCGGACCGCTTCTGGTTCCACAGCCGAATCTCCGCCGGGTCGCCGTCGATGCCGTCGCCGAAGTTCTCCAGGCGTCCCGCATCGCCGATGACCGTGTAGTTGCGCCAGTAATCGGGGGAGTAGTGGCACTGCTGGTAGCTGGTGAACACCCCGTTGTCGAGCCGCGTGAGCATCTGCGACAGGTCTTCGACGTCGATGACCGGGTTGAGGTCGCGCAGCTCCGAAGGCGGCCACGCCCCGACGTCGAACCAGTCGCCCATCAGGGAATCAGGGCTCTCGGTCCCGGCCGGTCGCCGATGCGGGTTGGCCCCGAAAACAGTCAGCCCACCAAGCGCGACAACCTGCCGCGAGTACCCTCCGGCCAGCCAATGGATGACGTCGAGATCATGCGCGCCCTTCTGCAACAACAAGCTCGTCGTGTGAGCGCGCTCGGCGTGCCAGTCCTTGAAGTAGTAGTCCCCGCCGTGCCCCACGAAGTGCCGGCACCACACCGCCTTCACCTCCCCGACCGCGCCGTCCTCGATCAGCTCCCGCATCCGCCGCAGGATCGGCAGATGCCGCAGGTTGTGCCCGATGTACAGCCGCGTCCCGGTCCGCGCCGCCGTCGCCAGCAGCGCGTCGCAGTCGGCGAGCGTGATCGCCATCGGCTTGTCCACGAACACCGCGACGCCCGCCGACAGGAAGTGCAGCGCGGGCGCGGCGTGCAGGTCGTCGGGCGTGAGCACGAACACTGCGTCCAGCTCCCCGTCCGGCATCGCATGCCAGTCCTCGTAGACAGCGACGTCGTCCCCGAACAGTTCCCGCGCCCGGGCCCGCCCGCGTGCGCTCGGATCCGCGCACGCCACCACCCGCGTCACCCCAGGCTGCTGCGCGTGCGTGGCCAGCTTCGCGCGCTGGCCCACCCCCACGACGCCGATCCTCAGCTCCGACATGCTCATCCCTTCGTTCCGGTCAGGGCGATGCCCTCGATCACACGGCGTTGCAGCACCACGAAGACGACGATCACCGGCACGGTGGCCATCAGCGCCCCGGCCATCAGCACCGGGTAGTCGGTCATGAACTGGCCCTGCAACGAGGCCAGGCCCGCCGACAGCGGCATCTTGTGCGGATCGGTGTTGACCACCAGCGGCCACAGCAGGTCGTTCCAGGACCAGATCATGGTCAGGATCCCCAGCGCGATCAGCCCCGGCCGGGCCAGCGGCAGCATGACGCTCCAATAGATCCGGAGCGGCCCGGCGCCGTCGAGCCGTGCCGCCTCCTCCAGTTCGGCCGGCATCGCCAGGAAGAACTGCCGCAGCAGGAAGGTCCCGAACGCGCTGAACATGCCCGGCAGGAACAGCGCCGTGCGGCTGTTCAGCAGGTGCAGGCTCTGGACGATCTGGTACTGCGGGATGATCAGCAGCTGGCTGGGCACCAGCAGGATCGACAGGAACAGCCCGAACAGCAGGCTGCGTCCGGGGAAGCGCAGCCGGGCGAAGGCGTACGCGGCCATCGAGCAGAACAGCAGCTGCGCGGCGGTGCGGGCCAGGGTGTTGACGACGCTGTTGACCAGCATGTCGCCGAACGGCACGGTGTCGAACACCGAGTGGTAGTTCGAGCCGTGCCAGTGCGGCGGCAGCCACGTCGGCGGCACGCGCGTGGCCTCGGTCAGGGTCTTGAACGAGGTCAGCAGCTCCCACAGGAACGGCCCGGCCATCGCGATGGACGCGGCGATCAGGAACGTGTGCGCCCCGATCGATCCCCGGCGGCTACGCATAGTGCACCCAGCGCTTCTGCAGACGGAACTGGAAACCGGTCAGCGCGACGGTCACCAGCAGCAGCAGGAACGCGATCGCGGCGGCGTAGCCGCGGTTGTTGTCGACGAAAGCGTCCTGGTAGAAGAGGTAGACCACGCTCCTGGTCTGCGGCAGCGCCGGATTGGTCTGGCCGATGAGGACGTAGACCAGGTCGAACGTCTGCAGCGTGCCGATCACCGACAGCACGGTCACGAAGAACAGGCTGGGGCTCAGCAGCGGCAGTGTCAGTGCGAAGAACTGACGGACCGGGCCCGCGCCGTCGATCTGCGCGGCCTCGTAGTACTGACGCGGGATGGACTCCAGGCCCGCCATCAGGATCACCATGGTGTACCCGACGCCGGACCACAGCCCGACCACGGCCACCGCGATCAACGCCGTGGTCTGGTCGCTGATCCAGTACGGGCCGTGGATCCCGACCTTGCCCAGCAGGGTGTTGATGAGCCCGTAGTCGCCGGCGTAGAGCCAGCGCCACACGATCGCCACCGCGACCGGCATCGTCACCACCGGCAGGAACAGCAGCGCGCGGTAGAAGCCGACGCCGCGGCGGCCGGGCCGGGCCAGGACCGCGGCCAGGACCAGCGCGATCGGGACGCCGGCCAGGCCGAGCAGGCAGTACCACAGGGTGTTGGCGAACGCCGAGCGTAGGTCCGGGTCGTGGAGCAGGGCGCGGTAGTTGGCCAGGCCGGTGAAGGTGTGGCCGCCGAAGGGGCCCCAGGTGGTGAAGCTGTAGTAGAAGGTCTGCAGGACCGGCCACAGGTAGAACACGCCGAGGCCGAGTGCGGTCGGGGCCAGGAAGAACGCGGCCCAGGCGGTCTCCTTGCTGCGGTAGCGCCGTCGCCGACGGCGGATTTCCCGGACGCTCGGGGTGCCGGTGGCGCCTTTGCCGCTGCCGCCGCTTCCACCGCTGCCGCCGCTTCCACCGCCGTTGCCGCTTCCACCGCCCAGCGCTGATGCGGCGGGCGCGAGAGACCGGGCTCCCGCGCCCGCCGCCGTCACGAGCCCTCCTTGGCCAGTGCCGCGTCCATCTGCTGCGCGAGATCGGTGGCGGCCTTGTCGATCGGCTCGCTGCCGTCCCATGCCTTGGTCAGCACGCTGGTCTCCAGCGTGTTCCACGCCGCGGTGTCCTTGGAGATCGGATACGGGATCGCGTCGGGGAGTTGGTCGAGGAAGGACTGGAGGTGGTACTGCGGATAGGCCTTGGCCCAGCTCTGCTGCGTGCCGTTGTACGCCGGGATCACGGTGCCGGTGTCGGCCTCGATCTGCGCGGCCTGCTGCGAGCCGAGGAACGCGGCGAACTTCTCGGCCTGCGCCGGGTGCGAGGTGTGCGCGAAGACCACGTTGGCCAGGCCGTGGATGATCGTGGCCTTCTTCACCCCGGCCGGTAGCGGGGCCACGTCGACGCCGGTCTTGGTGGTGTCGTTGGCGGCGAACGCTTTCGCGTCCCAGGACCCGCCCCAGTACATCGCAAGCTTGCCGGACTCGAAGAGGTTAAGCGGCGCGGTGTCCGTCATCTGCTTCAGGCTCGGCGACTCCTTGGCCGCGACCAGGTCGGTCCAGAACTTCAGGCCGGCGACGGTGGCCGGGTCGGCGTAGCCGGACTTCTTGCCGTCCGGGGAGATGACGTAGCCGCCGGCCTGGTAGATCGTGTCGTAGAAGTTCTCCTGGCCCTCCAGGTTGGCGCCGACGCCGAAGACGCCCTTGCCGGGATCGGTGAGTTTTTTCGCTGCGGCTTGGAAATCGGCCCAGGTCCAGGCGGTGGTCGGGTAGGCGACGCCGGCCGCGTCGAAGATGGCCTTGTTGTACCAGAGCCCGACGGTGTCGAAGTCCTTCGGCAGCCCGAACTGAACGCCTTTGTACTGGTAGAGCTTGGCCAGCGCCGGCGGGTACACCGAGGTGTCCGGGTGCAGGTCGGTGAGCGGCTTCAGGACGTTGTTCGAGGCGTAGAGCTGGAAGTTCGGGCCGTTCATCCAGAAGACGTCGGGTGCCGAACCGCCGGAGGCGGCCGCCTGGAGCTTGGTCCAGTAGTCCGCCCACGGCGTCTGCTGGATGCTGACCGTGATGGTCGGGTTCTGCGCTTCGAAGGCTGCGATGATCTTCTGCATGGCCGGGACCTGCGTCGCGTCCCAGACCCCGTAGCTGAGGGAAACCTTGCCGCCGCTTCCGGAGGAGGAGCCGGCGCTGCTCGAACAAGCGGCCGTCGAGGCGGCCAGCGCGAGCACCGCCGACGCTGCCACCGCTGTGCGTATGTTCATGTCTCATCACCCTGATCGCGTCGAGCGGGGGATTAATATTGCGGCGAGTGTTACTAACTCGGGGAGGTGTGTCAACCCTTGCGGGTCGAAGCGGGCAGGAAAACTGCCTGCTCAGGGTTCGATTAGCGGTGAATCGGCGGATTCATCCCTCAAATCCGAAGCCCGACGGCGACCGGATCCTCTGGCGCGGGCCCCTGGCCTCTGGTTTATTATTCTCGCCACGGTTAATATTCGATGGCGTTGCGAGGCAGGACCGCGCGGGGTGGAAGATGAGACATGACTGAGCTGAGTGTCAACGGCGCCGACGCCGTGCTGCTGCGCCGGCTGCGGCTGCTGTCGGTGGTGGACGCGCTGCGCCGGACCGGGGCGCAGCCGCTGACGGCGCTCGCCCGGCAGACGGGGCTGTCCCGGCCGATCGTGCAGACCCTGGCCGACGAGCTGACCGAGATCGGCTGGGTCGCCTCGGTCGCGCCGGCCGAGCCCACCGGCGTCGGCCGTCCCGCGCGCGTGTTCCGGTTCCGCGCCGAGTCCGGCAGCGTCGCAGGGCTCGACATCGGGGCGCACGCGATCACCGCGCTGGTCACGGACCTCGACGGCGAGGTGCGGGGCCGCAGCCGGCTGACGGTGAGCCCCGCGACCCCGGCCGCCGACCGGCTGCGCTCGGCCAAGGCCACACTGACCGAGGCCTGCGCCGCCGCCGGACTCGAGCCCGGCCAGCTCAGCCAGCTCGGCGTCGCCAGCACCGGCGTCATCGAACACTCCGGACGCGTCGCGCTGTCCGTCGCGCTGCCGGGCTGGACCGGCATCGACATCCCCGCCGCGTTCGCCGACACGGTCAACTGCCCGGTCGTCGCCGAGAACGACGGCCGCGCCGCGGCGCTGGCCGAACGCTGGCGCGGCGCGGGGCGCGACGTCGACGACATGGTCTACATCCACGCCGGCTTCCGCACCGGCAACGGCGTGTTCGTCGGCGGACGCCTGCTGCGCGGGCATACCGGCGCGGCCGGCGAGATCGGGGCGTTGCCGGCGTCGGGGTGGGCCGAGGCGCCGACGCATCTGCTCGGCTACCCGGGGCTGGATGAGGAAGTCCGGCTGGAGCAGATGGCTGAGCTGGTGTTCTCCCGGGCGCGCGCTGGCGACCCGACCGCTCTGGTGGCCACCGAGCGGTTCGTGCGCGCGCTGGCCGGGGGGATCGCGGCGCTCGTGCTCACCTTCGACCCGGAGCTGGTCGTCTTCGGCGGTGGTATTTCGCGTTCGGCGGATCTGGTCCTGGACCGGCTCACCGCCGAGCTGGAGCGGGACTGTATTCGCGTGCCGCCGGTGGTCGCCTCCAGCCTGGACGCCGAGTGGGTGGTGCTCGGCGCGGTGCGGGTCGCCCTCGACGCGATCGAAGGGCGCTACTTCGCGACGGGGGTGTCCGAGCCGCTGGCGCCGCCGCCTATTGCGGCTTGAGGTGGAGGGTCTGTGAGGGCATGGCCGGTGGCCGGCGGGTTCAGGCGTGGAGGGCGGCGAGCCAGTCGGTGAGTAGCTGGTTGACGTCATCAGGGCGTTCCTGCTGGAGCCAGTGGCCGGCGCCGTCGAGGATGTGCGCGGCGCTGAGATTGGGCATCGTGTGCGGGAAGGCCTTGATGGCGTCGGCCAGCCAGGTGGTGGAGGCGTCGTGGGCGCCGCCGATGAACAGGGACGGTTGCGTGATCGGGGCTCCGTCGAGGGCGGCGAGGTCTTCCCAGTCGCGGTCCATCGCGCGGTAGCGGTTGAGGGCGCCGGTCAGGCCGGTGCGTTCGAACTCTGCGGCGTGGGTGTCGAGGTCGGCTTCGGTGAGCCAGGCGGGCTTGCAGCCTTGCGGGAATCGGTCGCGGAGCCGGCCGCCTTCTCGAGCGACGAAGTGCGGCGACGGCGCGTCGGGGCCGGGCATGGTGTCAGCGGACAGCGCCGCGTGGAAGCCGGCGAGCCAGCCGCGCACGTCGGGTTCGATCTCGGCTTCGGCGCGTCCCGGCTCCTGGAAGTAGCTGACGTAGAACTCTTCGTCGCCGCCCATCTGCGCGAACACGTCGCTGGGCCGCGGTCCGCCGCGCGGGGCGTAGGGGACGCTGAGGAGTGCGACGGCGCGGACGAGGTCGGGCCGCAGCAGCGCGGTGTTCGCGGCGATGGTCGCGCCCAAGTCGTGGCCGATGACGATCGCGGTGCTTTCGCCGAGCGCCTCCACCACGGCGGCGTTGTCCTCGACGAGCTCGACCATGCGGTACGCCGCCGGGTCGCCGGGCTTCGACGAGCGGCCGTAGCCCCGCACGTCGACGGCCACGGCCCGGTACCCGGCGCGCGCCAGCGCGGGGAGCTGGCGGCGCCAGGAGTACCAGCCCTCTGGGAAGCCGTGGATGAGGAGGACGAGCGGGCCTTCACCCTGCTCGACCAGGTGGATGCGGCCCGCGGGGGCGCTGACGAGGCGGTGCTGGGGGTGGTGCGGTGTGCTGGTCATGATGCCTCCTGCGATCCGGTGCTCCTGGTACGGTTGTGATCATGCGCCGGACGGCGGCGCACGGCCAAACACCGTTGCCGTTCCGGCAAACGAGGCGGCTGGCGGCGCGATCGAAGCCCCGGGGTGGTGGCGGACGTGGACCCACTGGTGGATGCGAACGAGCCGGAATTCGCCGCGGCACTGGAAACGGTGTTCCGCGACCTCCGCGCACAGAGCGCGGTACAGCCCGAGCTGCGCGAGAGCCCGGGCTGGGGACCGGTGCTCCACGCCCCTGACGGCAGCGGCCAAGGCCTGACCCGGCCGCGCGGCGCCACCGTCCCCGACCGCCTGGCGAACCTCGCCGACCAGGTCCAGGAATGGGCGGTCGAGGCACTGTGGCGCGAAGGCGAGCCAGCGGTCTGGCCCCACTGCCCCGAGCACCCGAACTCGCACCCGCTGCGCGCGACGGTCGCGGAGGAGGCGGCGGTGTGGACGTGCCCGAAGAGCGGGGCGGTGGTCGCGCGGATCGGGGAGTTGGTGGGCAGGGCTCGCTGAAGCAGGCTGACTCGGGTGCCCGGCGGTCTTGAGTGTCGGCGGCCGCACCGCACTTGCTCGCACCACAAGGCCTCGGCGCGATCATCTTGGCCGCACGCCGCCCGCCGCCCGCCGCACTCGCTGCCTGCCAACTGTTGCTGGCCGCTGCATTGCCGCCCGCACCC
>NZ_JAACYW010000220.1 GCF_015356825.1 Catenulispora rubra | reverse complement strand
GATCGCGTCCAGGTCGATCCGCGCCTCGGCCCGCAGCGGGCCGGGCGGAAAATCGGTGGCGGTCAGGTCTGTCATCGACGGTAGTCTGCCAGGCCGTCGCGGTCTTGCGGGGTGGGGTGTCCTTGAGGAGGAAGCCGCTGGCGCCGCCGCGTAGGGCGTCGTAGACGTAGGCGTCGAGGTCGAAGGTGGTCAGGATCAGGACCCTGGCATCGGGGGTGGCGGCGATGATGCGGCGGGTGGCCTCGATGCCGTCGAGGACGGGCATGCGGATGTCCATGAGCGTCACGTCGGGGTGGTGGGTTTGCGTGAGCTCGACAGCTTCCTCGCCGTCGCGCGCCTCGCCGACGACCTCGATGTCCGGGGCGGCTCGGAGGATTCCGCTGATGCCGGCGCGGAGCAGGTGTTGGTCGTCGGCGACCAGGACGCGCAGGGTCATGGCGCCGACGGCGTTTCTGCGCGGGACGGCAGCGGCAGACGTGCGTGGACGCGGTAGCCGCCGTCGGGGGTGGGGCCGGCGTGGAGTTCGCCGCCGTAGAGCTGCGCGCGCTCGCGCATTCCGGCGGTGCCGCGGCCTGGGGATCGCGGCGCGTCTTGGAGGCTGCTGCGCTTGGGCTTCGCAGGACCGTTACTCACTTGGATCTCGACGTGGTCTTCGGTGAAGTGGAGGTTCAGCGTGGCCGAGTCGGTGCCGGCGTGCTTGATCACGTTGGTCAGGGCTTCCTGGATGATGCGGTAGGCGGCGAGCGACTCGCCGGGTGGTAGGTCGCGCTCGGTGCCGGTCATCGTCAGCGTCACGCGGACGCCGGCGTTCGCGGCGTGGTCGATCAGGCGCGGCAGGTCGGCGAGGCCCGGCGCGGGGGCAAGGCCCGCTTCTGGCGGGGAGCCGTGTTCGGCTTGCAGTACCTCGACCAGGCGGCGCATCTCTTCCAGGGCCTGGCGGCCGGTCGTTTCGATGACGGCCAGTGCTTCTCTGGCGCGCGCCACGTCGGGGGTGGCGGCGTCGTCATTGTCGTCGTCGAGGAGCAGACCGCCGTAGCCCGCTTGGACGGTGATGACGCTCATGTGGTGGGCGACGACGTCGTGGAGTTCGCGAGCGATGTCCATGCGTTGGCGGTCGAGTTGGGTACGGAGGGTGAGGGTGGTGTAGCGGCGGTGCATTCCGACTGCGAAGCCGATCGTCCAGACCACAAGGTAGATCGAGCCGAACAGGACTGCGCCGCCGGAATGCTTGAAGTCGGGTAGTGCCGTGGCTGTGGCGGCGGCGATCGCGGCGCACAGTGTGGCGATCGCGACGGGCGGTTTGGCGCGTGTGGCCAGCGCGTAGAGCGTGATACCGAGCGGGACGAACGCGGCGGGGGCCGAGCGCGGCTGCCAGGCGGCGATGGCTGCCAGCGTCGCGAGGGAGAGCAGAAACGCTGGTCCGGGGCGTCGGGAGCGGGCGGCGATCGGCCAGGCCAGCGCTACGGCGCCGACGAGCGCGCCGAGCAGGGGCAACGCGCCGTCGGCGTGCTTGGCCAGCAGCAGGGCGGATGCCGCGCCGAAGAACACCGCCGCCGCGGTGTCCGCAGCCCGCCACCACGCCGGACGCACCCAGGCGAACAGTGGCGGAGCTGCGGGAAGATCCATACCGGTCAGCGTAGGCACGTGCGGCGGGCGCGGCATCGTTCTCCCGGCGTATGCCCGCGGGCATAGGCGCAACCTGGCCGCAGGTAGATGTGCCGGATCCGGCGGGCGGGCACGGTTGGCCCATGAACCTCTCCAGCTCCCCGCCGCCGATCGAAGTCCACGGCCTGACCAGGCGATTCGGCCGCGATACGGCGGTCCACGACCTCAGCTTCCAGGTCGCGCCGGGCAAGGTCACCGGCTTCCTCGGCCCGAACGGCGCCGGCAAGTCCACGACGCTGCGCTTGATCCTGGGCCTGGACACGCCGCACGCCGGCCGCGCCCTGATCCACGGCCGCCCCTTCCGCACCCTGCCCCAGCCGCTGCGCGAGGTCGGCGCGCTGCTGGACGCCGGCGCCGTCCACCCCGGCCGCCGAGCCCGCGACCACCTGGCGTGGCTGGCGACGAGCAACCGCCTGCCCGCCAGCCGCGTGCAGCACGTGCTGGAGGTGACGGGGCTGGCAGGCGTGGCGGGCAAGCGGGTCGGATCGTTCTCGCTGGGCATGCGACAGCGGCTCGGGATCGCCGCCGCCCTGCTTGGCGACCCGCCGGTGCTCCTGCTGGACGAACCGGTCAACGGCCTGGACCCGGAGGGAGTGCGCTGGATCCGCACCCTGATGAAGTCCCTGGCCGCCGAAGGACGAGCGGTACTGGTCTCCAGCCACCTGATCAGCGAGATGGCCCTGACCGCCGACCACCTGATCATCATCGGCCGCGGTCGGCTGCTCGCCGACACCGAGGCAGCGCGCTTCCTCGCCGACGCCGGGCCGGGCGCCTCGCTGGAGGACGCCTACATGCGGCTGACCGCCTCGGAGGTGGAGTACCGGGCGCTTTCTTAGCCGCGGCGGGCACGGCAGTAGGTGATGCCGCAGCACCGCACGACCACAGACCACAGACCACAGACCACAGACCACAGACCACAGACCACAGACCACAGACCACAGCAACAACACCGCACCGCACCGCACCGCACCGCACCGCACCGCACCGCACCGCACCGCACCGCACCGCACCGCACCAGCGCAACCTGCCACACACGCCGCACGCCATTCGCTTGCGCCGCACGCCCGCCCGATACTCGCCAGCCGCCGCCCAACATTCGCCGCCAGCTCTGCCCCGGCGCCAGCCGACTCATTGTTCACCGCTCGCGACCGTTGTTCGCGCTTCGCCACTCTCGGTTTCGCCAACTCCAAGGAGACCACCAATGACCAGCCTCACCACCATCACCGTCGCGATCGCGATCGTCCTGAGTGTGGGGGTCGGGCTGATGGATGTCCTGTCCGTCACCGGGCACTGGGCCACCATGTCCGCCGCGGATCGTGCGGCGTTCGATCCGGTCGGGGATCCGCTCAGCGGCTTCCAGTTCGGTGAGCTCGCGCTCGGTGCGCTCGGGGTGCTGGCCGTCACCAATGAGTACGCCACCGGCATGATCCGCACCACGCTCACCGCCGTGCCGCGGCGGGCACGGGGTTACCTCGCCAGGGCGCTGACGCTCGGTGGGTTCGCGCTGGCGCTCTCGGAGCTCCTCGCCTTCGGCACGTTCCTGCTCGGGCAGGTAGTGCTCCGGCGCCGTCACCTGAGCATCTCGCTCACCGAGCCCCACGTGCTGCGGGCCGTCGCGTGCGCCGGGCTTTACATGGCCGTCGTGGCGATGGCCGGGTTCGGGCTGGGCGCGTTGCTCCGCCATACCGCGGCGGCGTTGTCGGCGATGTTCGCGCTGATCTTCCTCACGTACCCGGTCGCGCGCACCTTCGAGGGCAGCTCCTACCTGCTCGACCACCTCACGCCGATCAACGCCGCCACGCGGCTCGCCACGCTCACGCCGACGACCGGGGCGCACGCCGCGCGCATCCCGTCGCTCGCCTTCGCGCTGTTCGACCTCGGCCTCTACCTGGTCGTGTTCGTGGGTGCCGGCGCTTGGCGCGCGACCCGGGACGCGTGAGGCTCGCGCCGGTCAGGAATTCACTTCCCGGACACGTCAACCGTCTTTCTTGACAACATGCGGCTTCGAGAACTTAATCGACCGTTTCCTCTCGCCCGAAATCAGATTCTCCTGCCCTTTTCTTGGCAAAGTCTTGACTCCATCACCCGGAATCGGGCGGTATTTTGACCGTGCCCCTTCCCACTCAACCCCCTGATTCGAGTGAGGCTGTCGATGACGCTCTCCCGACGCACCCTGCTTTCCTCGGCCCTGACCGGCACGGCCCTCGCGGCCGTCGCCGGCAGCGAGCTGACCTCGGCCTTCGCCGGACCCGCGGCCGCACCCGCCGCCGCACCCGCCAGGCCCGCGGCCTCGGCCGCCGGGGACGTGGTCGGCAAGATCACGGTCGGCTACCAGGGCTGGTTCGCCTGCATCGGCGACGGGGCGCCGATCAACGCGTGGTGGCACTGGAGCCAGAACGAGTCGCAGGCCCCGACGCCGAGCAACCAGAACCTCAAGGCGTGGCCGGACATGTCCATATACAGCAACGGCTACCGGACCGGCTACGCCAATCTGGGCAACGGCGCCGCGCCGAACCTCTTCTCCTCCTACGACCAGTCCACGGTCAACGCGCACTTCTCGCTGATGCAGCAGCACGGCTGCGACACCGCGGCGCTCCAACGCTTCGACCCGAACGGCAGCGAGGGCCCGACCCGCAACGCGGTCACCGCCAAGGTCAACACCGCCGCGCAGCAGTACGGCCGCAAGTTCTACATCATGTACGACGCCTCGGGCTGGACGAACATGAAGACCGAGATGCCCGCCGACTGGACGAACGTGATGTCGCAGTACGCCTCGTCCTCGGCGTACGCGCACCAGAACGGCAAGCCCGTGGTGGGCATCTGGGGCTTCGGCTTCAACGACGCCAACCACCCCTGGTCTGCCGCCGACTGTCTGTCGGTCGTGCAGTGGTTCAAGGACCAGGGCTGCTACGTGATGGGCGGCGTCCCGACCTACTGGCGCACCGGCGTGAACGACTCGCGCTCGGGTTACCAGAGCGCCTACTCGGCCTTCAACATGATCTCGCCTTGGATGGTCGGCCGCATCGGCTCCGTCAACGACTCGAACAACTTCTACACAAACGTCAACGTCGGCGACCAGTCCTACTGCAACTCCAACGGCATCGACTACCAGCCCTGCGTCCTGCCCGGCGACCTCTCGGCCCGCCAGCGCGCGCACGGCGACTTCATGTGGGCGCAGTTCTACAACATGGTCCGCGTCGGCGCCCAGGGCATCTACATCTCCATGTTCGACGAGTACGGCGAGGGCAACCAGATCCTCAACACCGCCCCGACCCAGGCGTACGTCCCCACCAACTCCGGCCTGCTCTCCCTGGACGAGGACGGCACGGCGTGCAGCGCGGACTATTACATGCGCCTGACCGGCGACGGCGGCCGGATGCTCAAGGGCCAGCTCGCCCTCACCTCGACGCGGCCCACCCCGCCGCAGGGCTCCAGCGGCGGCGGTGGTGGTGGCGGCGGCTGCGGGACGCTGACCGCCAACCAGCAGCTCACGGTGAACCAGTCCACGCTCTCCTGCGACGGCCGCTTCACGCTGATCCTGCAAGGCGACGGCAACCTCGTGCTCTACCAAGGCAGCACGGCGCTCTGGGCCTCGAACACCGTCGGTAAGGCCAGCGCGCGGGCGATCCTGCAGGGCGACGGAAACTTCGTGATCTACGACGGCAACGGCTCCCCGCTGTGGGCCAGCAACACGGCCGGCAACAACGGCGCCCACCTCACGGTGCAGAACGACGGCAACACCGTCATCTTCAGTTCGAGCGGCGCGACGCTGTGGAGCACCGGGACCGGAGGACACTGAGCGACGATCGGCCGGTTCGCGCCCTCGCCGGTCAGCCGGCCAGCCGGTCAGCCCGTTCGCGGGCGCGCCGGTCGGCCGGTTCGTGCCCTCGCCGCCCCCCTCGCACGGGCGGCGAGGGCACGAATCAGGCCCCTGCAGCGCCAGGCACGTCCGGACCGCCCGACGCCCGGTAGGATCCGAACCCATGCGCAACCGCGACCTGGCCCGCCTCAAACACGTCCGCACCCTGGACCCGGTCGAGGACCACGAGGAGATCTACCGCACCGTCGCGCAGTACGAGTTCGGCTGGGAGACGATGCTGGGGCTGAACCTGGCGTTCTACCGCACGTTCGGCATCCCGGCCATCGCCGAGCTGCTGTACTCGACCGGCGAGATGACCGAGCGCACGCGCAAGCGCGCGGACGACACCGGCCTGCTGATGTACGAGATGATCACCCACGGCCTGGAGGCGGAGCGCGGCCGGGCCGCCGTGAAGCGCCTGAACCAGATACACCACCGCTTCGAGATATCCGCCGACGACTACCGGTACGTGCTGGCCACGTTCGTCGTCGTGCCGACGCGCTGGATCGACCGCACCGGCTGGCGCCCGCTGTGCTGCCACGAGCGCACCGCGACCGTCGAGTTCTACCGGCGCCTCGGCACGCTGATGAACGTCAGCGACATCCCCGCCGACTACGCCGGATTCGAGAAGCTGCTCGACACCTACGAGGCCGAACACTTCGGACACACCGCCGCCGCCGAAGCCCTGATGGCGGCCACGCGCGGCCTGTTCGCCGGCCGCCTGCCCGACCGGCTCAAGGGACTGGCCGGACCGGTCGCCGACACGCTGCTGACGCCGTCGCTCCGGGCGGCCGTCGGCGCCCCGACTCCTTCGCTGCCGGTGCGCACGCTCGTCAACAGCCTGATTCGGTTGCGGGCCACGGCCGAGGCGTGGAAGGCACCGCGCACGGAGCCGTATCTCACGCTCGGCACGGCACCGAGCTACCCGGACGGCTACCAGGTCGAGCAGCTGGGGCCGGACGGCACCACAACTAGCCCCGCGAAGTAGCGCCGCTCCGCACATGGAACTCGTTCCCGGCGGGATCGAGCAGTTCGCCGGTCTCCAGATCCGGGGCGAGAACTTCCAGCCGCAGCCGGTTGCGTCCCGTCTTCACCGCCGCCGGCGGACCCATCACCAGGGACACCGGGCTGTCGTCGGCGCGCCGCAGCCGGAAGCCCCAATCGCCGGATTCGAAGTGCGTCCAACCGGTACGAGCCGTCCAGAACGCCGACTGCTCGGCGTGGTCCTCCGCCGCCATGTCCAGGCAGATCGCGACGAGTCCGGCGTCGGCGAGCACGCCGGGGTGCCCGGGGCGCAGAACGCAGAACTCGTTGCCCTCCGAATCGGCCAGCACATCCCAGGGCACATCACCCTGCCCGATATCAGCACGCGTAGCACCGAGCCCCAGCAGCCGCTCGACTTCGGCCAGCCAGTCGGGACCGCCGGCCAGGTCGAGGTGGAGCCGGTTCTTGCCGGTCTTCGGCCGGTCGGTCGCGGCGAACCGGAGGCTCAGGCCGTCGGTACGCCCGAGCGTCGCCTCGGTCCAGAAACGCTCCACCGCCGCGACGTCGAGCGCGTCGATGACGACTCCAGTCAGCATCCTGTCTGTCACTGCTCTCTCACAGCCGTCAGGTCCGCGCGTAGGTCCGGAGAATGGCCAACGCGTTGCGGACGTCATCGAGATGCGTGCGATGACTGGTCGGATTCATTCGCAAGAAGAAACGGCCTTCAACGCGTGTACTGGACAAGAATATCCGCTCGGTCGCGTTGACGCGCTCAAGCAGCCTTTGGCTATCCTCATCGTCACCACGCATTCGGAATACCACCACCGACAGGTCGGGTTTCCAAGGGACTTCGAATACCGGATCGGCGGACAACTCCCGATATATGAGCCCTGCCAAGTCGAGCTTTTCGTCCAGCGCCTCACGGAACGCGGCCACGCCGTGCAGGTGCAACGGCAGCCACAGCCGCAGGCCGCAGAACTCCCGCGTCAGCTCGGGCCCGAGGTGTCCGTAGTCGGGCATGTCGTCGACCTCATGCACGTCCTGCAGATAGTGACCGTCGCCGGCATGCGCGGCCAGCAGCTTCGACGTGTCGCGCACCAGCAGGACCCCGGTCCCGTACTGCAAGAACAGGCTCTTGTGCGGATCGACCACGATGGAATCAGCACGCTCGATACCGGCGAGCCTTTTGCGTCCCCGGTCCGTCAGTTGCAGGCCGCCGCCGTAGGCGCCGTCGACGTGGAACCACAGCGACTCCTCCGCTGCGATCTCGGCGAGTTCCGCGAGCGGGTCCACGCTGCCTGTGCTCGTCGTGCCCGCAGTACCGACCAGCAGAAAAGGCTCGAAGCCGCGCTCGCGATCCTCGTGGATCATCCTCGCCGCCGCCGACGGATCCATACGAAGCTGCCGCGTCGGCACGACCCGCACGGCGGATGCGGGAAGCCCAGCGATCCGCGCCGCCTTCGCCACGCAGTAGTGCGTGTGTTCGGTGACGTACAACGTCCCGCCGGCGAAGTTCTCACCGAGCCGGTCATCACGTGCCGCGACCAGAGCCGTCAGCGTCGCGAGCGAGCCTCCCGTGGTGATCAGCCCGCTGGCGCCGTCAGGAAGCCCGAACTCCTTGGCCAGCCAGCACAGAACCCCGTGCTCCATCCCGACGAGGGCCGGCGCCAGAGTCGCCACCGCGGTGAAGCGGTTGTAGACCTGGGCCAGGGCGTCGGCGAGCGCCGAGGAGACCAGGCCGCCGGCCGGGAAGTACGCGTAGTAGCCGGGATGCGCCGGGTCGAGCCCGAACGCGGCGGCGTAGCGGAACACGTCCAGCAGCTCGTCGAAGTTGCCCGGCGCCTCGTCGGGCGGACGCAGCATCCCGGTCACGACCTGTTCGTCGTCACCGAAGTGACTCGCAGGCGTGGCGGGCAGCGCGTCGATGTAGTCGGCGATCCTTGTCATGATCGCCTGTCCCATCGCCTCGATGGTCTGGCGATCGGGCTCCAGGGCGTGAGCGCTCCGGCGCATGACTGTCCTCCCCTTCCTCCCCTGTGCGGGTCACACGGTCACACGGCTGTGTATCCCCCGTCGACGGCCAAAATCGAGCCGGTGACGTAGCTCGCGGCCGGGGAGGCGAGGAAGGCGTAGGGCGCGGCGATCTCCGCGACCGTCGCGCGCCGGCCCAGCGGCGTGAAGGTCTCGATGCGCCGTTCCGACGCCGGGTCGTCGTGTGCGGTGACGCGGTCCATGATGTTGGCGACGTACCCGGGAGCGACCGCGTTGACGCGGATCCGGTGCGGGGCCCACTCGGCGGCGAGCGTGCGGACGAGCTGGTTGATCCCGCCCTTGCTGGCCGCGTAGGGGGCCAGGGTCGGGATGCCCACCGAGCCGGCGATTGAGGAAGTCATCGTGATCGATCCGCCGCCGGCGTTCTCGATCCAGTGCCGTGCGGCGGCCTGTGCGGGCTGGAAGGCGCCGCGCAGGTTGACCGTCAGGATCCGGTCCCACTCCTCGACGGTGTAGTCGACGGCCGGCTTGATGATGTCGATGCCGGCGTTGCAGACGACGTGGTGGACGGCCCCGAACGCCTCCAGGGCCGTGCCCACGAGCCCCTGCGCCACGGAGGCGTCGGTGACGTCGCCGGGCAGGTGCGCGACCCGCGGCACGCCGTCGGCGGTCGGCGGGTACTGCTCGCTGAGCACTTTGAACGCCAGGGTGGTCTCGGCGGTGTCGTGACCGTTGACGCAGACCCGCGCCCCCTGCGCGAGCAGCGTTTCGGCGACCGCCAGCCCGATGCCGCGGCTGGAGCCGGTGACGACCGCGGCGGTACCGGTCAGGTCGAACAGATCATTCATGGTTCCCCGTTTGTCGTGCCTCGTGTACCGAATTCATTGTTGCATGCAGTTGTGGATGCAACAAAGCAGACGGTCGTGAGCTGGTTCTCGGGCCCCCCGCGCTCACCTTAGAATTCTTGCTTCGGGTCGGTGGCGGCTCAACCGGTTCAAGAATCGTTGAAGTCAGACGACCTGCTGCCGCCCCTCACGAGAACAGGTCCACCAACGCCTCCCCGCGCACCGTCCGCCGCACCTCCGTCCGCGATCCCTGCCGCCGACGGATGATCAGCCCGGCGGCCTCCAGCTGTCGGCAGTGGTAGGTGGCGGCCGGGGCGGTGGCGCCGATCCAGCCGGCGATGTCGGACATCGTCGCCGGGGTCGTCAGGGCCCTGAGGATCAGGGCGCGGGCCGAGCCGACGGCCACGCCGAGGGCGTCGGCGCGGGCCGGGATCGTGGCGGCACTGTGCAGGCGGCCCTGGCCGGGCATGGCGTAGCCGATCCACACCAGGTCGGGGCGGTCGAGCTCGCACAGCGCCGGAGCCGAGCTGGAGATGATCGGCACGAAGGCGAGCGTGCGTCCCTCCAGCGCGAAGTCCTCCGGGTAGCGGTCCTCGATGTACAGGCTTCCGTCCTGGTAGTGGTGGCGGGAGCCGAGGCCGAGCAGCACCGCCTCCGGCGCGCCCCGGACGACGGCCGCGCCGATCCGCTCGACCTCGCGGTCGAACAGCTCCGTGGCCCGGCTCCACAACGGGGTGAAGGCGTCCCAGGTGTCGGCCATGACGTCGGCGACGCCGCGCAGCCAGCGCTCCGGGGCGGCGACGACCGGACGCCAGGGCGGCGGGACGTCGTCGCCGAAGATCCCGTGCAGCTCGGCCAGCAGGACATCCGGATCGGCCTCACGGACCCGCTCCAGGTGCTCGCCGGGGTCGGGGCTGTCGGCGCTCGACCGGATCGGCGGGCTGATGCAGTCCGGCAGCACCGGCGTACCCGGCGCGAACATCGGACGCAGCACCGCCGCGGCGTCGGTCGACATCGACCCGCGCACCAGGCGGCGCCAGGGCTCGGGCACTCCCTGCGGCCGGTCACCGTAGATGTCGGCCAGCAGGGAGATCAGCATCGGTACGGGATCGCGTATGACGCTCACCCGCAGGCGGCTCATGTCCCCGAGGTCTAGGCGCGAGAAGGCCATGAGACCGCCCTAAGAAGCTTCACGGCACCCTCCCCTGTCAGGGCTCTGCGTAGCCAAGCAGTTGTTCGGTCCTTTGACCCTCGCAGTCGGATCGCGGCGAGATGAAGTGGTCGCCGTTCGACGGGACGACGCAGCGATACAGGGCGATGGCGCCCGGCGTCGCGGAGGTGTGGATGTAGCCGACCGGTCCGAGCGGCTGCAGCCCCTCACAGCCCGGGTCGTGCGTGAGCAGGTTGTGCCCGACAGCACCGCCGACGCTGCATTCGTAGAGCATTGACGTCCCGGGCTGCTCCTCACGGTACAGGTGCCACGTCCCCTCGGGGTGAAAGCCGGCAGGAAGCAGGCGGCTGGAGGCCCAGTGCCCCCGGCTCGGGTTGTAGCCGCGGACCAGCGTCGTGTACGGCAGCGCCTCGAAGCCGCAGGAGAGCTGCGGCGGGTTGAGGTCGTTGCGGTTGGCCAGGGCCCACGTCGCCCAGGCGGGCTTCGCGCTGCCGTCGGCGTTGTGCAGCCCCAGGCCGAGCCCGGCGGCGACCTCGGTCGGGTGGTCCAGCATCCGGTGGTAGACGTAGTTGCTGATCCCGGGCGTGCCGAGCACGTTGTGGAAGGAGCCGCAGACCGCCTGGGATTGGGCCTGCGGCGAGGACGGGCTCAGGGAGTTGATACCACTCTCGGTGAGCTCGACGTCCCAGCTGCTCGGGGTGTTCGGGAAGGTGGCGCGCAGCCAGCCGGCCAGCACGCCGATGTCGCCGTAGGTGACGTACGGGTAGTCGTCCGGCGAGAAGGCGTTGCTGCGCAAGTCGATCGCGTACGGATGGAACGCCACGCGCCACTGGCGGCTCCCGGCTCTGGCCGCCAGGCCGCGAAGCACCGTCATGCCGGACAGGGCCGGACTGGCCGCGCCTGGCTGGTCGAAGTTCGGTGCCGCGAACGAGTGATCGAGCGAGATCAGGACCTTCGCCGTCGGCTGCTCCTGCGCGACCGCGTCGTAGGCGGCGTCGTAGTTCGCGCCGATCTGGTCCAGCCACGACGTTTCGTCGCACGGCGTGCCGGAGCCGCAGCCGATGTTGAACCAGCTGTTGCTGTTCACCTCGTTGTCGACGACGAAGTCCGCGACGCGGCCGTTGCCGTGCTGCCCGTCGTAGCGTTGGGCGAGCATGCCGACGAAGCGGCCGTAGTCCGCGGCGTTGTTCGGCGTGCAGAAGATGTTTGTAGCAGTGCATGCCTTACCGGCGCGCGCCCACGCCGGGGTGCCGTAGACGACGCCGGTGACGACCAGGCCCTTCGCGGTCCACGCGCTGATCTCGGAGTCGACGTCGGAGGGGATGGTGAAGCAGTGGTTGCCGTACTCCTGTTGGCCGGCCGCGCACGGCGGGGAGACGACCTGGCTCTCCCAGCTCGCCCAGACCAGGTTCATCGCCACGCCGCCGGTGTTGTTGCCGGCGATCTCGTCCAGGTTCGGCCAGTTGTCGGGCTGGATGGCCTTGATCCGATCGTCGGAGCGGGTCGGGTAGGGAAGGGCTGCCGCGGAGGTATGGCTGTGGACGGTTGCTGATCGGGCAACCGGGGTGGTCGCCGCGAGGGCGGCCGCCGTGGCTGCCGCAGCAGCCACGAGCAGCCGGACCTTGCGGGTGAGAGCTTGTCTCATCGAGAGGGTCTCCGTGGTCAGATTCGTTGCTCGACGTAGCCCAACGGGCCTTCGTCGTGCTGGCCTTCGCAGTTCGGGTCGGCCGAGTCGAAGTGGTCCCCGGTGGTCGTGAGGCACCGGAAGATCTCCGCGCTCGACACGGAGGCCGGAGGCTGCTGCCAGATGTAGCCGAGCGGCCCGTTGACCGTGTACCCGGCGCATGTCGGATCGAGCGAGTCGAACTCGCCGCCGGCGTACTGGCAGCTGTACAACAGCTGCGTGCCCGGCTCGGCGGTCCAGGACAGGTAGCCGAAGGCGCCTTCCAGCCGGAACCCCGACGGCAGCGCGCCGCCGTTGGTGGAGCGGTGGTGTCCGTCGTCGCTCACGGTACGCGAGAACTGGGTCCGGGCAAGCAGATAGCCGAGCTGGAACTCAGTGTGCTGACCCTCGCATCCGGAGTCGAACGAGTCGAAGTGGTCGCCGGTGGCGGTGAGCAGGCAGCGGTAGATCGGCACGGTCGGCAGGCCGGAGGGCTGCGTGGTCCAGATGAAGCCGATCCGCGCGACCGTCGCCTGCCCCTCACAGTTGGCGTCGGTCGAGGTGAACTCCAGCGTCCCGTTCTGCATGCAGCTGAACAGCGGAACCGTGCCCGGCTGCTGGGTCATCGGCAGCATGCCGAACGTCCACTCCGGCTGGAAGCCCGCCGGCAGGCCGCGGGTGCTCGACCAGTGAGTGGTGCTGTTGCTGTAGCGGGTGTAGTTGGCGTAGGCGATGGTGTAGCCGAGCAGGTGTTCGGTGGTCTGGCCCTCGCAGTTCGGGTCGCTGGCGTCGAAGTGCTCGCCGTTCGAGGCGACCAGGCACCGGTAGAACGGCAGCGACGGCTGGTCGGTCGGCGGCGAGCTGTAGATGAAGCCGAGGGTGCCGATCACCGTCTGGCCCTCGCAGTTCGGGTCGAGCGAGCTGAACTCGTCGGTCCCGTGGAACATGCAGGCCTGGAGCGGCACGGTGCCGGGCACCTGGGCCCGCTCCAGCACGCCCAACGGCCCCTCGAAGCGGTATCCGGGCGGGACTTCGCCGGCCGCGGTGTAGTGGTCGGATCCGTTCCAGTACCGGGCCAACTCGCCGAAGCCGGGGCCGCGGTTCGCCGTCGACTGCGCGTACGGGGTGATCGAGCCCTGATTCACGATGACCGCCGAGCCGCAGCCGCCGGCGCTGCACCGGTCGGCGAGGTCCACCTCGCCGGCCGCCGCCTGGTAGTGCGTTCCGTCCTCGACCGTGACCACGTTCGTGCCGTCGGCCGGGCCCGTGTTCATGTGGTCGCGGGTGTCCACGCTCCACTGGTTGACCTGCACCCAGTGGCCGCAGCCGCCGGGCTGGCAGGACGTCAGGTAGAACGGCGCGCCGCCGGCGAACTTGTAGAGCCCGCCGCTCTCGGTCCGGACCACCGCGTTGTCGGCCGGGACCGGGCGCATGTGGTCGTTGGTGATGATGGCCGCGCCGCTGATCGGGACCGGGGCGCCGCAGCCGATGCCGCAGTCGCTCAGGTGGATCGGCGCGCCGCCGGCGAAGCGGAAGACGTCTCCCGGCTCGTCGATGACGGTCGCCCCGTCCGCCGGGACCGGCAGCATGTGATCGAGCCCTGCGATGGACGCGCCGGTGATCCCCACTGGACTTCCACAGCCGACGGCGCAGCTGGCCAGGTGGATCGGAGCGCCGCCGACAAACTTGAAGATGTCCCCCGGCTCGTCGATGATCGTCGTCCCGTCGGCCGGCGCGGGCCGCATGTGGTCGACGATCACGATGCTGCCGGCGGTGATCGGCACCGGGTTCCCGCAGCCCAGGGCGCAGCTGGCCAGGTGGATCGGGGCGCCGCCGGCGAACTTGAAGACGTTGCCCGCCTCGTCCTTCGCCGTGGCGCCGTCGCTCGGCTGGCCGCGCATGTGATCGAGCCCTGCGATGGACGCGCCGCTGATCCCCACCGGACTTCCGCAGCCTACTGAGCAACTGGTCAGGTGGATCGGTGCGCTCCCGACGAACTTGAAGACGTCCCCGGGCTCGTCGACGATCGTGGTGCCGTCCGCCGGGGCGGGCCGCATGTGGTCGCTGATGACGATGCTGCCGGCGGAGATGGGGGTCATGCGTCCGCAGCCGACCGCGCAGCTGGCCAGATGGATCGGGGCGCCGCCGGCGAACTTGAAGACGTTGCCGGCCTCGTCCTTCGCGGTCGCGCCGTTGGCCGGGACGGCCGGTCCGGCGTTGATCACGGCCTGGGTCGTGGGCAGCGGGTTCGGGCACAGACCGCCGGCGCAGCTGGTCAGCCAGATCGGCGCGCCGCCGACCATCTTGTAGATCCGGCCGGTGTCGGAGGTCTGCAGGACGGTGCCGTCGGCGAGGCCGTAGACCGAGGTCACCGGTTGCGGCCCGCCACCGCCGCCACCGCCGGGGGGACCGCCGCCGGGACCGGGGCCCGTGCCGCCGCCGGGGCCGCCGATCGTGTTCTGCATCAGCCGGTAGCCGAAGCCCTCGCCGATCAGCTGCGGGAAGTTGTAGTAGCCCGAGCCCGAACCGCAGCACTGGCCGTAGTAGGTGTGGATCGAGGAGTTGAACGCGGCCGTGGCCAGGCTGCCGTTGAGATCGAGCAAGCCGTCGGCGTCGCACACCGGGTCGTCGTGCAGACACAGCTCGGAGGACCGGCTCGAGATGTCCGCGGCGAGCCAGCTGCGCCACACGGCCCCGCCGCCGTGCTGATGGCTCGGCTGGCCGTCGGTGGTGACCGAGATCGTGTAGGACGCGCCGCCGACGCTCTCCGGGTCGGCGAGCATCACCACCGCGCCGATGTGCGCGCGCTCGTTGGAGCTGATCCGGTTCACGGTGTCGTGGACCACCTGGGCACCCTGCGAGTAGCCCATCAGCCCGATCGTCGTGTTCGGGCAGTTGGCGATGATGCTGCCGATCTCGCCGGTCAGGTTGTTGACGCCCTGAGCCTCGGACCGGAGGTAGTCGGGCCCGATGTTGACGGCGTCGTACCTCAGGCTCTCGACCGTCGTCTGCGCGGCCGGCAGGACCCCGGCCGCGTACGAACCGTACTGGTTCAGCTGCGGACCCATATGAACGTTGCCGTCGTACCCCTCCCCCGAACCACGCGCGCCGATCACCCAGTAGGTCGTGCAGACGAAGATGTCGTTGGGCTTGGCGGTGGCGGAGCTGTGGGAGGGCTGGGCCGGCCGAGTCGACTGAGTCGGCGCGGCCTGCGCCATCGACGGCGCCGCTCCCAAAAGTAGGCCGACGGCCGCGACGAGCGCCGGGACCCTTCTCAAGATTCGCATGTGTACCCCTTAGCCACACGGCGAGTGAGGCGCGTCATGGTGCGCGCAAGAGAATCATCGAGTTGACAGTCGGACCGGACAAATGCTTCAACGATCGTTGAAGTGCAGGCGGCTTGTAGACGCGGCATCGCCGATTCAGGATACCGTAGGTAAGGACCCATCATAGGGAATGACCCATTATCTGGGAGGGATCATGGACGCCTTCTACCCTCAGCCGCCGGTCGGGCGGTCCGCCGAGAGCTTCCGGTTCTACAACGCGGTGCTGCCGGAGCTGATCGACGCGAAGCTGGTCAAGGGCGACGAGAACGGGCCGTACGCGTTCTGGGAGGTGAACGAGCAGGCTGCCGCGGTGCTCTCGGACCGTGGGATGTGGGCCGAGGCGGTCGGCGCGGTGGACCTGCCGGTGGAGGGCGCGCTGGACTTGGCGGTGGAAGGCGCGCTGGACCTGCCGGCGGAGGGCCCGCCGTCGCAGGACTGGGTGATGCTGGTCAGCCGGGTCGACGATGTGGACGCCGTGTTCGCGCTGTGCCTGCGCAGCGGCGGGACCGCCGCCGCCGGGCCGACGGACCGGCCCGACTGGGGGCCGAACCTGCGCAGCGCTCATGTGCGGGATCCGGAGGGGCACTTGGTGGAGCTTCAGTCGTACTGAGGTTGCGGCGGGCGGGTTCCGGCCGGTTTCGGGGGCTCGGGGGTCCTGGGGGTCCCGGCGTGCTGGTCGGCCACGGTCCGTCATAGTGCATGCACAATCGCATGCACTATGCTCGGGTGGCTGCTCCCACAAGCGTGCCGGAAGGAAGCCACGGACCGATGACCCCTGCGGTCTCCCTCGCAGAAGAAGCCCTCCGGCAACTGCGCTCCGACATCATCGCGGGCCGCATCCGGCCGAACACCCATCTCGTCGCCGGCGAGCTCGCCGAGCGCCTGGACATCTCGCGTACGCCGGTCCGCGAGGCGTTGCAGGTGCTGGCCAGCGAGGGGCTGGTCGTGGCGACGCGCCGGGGTTTCGTCGTGCACGAACACAGTGCCGAGGAGATCAAGAACATCTACGAGGTGCGGGCCGCGCTGGAGGCGATGGCGGCGCGGCTGGCCGCCGAGCGCGCCGACGCCGCCACGGTGCAGGCGCTCGCGGCGATCGGCGCCGACGACCCCGCGATCGTGGACCGGCCCCGCGAGGAGCTCGTGACGCTGAACGAGGCGTTCCACGAGGCGATCATGGTGGCCTCGGGCAATCCCCGGTTGGCGGCGGTCAACGAGCGGAACTCGCAGCACTTCTTCAACTACGAGATCGCGCGGCTCTACACGCGGGAAGAGGCCGCCACCACCGTCGCCGGGCACGCGAAGATCCTTGAGGCGATCACGAATCGCGACCCCGACGCGGCTGCGGCCGCCGCGCGTGAGCATGTGCTCGAAGCGCTGGACGTCACGTTGCAGAAGCTGCGGTAGCGGGGCTTCATCCCGCCGCTATCTCGTCGCTATCTCGTCGCTATCTCGCCCGTATCTCGCCTCGTCTTCGGGCGCTGAGGTCAGCCATTTGTCTTCACCAGCATGGCAGCGAATCGCTCCAGTCCGCCTACTAGCTGGGCTCCACGCAGGGTGTTGGTGTAGTCCTGGTAGCCGGCGATCTTTCCGTTGTGGACGCGGATGACGCCGATCGAGGAGGGCAGTACGAAGGGCTCGCCGGTGGCCTTGACCGTGCCCTCGACGGTGAACTGGGCCGTGGCCTGGTCCGGGTCGGCGCCCGGGTGGACGGTCACGGTCACCTTGTCGAACGTCAGGAGGCTGCGTGCGGAGTTCGCGGCGACGCCTTGCAGGTGCTCGCTGATCGCCTCGAAGCCCTCCCAGCGCTTGGGGCCGTCGAGGCCGAACGGGGTCTCGTAGACCGCGTCCGGGGCGAACTGGGAGATGAACTGGTCGTTCTGGCCGCTTTCCATCGCTGCTCGCAGTCGCTCGATGACCTCGGTGGTCGTCGCTGCCGACTGCGTGTCTGGCTGTGTCATGTCTGGCTGTGTCACGAAAGCCCCTCCACTTATTGAAGACAACGCTGGTACACTCCCGATACCGGAGAGATCTCTCCGGTACTGGAAGGACGTTATGGAGAACTCCCTCCGTATGTCAAGGAGCGCGTGATGACGGCGAGCGGCGAGACGCAGGGTGCCGTGCTGCTCCCCCGGCGTGCCGATGCGATGCGCAACCGGGCGCTGCTGCTGGAGACGGCGCGGGGGATGCTGTCCGTGCAGGGCATCTCCGTGTCCTTCGACGACATCGCGCAGCGGGCCGGCGTTGGGGTCGGGACGGTGTATCGGCACTTCCCCACTCGGGCTGATTTGCTGCGCGCCGTGTTCAGTCGGGGGCTCGTGTGGATGACCGAGCGTGCCGATGAGCTGCTGCGCGCCGAGGATCCGGGGCGTGCGTTCATGACGCTGTTTCGGGAGCTTGTGGACGCGGCCGCTGTGAACAAGGCCGTCTGCGAGTCCGTCGATGTGGAGGATCAGCAGCGGCTGATACCGGATCCCGAGGCGAACCGGGCCTTTGAGGCGGCGTTGGGGGCGCTGTTGGCGAGGGCGCAGCGGGCCGGGCAGATTCGCGGCGAGCTTGATGTGGCGGATGTTCGGGCGTTGGTGCTTGGTGCGGCCACGGCTTCGCGGGCTCGGGAGGGGGTGCGGTCGGTGCGGCTGGTGGATCTTGTTGCTGGGGCGCTGGTGTGTGACGAAAGTACTCTCGGGGGCGGCGAGCGTTATGAAACTCCGGGCGTTTCGCGGCTGTCGGGTCTGTCGGACCTTCCGAGCCTGCCGGACCTTCTGAGCCTTCGGTGTGCCGAGTGCGGCACGCCTCTTCACGCCTCACCGACGGGACGTCCGGCCCTCTACTGCGGCGCTTCGTGCCGGCAGCGGGCTTATCGGAAGCGTTCCGGCAAATGATCATCGAGTGCTGAGAGCAAAGGATTCAGGCTGATATGAGTGTTGCACCGCGTGCTGCGAGCCCTGTCGACTTCGAGACGTACGGCGCGTACGGCGCGCCGAAGCCGAGCACGGCGCCACCGACGCCCCAGCCGAATTCGAAGCCGACGGGCCGACCGGGGCCGGCGTTCCCGAACCGCGTCACCGCCGATGATGCTGAGCCCGGTCGCTACCACCTGTACGTGGCGAAGCCGTGCCCGTTCTGCCAGCGGAGCATGATCGTGCGCGGGCTCAAGGGGCTTCAGGACGTGATCTCGGTGTCGATCCTGGATCCGATGCGCGACGGCCGCGGCTGGGCGTTCCGCGAGGGGCCGGGGCACGGGCTGGACGAGGTGAACGGCTTCGCGCTGCTGCGCGAGGCGTACGAGGCGACGGACCCCGGCTTCGAGGGGCACGTGTCGGCGCCGACGCTGTGGGACCGCAGGGAAGGGCGCGTCGCGACCAACGACTTCCGCACCCTGGACCTGGACATCGCCACCTCCTTCGACCGCTGGGCCGAGAACGACGTCGAGCTGTATCCGGCGCCGCTGCGCCCGGAGATCGACGAACTGAACGAGTTCCTGTTCGAGCGCATCCACAACGGCCCGTACCGCTGCGGCTTCGCCCCGTCGCAGGAGGCGTATGAGAGGGAGGCGCGCGCGCTTTTCGCAGCGCTCGATGAGGTGGAGGAGCGTCTGTCGACGCGCAGGTATCTGTTCGGCGATCGGCTGACGGTGTCGGACGTCCGGCTTTTCGTCACGCTGGCGCGCTTCGACGCTGTGTACGCCACGCACTTCAAGGCGAACTTGCGGAGGATTGTCGACTACCCGAACCTGTGGGGCTACGCGCGCGACTTGTATCAGAGGCCGGAGTTCAGCGGCACGACGGACTTCGAGCAGATCAAGACGCACTACTTTCTGACGCATACGTGGATCAACCCGTCGGGGCTGGTGCCGATCGGGCCGGAGCTGGATTGGTCGGAGCCGACGGATCGGGCGCGGCTTGGGTAGCGAGTCGGCTGGCAGCTTGGCTGGCGACTCGGCTGGCGAGAGGTGGCGCGGCGTTTTGG
>NZ_JAACYW010000022.1 GCF_015356825.1 Catenulispora rubra | reverse complement strand
GAGCCCTGCTTCATGATCGGGTTGATCAGCGTGTGGTAGCCGACCGCGTCGATGGCGCCGGCCTGCTCGGACTTGCCGTTCAGGGTGACCTTGCCGTTGTACTCCGCGGCGACCGTGCTCAGCTGCGCACCCTGATCGGCCCACACGTTCTGGCCGTTGTTGCCAGGGATATCACCCTGGGTCCACCACTTGGCAGACCAGTTGTCGCCGTTGTACGAGGCGCTCTGCCCGCCGGTGTACACGGCGGTCGAGCTCCACGGCGCGGCGCAGGCCGCCGCCGCGTGTGCCGGCGCCTGAGGGAAGGCGACCAGCGTCAGCCCGAGCACGCCGGCCAGTGCGACCAGCAGCGCGAGCAACCGGGAGCGTCCCGGTGCGTGAGTAAGGGTCATGTGCCACTCCGTTGTGTTGTGGGGGACATCGAGTGGTTCCCCTAGGAGCAAACAGAATTGGTCCAGACCAGTCAAGGGTTTGGACCAGAATTGGTCCAGACCGGTTCGGGCGCCCCTTACTCAAAATGCGCGAGCCTTGACATGGTTCGTGGCGGTAGCCTGCCTCGAGAGTGCCGCCGCCACAGAAGCAGTAAGGCGAAGCGTATGAACCGCATCATGGCGCCATTGATCCTGGTCATGTCATCAGCTGTGCTCGTTGCTTGTTCTTCCTCGACGTCGCATCCGGCTCGGCCGCCGGCTTCGACGCCGCCGCCTTCCACCGCCTCTTCCTCGGCCTCCTCCTCCTCGTCTTCTTCCGCTCCTCCGACACAGTCCTCTGCGACGGGCACGAAAGCGCTCGTGCTGGGCCTGCCCGATCTGCCGTACGGCTGGGCGGTTTCGGTGTTGTCCACGAACAGCTCGGTCTCGTCGCCCTGCGCGGCGCTCACCACGGACGCGAGCAAGCAGCTGTCGGCGCAAGCCGAATCCGACTTCCAGCAGTCGGAGGACGGCCCGTTCCTCCAGGAGATCCTCGCCACCGGTCCGGCGGCGCAGGTGCACACGGTCTGGGCGTCGATCCAGCAGGCGGCGGGCAAGTGCGCCACGCCGGACTCCAACGGGGAGTCGACGACGCTGTCCACGACGCAGTTCCCGTCCTACGGCGACGAGAGCTACGCGTTGCAGCTGAAGGCCGTCCGGTCGGGGGTGACGTACACCGGCGACGTCGTCGTCATCCGCAAGGGGCAGACCTTCGTCGAGGTGGCCGTGTTCGGCGTCCCGGGCATCTCGCCGGTGTCGGCGGCGCTGGTCCAGCAGATGGCGGCCAAGGCCGTGGGCAAGCTCGCGTAACGGGTCTCCAGTTCCTTTAGGGGTCGCGTCGGTGCTACAGTGATCTCCCGTGCTAACGGAACTATAGTTCCGTTAGTGATCTGGAGGTGCGACCACCATGGAATACCGACGGCTGGGCGAATCAGGGCTCGTCGTCCCCGCCCTGAGCTTCGGCGCGGGCACGTTCGGCGGCAAGGGCGCGCTGTTCAGCGCGTGGGGCGACACCGACGCCCGCGAGGCGCGGCGGCTGATCGACATCAGCCTCGACGCCGGGGTGACGATGTTCGACACCGCCGACGTCTACTCCGACGGCGCCTCCGAGGAAGTGCTCGGCGCGGCCGTCAAGGGCCGGCGCGACCGGGTCCTGCTGTCGACCAAGGCCGGCCTGCCGGTCGGCGACGGACCGCAGGACGCGGGCACCTCGCGCTCGCGCCTGGTCAAGGCCACCGAGGACGCGCTCCGCCGACTCGGCACCGACTACCTCGACCTGTTCCAGCTGCACGCCTTCGACGCCGGCACGCCGGTCGAGGAGACCGTCTCAGCCCTCGATGATCTGGTGCGTGCCGGCAAGATCCGCTACCTCGGCGCGTCCAACTTCTCGGGCTGGCAGCTGATGAAGTCCCTGGCCGCGTCGGACCGTCTGCACGCGTCCCGCTACGTGGCCCACCAGGTCTACTACTCGCTCGTCGGCCGCGACTACGAGTGGGAGCTGATGCCGCTGGCCGCCGACCAGGGTGTCGGCGCGCTGGTCTGGAGCCCCCTCGGTTGGGGCCGCCTGACCGGCAAGATCAGGCGCGGGGAACCGCTCCCGGCCGGCAGCCGTCTGCACCAGACCGCCGACTTCGGGCCGCCGGTCGACGACGAGCAGTTGTACGACGTGGTCGACGTCCTGGAACAGCTCGCCGACGAGACCGGTGCCGCCGTCCCGCAGATCGCGATCAACTGGCTGCTCCGCCGCCCCACCGTCGCCTCCGTCATCGTCGGCGCCCGCAACGAGGAGCAACTTCGCCAGAACCTCGGCGCCGTCGGCTGGGAACTCACGCCGGAGCAGGTGGCGCGCTTGGACGCCGCGAGCGGGAGGGAGGCGCCGTATCCGTACTTCCCTTACGAACGGCAGGAGGCGTTCGCCCGGTTGAACCCGCCGCTCGTCGGTACCCGGCGATAGGGCTGCCGATCATCGCGATCGGACTTCTTCCGCTTCCCGTGCAACCTCCTGCCACACTCCGTCCGTCCTAGGCGGGACATGGGAGGGGAGGGTGCTGGATGCGCCTTGGAGATGAGGCAGAGTTCAAGGAGTACGTCGCCGGGCAATCGCTCGCGCTGCGCCGTACCGCCTATCTGATGTGCGGGGATTGGCATCAGGCTGAGGATCTTGTTCAGACCGCCCTGCTGCGGCTGTACCGGTCGTGGTCGAAGGTGCAGCGCAGCGACAGCCGCGACGCGTACGTCCGCCAGGTCCTCGTCCGCTGCCTCATCGACGAGCGGCGGCGGAGCTGGCGGCGCGAGCGGCCGTTCGCCGAGCTGCCGGAAGCCGGCCTGCACATGCGGGACGAGGACGGCGCGAGCGGCGAGGACGGAAGCTCCGGCTCCGGCTTCGAGATCCGCCTCGGGACCCGCGACGAGATCTTCGCCGCGCTCGCGAAGGTGCCGCCGCGCCAGCGCGCGACGCTGGTGCTGCGCTACTGGGAGGACATGTCCGTCGAGCAGGCGGCGCACGTGCTGGGTTGCTCGGTCGGCACCGTGAAGTCCCAGACCGCGCGCGGTCTGTCCGCCCTGCGCGTGCTGCTCCAGCCGATCGCAGAACCCTCCATCAGCCGCACCGAGAAGGAGTGGGATCGATGACCGACCACCAGTACCGCGACGACCGGGTCCACGACCTGTTCACGCAGCTCGCCGACGACCCGGCCCCGCCGCTGGGCTTCACCGCCGAAGGCATCGCCGACATCGGCCGCCGCGATGCCCGCACCCGCCGGATCGCCGCCGTCGGCGGGGCCACCGCCGGAGTCGCCGCGATCGCCATCGCGGTCGCCGCGCTGCCGGGGGCCGTGGGCGCGGGCCGGGGGGTGGCGAGCGGGTCCCCGAAGATCAGCGCCACCTCTTCCTCGCCGGCCGCATCGGATCCGGTCTGTGCGGCGGACGTGGCGAAGGCCGTGCCGAACGTCCCCAGGGACCCGGGCAACGGGGTGCGGAGGAGTCTGGCGCTCCAGACGTGCCCGATGCTTCTGGCCATCGACGCGGTTCTCGACCCTTCGGGCAAGCACCTGGTGGGTGCCGACTCGGGTGGACTCGCGATGCGGCCGGACATCGCGTTGGTCGCGGCAAGCGACAAGGGCAAGGTGGTATACGGCCCGATGGCGAGCTTCTGCTACAACGACGAGGGCCCGGCGTTGAGCAGGGACCTGACCATGTGCGCCCACCTTCCCGAGGTCGCCATCCAGGTCGTCTTCTCCTTGCCCGGCGAACCGGACCCGTCCCCGCAGACCGGCGACCTGTCTCTGGCCAACCGCAAGCCCGGCGTCGGCGATGGGTCCACCGCCTGGATCGAGAAGAGCACCACGACCCTGAAGGACGGTTCCAAGCTCACCCTCAGCGAGGTGCAGAACGGGGACCGCGTGGCACTCAAGGCCAGGCGTGTGCTGGCCTCCGGTTCCGCATTGACGATCGTCGCCTACGACGGCTACGACAGCACGTCCGCGGTCGAGCAGCCGGGGTCGGTCTACAACCCGTTCCCGTTCACGATGGAGCAGATGGCGGCGGCGGCGAGTGTGAAGGAGTACGTGCCGCTCAAGCCGTGATAACAGGGCCGGACGCGGTAAACGGTAGTACCCGGAATCGGCAGTGACTCGACTGCTGCCGACATGGGTTTGCGCGGCATTGCGAACAGCGAACAGCGCGGTGGCGCCCCCGAATCCGGGGGCGCCACCGCCGATTGCCGCCGACGTCAGTCCGACAGCGGCATCGTCATCTGCGGCGACACCGGCGACGCGTCCTGATGCAGCTTGCTGACCGCGGTCCCCATCGCGAAGAACTCGATGGCGTGCTCGCCCCAGACCCAGTCGTTCTCGTGCACGGTGACCCCGACGATGCCGTCCGCCCCGACCTGGTTCCCCTCGTACTGCATGCGCGACATCGCGATCTCGCGCGCGTCGTAGACGGCCTGGGTGTAGGTCCCGAGCTCGGTGTTCTGCCCGGACGCCTGAAGCGCCTGCCGGAAGGTGAGGTGCGCGACGTGGTAGACGCACGTCCCGAGCACCAGCGCCCGCGGAACCCAGCCGTGCTGCCACAGCGTCCAGAAGTCCTGCCCCGACAGGTGCGACGTGAACGGCCGCCCGGCCGGCGTCCGCAGCCGCAGGTTGTTGTTCTCGGCCTTCACCGCCGTCCCGATCGCGACGAACTCCATGATCTCGGCCGAGAACGCGTACCGCCGAGCCCGCACCTCGACCCCGATGATCCCGTCGGCGCCCAGCATCTCGGCCTCGGCCTCCATCCGCGCCATCGCCAACTCGCGCGCGGTGTACATCGCCTGCGTCAACACCGTCAGCTCCTGACTGGTGTTCCACCGCGCCGTCTGGATCCCGATGTGGTAGATGCTCGTCCCCATCACGAGCCCCACCGGCGCGAACCCGGCCTGCGTCGCCAGCACGAATTCGTTCACCGACAAGTCGGAGGTGAAGCACGGCCGCCCCTGCTGCGACTGCGAGAGCCGACCCCTGGCCGAGTCCGGAAGCGGCTGCTGTTGCTGGGATATCGGTCCGGTCTGCTGGGCCATGGTTCTCTCCTCCGGTGATCGCTGCGTGGTGGTGTGACCGGACTATGCTTCGCCAACGCTTGAACACTGTGGAATCTGTGTTGAGTGATCAATATGACCGGTCATCTTTAGGCGGGCGGCCTTCGGCGCCGTTGCCGAAGGCTGCCCGACTCCGAGCTCGAAAGCTGGGACCGCTGGAACCGCTAGAACCGCTAGAACCGCTGGAACATCGTGTGGTCGTTCGCCGCCGTGGCCGGAACATCCTGCACGACGTCCCAGTGCTCGACGATCTTCCCGTCGCGCACCCGGAAGGTCTCGGCGACGGCCTGACCGAGGTCCCCGGGGTTCGCCTGGTAGTTTGACGTGCCCCTTCGGCATCGTGGGACAGCGGTAATGGACTAACACCGCTTGACGCTTACCGTTCTAGCACGGTTGTCGTCTGCTGCGTAAGGGGCTTTCAAAAATAGACCATGTCGCCTACCATGAAGGCATGGTCAGCAGCGGAACTCCGAAGCCCGCGGTGCAGGACCCGGCCGCCGCGGCGGCGCTCGTGGACGTGCTCAACTCCCGGCCGCACGCCACGCCGCTGCTGCCGGACACCCTGGAGGACCCCGCGACGTCGGGTGATCTGCTGCGGCCGTTCGGCCAGCCCGAGGGCGAATCGCCGTCGCCGGAGCGGATCGCGCAGCTCAAGGTCCTGCGCTCGGACCTGATGGCCTTGGTCGCAGACCCGGAGAGCAAGGACGGGGAGCAGGCGTGGGCCAGGCTGACCGAGCACGCCTCAGACGTCGACCTCCGCCAGTCCTTCACCCCGACCGGTCAGGTGCAGCTGCGACAGGTCGGCGGCGACCCGGTTGTCGGCGCCGTCATCCTGGCCGTCGCGCAGCTGGTCACCGACGGCACCTGGTCGCGGATCCGCGCGTGCGCCAACACGTTGTGCAGCCACGTCTTCTACGACCCGACCCGCAGCCGCACCCAGCGCTGGGACTCCTACGAGACCTGCGGCAACCGCACCAACGTCGCCGCTCACCGGGCCCGCGCGCGCAGCCGCGCGTCGGCTACCTGAGCGGCGTCTTCCTGAATCGCGCCTGAATCAAGACGCCGCAGACGGCCGCAACAGCCGCTCGAAGACGTTGCTGAAGAAGGCATCGAACGAGGCGCCGCTGCGACTGGTCCGGGCCGCGAGAAGAGCGCCCTCCCAGGCGGTCATCACGAACAGCGCCGTCGTCTGCGGATCCAGGCTCTGATCGACCTCGCCCAGACGCACCGCGTCCGCCAACGCCCCGGCCAGAGCGTCCCGCCAGCACGTGAAGCCCTGTTGGACCTGTCGACGCAGCACTTCGCTGTGGTCGCTGATCTCCGCCCCGAAGTTGCCCAGCAGGCAGCCGCGGGAGTACTCGAAGCCCTCCTGCTCCGCGCGCAGGAACTCGAAGTGGCTGCGCAGCCGCGTCAGGGGAGCGACGGACTCGTCGGCGAGGTCCTCCAGCCGCCTGGTCTGTCCGTACAGATCCAGGATGGTGACGGCGAGGGCTTCCTTGCTCTCGAAGTGGTTGTAGAACGAGCCCTTCGGGACGCCGGCGGCGTCCGTGATGTCCTTGACGCCCGCCGCGTTGTAGCCGTGCGTGTGGAACCGCTCCGCGGCCGCGTCGACGATCTGCGCTCGCAGGCTCTGCCTGGCCATTGACACCTCCGGTCTCCAATATGGCCGCTCGTCTTGAGTCGTGTCAACCCGGGTCGCTCCGGTTGACGGAATTCAAGACGACCGGTCATCATGAAGAAGTCGGTGGGTTTGCCGGCTCCCTCCCACACATTGGGGTTCTCATGTCTGTCTACCAAGCGGTGCAGGTCAGCGGCTCGCGCAGCTTCGCCGCGGTCCAGCGCGAGGCCGTGGAGCCGGGGCCCGGCTTCGTCCGGCTGCGGGTCGAAGCCTGCGGTGTATGCCACTCCGACGCCTTGGCCGTCGAAGGGCTGCGCGCGGACCCGTCCGTTCCGGTCGTCCCCGGGCACGAGATCGTCGGCGTGATCGAGGCGGTCGGCGAGCACGTCGGTGGGCAGGTCGGCGACCAGGCGGGCGGCTGGCAGGTCGGCGACCGCGTCGGCCTGGGCTTCCTCGCCGGGCACTGCGGCGAGTGCGCGTCCTGCCGCCGGGGCGATTTCGTGTACTGCCAGAACCAGCAGCAGACCGGCACGACGATCGACGGCGGCTACGCGGAGTCCGTGATCGCCAAGGCGACCGGCCTCGTGCGGATCCCGGACGGTCTGTCCTCCCACGAGGCCGCGCCGCTGCTGTGCGCCGGACTGACCTCGTACATGGGGCTGCGCGCGATCGACGCCGCGCCCGGAGCGCTCGTGGCCGTGCAGGGCATCGGCGGCCTGGGCCATCTCGCGCTCCAGTACGCCGACAAGCTCGGCTACCGCGTCGCGGCCATCGCTCGCGGAGCCGCGAAGGAGGAGCTGGCGTACTCGCTCGGAGCCGACCACTACATCGACAGCAGCGCGCAGGATCCGGGAGCGGCGCTGCAGGAGCTCGGCGGCGCGGCGGCCGTGATCGCCACGGCGTCCTCCGGTGCCTCGATGAGCCCCCTGATCCCGGGGCTGGCGCTGCGCGGACGGCTGGTCGTCCTCGGCGCCTCGGCCGACCCGATCTCGGTCCAGACCTCAGACCTGATCTTCGGCGGCCGCAGCATCGTCGGCAGTCTCACCGGCACGCCGAGCGACAACGAGGACAACCTGCGCTTCTGCCTCGCTCAGGGAATCCGGCCGATGACGGAGCTGATGCCCTTGTCGGACGCGCCGAAGGCCTACGAGCACATGATGTCCGGGCAGGCCAGGTTCCGCGTGGTTCTGGACGCCGCCTCCTGAGGCGAGTGTCTTACTGCGGGGCGGGCGCCTGTACGGCGCCGACACCGACGCCGAACGAGCCCTGGTCGAGCCAGTCGCCGAGCACGGCGTAGGCGTGCGCGCGGACTTCGGGCAACGAAAGGAAGACGTCATGCCGTGCCCCGGGAACCGTCAGCAGCGTGCTCCGATCGCCCAGGCACGGCGTCCGTCCGGCGATCTGCTCGACGTCCAGTACCAGGTCGGCGCGGTCGCTGACGTCCGAATACCGGCGGGAGAAGTGCGTCCGGTCGGACCTGAGCACCAGCGTCGGGACGCCGCCCAGGTCCAGGCCGCGATGCAGCCGGGCATGGCCGCGCCGGATGGCGTTCAGCCAGCCGAAGGTGACCGGAAAGCCCGACAGCGGCTTGAGCCCGAGGTCGAACTCCCACTCGCCGGTGCCGCTGGTGTGCAGCGTGGCGCCGTACACGCCGGGTAGCTGCTTGAGCGCGTGGAAGGGCGCGACCTTCGCCAGGACGCGCAGGGCCTGGGTCAGCACCGCGCGGCGCGCCGTCGGGTAGAGCTGGAGGTCGAACCACGGGCTGTTCAGCGCCATGCCGGCGACCGGGGCCACGCCGCCCTTCGCGCGGCGCCGGTCCAGCCACAGCGGCAGGATCAAGCCGCCGGTCGAGTGCGCCGCGAGGAGGACCGCGGCTCCGGGGTGCTCCTCGCCGATCACCTCGACGGCACGCTCCAGCTCCTGGTCGTAGTACGCGAGGCGCGACACGTAGTGCGCGGTCTGGCCCTCGCGCAGCGCCCGGCCGCATTTGCGCAGGTCCAGCGCGTAGAACGCGAGGCCGCGGGCCGCGAAGAAGTCCGCGAGGTCCGTCTGGAAGAAGTAGTCGGCGAATCCGTGCACGTACAAAACCGTGCTGTGGACGGCTTCGCCTTCGCGCGGATCGCGCCGCACGAGCACCGCGGTGACGTCACCCTCGCCGTCCGGGTCGGGGCCGAGCTCGAACACCTGCTGGTGATAGCCGGCTAGCCGGTCTGGCGTCCACTGCGACATTGGCCCGTCCTCCGCACGAAAGCTGTGAGAACGGCAGAGTAGTGCGCCGGCATGAAGCGAGCGAGATGCGGGGTGTCGGCTGCCCTGAGGCACGGGATACGTGGCGGGTGCACACTGGGCTTATGCCGAAGAAGCCGCGAGCGTCCCGCGAAGGCCAACCGAAGAAGCGTTTCCTGCGTGCCGTCGTGCTCGTCGCCGGGACGATCGCCCTGGAGACGGCCTACATGCGCAAGCGCGGTTATGCCGTCGGCTTGAAGACGGTCGTGCGGTGCCGTGCGGGCCACCTGTTCACGACGATCTGGATCCCCGGCGCGTCGCTCAAGGCGGTCCGGCTCGGGACGGTACGGCTCCAGTACTGTCCGGTCGGTCGGCACTTCACGTCGGTGCGGCCGGTGAAGGAAGCCGAGCTGACCGACGAGGTGCGGGAGGCCGCGCAGCAGCACGACGCGCGGATCCCCTAAGACACGGCTTTCAGGAACTCGTCGGACCCGAGTTGTCCGCTCCCGTCGTGCCCAGCAACTCGGCCTCGGCCGAGGTGCCGTTGGCGACCTCCCGGGCCAGGTCCGACAGCCGCAGGTTGTGGCTGCGGGCGTGCCCGCGCAGCAGGGCGAACGCCTCGTCCACGTTGATGCCGCGCCGCTCGGCGAGCACCCCCTTGGCCTGCTCGATCGCGATCCGGCTGGTCAGCGCATACTGGAGCTGTTCGGCCAGCAGGTCGGCGTGCCGGAGGCTGCGGTGCGCCAGGATGGCGACGGTGGCCACGTCGGCCAGGGCCTGGCCGCTGCGCACGTCCGACTCGGTCAGGGCGCCGGGGCGTTCGCAGAACAGGTTGAGCGCGCCGATGACCTTCTCGCGCAGGCGCAGCGGCAGCGCGTGCGCCGACACGAAGCCGGTGGCCTGCGCGGCCTCGGCGAACCGGGGCCAGCGCTCGGTGCTGGCGCGCAGGTCGACGTTGACGACCGGGCGGCCGGTGGTGAAGGCCTCGATGCAGGGACCGGCTTCGGATTGCAGCTCGAACAGCTCCAGCAGCCGCGCGTTCTCCGTGGAGGACGCGGCGGCGTGCAGCACCCTGCCCGCGTCGGAGAGCATGATGCCGGCGGCGTCCACATCCAGGATCTCCACACAGCGCTCGGTGAGCGTGTGCAGGAAGTCGATGACGTCGAAGTCCTCCACCAACGCGTCGGCGGTGTCGACGAACGCCTCGGCGAGCAGTCGTTCGCGCGTCATGTCCATGCCTCCAAAATACGGCCACCAGCCCTGCCGGCGGTACAACCCACGCGATCGGACACTGTGATCGGACACAACAGAGCCACAAGCCGGAGCCACAAGCCAGAGCTACAACCCGTCGAAGCGCAGCCGGCGGGCCACGACGTCGGCGGCGACCTCGGCGATCAGCTGGTCCTGGCTGTAGGCGTGGGCCCGCAGCCGGGCCAGCGCCTCGGCGAGGCTGACGCCGAGCTGCACGCTGATCATCCCCGTGGCCTGGTGGACCTCGGCCCGGTAGGTCTGCGGGGCGGCCCAGCCGGCCGGGACCCAGCTGTCCGGCCCGCGGTCCTGCATCGACCGGCGGCCGATCAGCACGACGGTGACCGCGATGGCCAGTCCCAAGGCGTCGGTGTACTGCCCGTCGCTCAAGGAGCCCTTGGCCCTGCGATACGCCAGCATCGTGCCGACACTCATCGCCCCGATGCTCAAGGGGAACGCGAACACCGCCCGGACCCCGAGCGCGGCGGCGGCCGGGGCGAACGCCGGCCAGCGGGAACCGGACGCCATCAGGTCCGGGGCCAGCACCGGAAGGCCGCTGGCCGCGCAATCGGCGCCCGGACCCTGGCCGAGGGTGAACTGCAGATGGTCGACATCGGCGCTGACCGCGCCGCTGCCCCAGGCCAGGACCGTGCCCGCAGGCCCGGTGCCGACCCCGGCGGTGATGCCGTCGACGCCCAGGGCGCGCGCCGCGGCCTCGGCGGCGGCCCGGTCGTCGGCGAGGAGCTGACCGGGGTTCCGGTCCAGCATCGCCAAGACAGTCGTCATCTGAGCGCTGACCATGCAGATATCGCCCTTCCTCGCCCGGAACGATAGCGGGTCGGAGGGGTCCCCGCGATGACGGACGGGCCCGAGTCGGCCTTGTGGCGCGCGGTTCGTCCGACGCTGGGGACCCGCCGGGACGAGTCGCTTTCGGAGCACAGGTTTCGGAGCACAGGACCGGCGGCCGCGGCGGCGAGGCGTCCCGGACACGGCGGTGTCGATGATGATGGGGAGATGGAGCATTTCGATCTGATCGTGATCGGCAGCGGATCCGGCGACACCGTCATCGGCCGCCGCCCTCGGGACTGGAAGGTCGCGCTCGTAGACGACGCGGCCGTCGGGTTCGGCGGCACCTGTCTGAACGTCGGCTGCATCCCGTCGAAGATGTTCGTCTACACCGCGGGCCTGGCCGAGGCCGCCGGTGGGGCGGGGGAGTTCGGGCTCGACCTCCCGGCTCCCGCCGTGCGCTGGCGGGACATCAGGAAGCGGATCTTCGATCGGATCGACGGGCATTCGGCCGACGGGCTGCATCACCGTCGCACAGGCGGGCCGAATCTCACCCTGTTCGAAGGCAGAGCCCGCTTCACCGGCCCGAAGACGCTGCTGGTCGCCGGTGGCGAGACGATCAGCGCGGACCGCGTCGTCATTGCCGCCGGGTCGCGGCCGATCGTGCCGGACGTGCCGGGGCTGGCGGATGCCGGGTTCCTGACCAACGAGACCGTCATGCGGGTCGAGAAGCTGCCGGAGCGGCTGATCATCCTGGGAGCGGGTTCGATCGCGGCGGAGTTCGCGCACGTCTTCTCGGCCCTCGGCGTGCGGGTCACTGTCATCGCCCGATCCGGCGCCATGCTGCGGCGGGAAGACCGCGACGTCTCGGGCCTGATCACCGACATCGCCCGCCGGAAGTGGGATCTCAGGGAACGAAGAGAAGTCACCAGGGTCGAACGCGACGGCGCGGTCGTCCGGGTTCACATCAAGGGTCCAGACGGAAGCGGCGGCGAGGTCGTCGAAGGCGACGAACTCCTCGTGGCCGTCGGCCGACGCTCCAACGCCGACCGGCTGGACCTGCCCGCGGCCGGGATCGCGACGCATCCCGACGGCCGGATCGAGGTGGACGGCCGGCAGCGGACGAACGTGCCCGGCGTGTTCGCGATCGGCGACGTCAGCTCCGAGTACCAGCTCAAGCATGTCGCTAACCACGAGGCCCGCGTGGTGGCGCACAACCTGGCGCATCCCGATCAGCCGATCGAGGCCGACCACCGCTTCGTCCCGCACGCCGTGTTCACGTCACCGGAGATCGCCTCGGTCGGGCTGACCGAACAGCGGGCCCAGGCCGACGGCGTCCGGTACGCGGTCGGGCGGCGCGACTACAAGGACATCGCGTACGGCTGGGCGATGAACGACCCGGAGGGCTTCGCGAAGGTCCTCGCCGATCCGGAGACCGGACGGCTCCTCGGCGCGCACATCATCGGCCCGCAGGCGTCCGTCCTGATCCAGCCGCTGATCCAGGCGATGAGCCTGGGCCAGGACGCGCAGACCGTGGCGCGTGGCCAGTACTGGATCCACCCGGCGATGTCGGAGCTCGTGGAGAACGCGCTGCTCGATCTTCCGCTGCGAACCGGCTGACGACTCTTGCGGCGAATCTTGCGACAACCAGACGGCATTCCCGACGACCTGCCCGTGGATTACCCGGCATCGGGGGTATGGAAGGGCTCGTGCGCCGACCGAAGGCCACGGGAAGCAGGTGCGACGGCCATGATCCGACGGGTGAAGTCCACGTCCCTGAACGTGCGGGGCGACACATCGGCGGCCCGGCATGCGATGCTCCTCACCGGGCAGAAGCTCCTCGACGAGGTGCTGGCCGTAGCGCCGAAGCTGCCCGTCCGCAGCCAGGAGACACTGCGCGAGCAGTATCCCGGGCTCACTCCCGATGAGATCGCGGCGCAGCTGATCCGCACCGCGTCACGCGCCACGGCGGCGACCGGCGCCACTGTCGGCGTCTGGGCGGTCCTGCCGTTCATCCCGGCGTTCCCCGTGGAGGTCGCCGCGGAGACCGTGGCCGTGGTCGCGATAGAGGTCAAGCTCGTCGCCGAACTGCACGAGTTGTACGGGCTCGGCGTCCCGGGGACGAGCGTGAGCCGCATGACGGCCTACGTCGTCGCCTGGGGCGAGCGCCGCAGCGCCGTACTGGTGCCCGGCGGCTTCGCCCTGGCGATCGGCTCTCCGCTGCGCAAGCGGTTGTCGCGCCGACTGGCGGCCCGCACCGGGCGCAGCGCACTGTCCCTCGGGCCCCTCCTCACCGGTGCGGCCGCGGGTGCGATCTTCAACCGCCGTGAGACCCGGCGCGTCGGCCAAGTGGTCCTGGACGACATCCGGAAGCGGGCTTCGGCCACGTTTGCCGATCCGAATCCGGGTCACTAGGCGGAGGTGGGCCCGCCCGCCATCCCCCCCGGGCGGGCCCCCTTCCTCCACAGACCAGGTCGGCTCCGGCCGCCGGAGTCGGAGCCGGAGCCGGAGTCCCTACAGGTCGCGCACCACGCGGCGCAGCAGCGCGCCGACGGCCAGGAAGAAGAGCGCGGCGAGTCCGTAGTTCAGGAAGGTCCTGAGCTTGACGTTCGCCGGCGTGAACAGGTCGATGAACCAGGTGGCCAGCCAGCCGGCCCAGTCCGCGTCGGTGGAGACGATGTCGTTGCCCTGGTTCGCGTTCAGCCACACGAAGATGATGTGGAGGACGAGGATGGCCGCGATGATGAGAGCGGCGAGCGATATCAGGTCTCTGGGTCCGCGCGAGCGGAGTTCGTATGCCATGGGCCGCCTGGTGCCCCGGTTCAATATCGAATAACGGTCGCCGGGAAAAGGTTCAAGAATTCTTCGGGATAGGTCTGAATATTCTGGTTGATGCCGTGAGGCGTGGGTAGCAGGACGCGGCCGCCGGAGAGTACGGCGGCGCAGAAATCCCTTCCACGACATCGGAGATCCTTATGGGCATCATCGCTTGGATCGTGCTCGGCCTCGTCGTCGGCCTGATCGCCGACCGCATCATGGGCAGCCCGCACGGCCTCATCGTCACCACGGCGATCGGCATCGTGGGCGCGCTGCTCGGCGGATGGATCGCCGACAAGGTCTTTCATGTCGAGAACCTCCAGGGCTTCTTCAACATCTCCACGTGGATCACCGCGATCCTCGGGGCGATCGTCCTGCTGGGCGCCGTCGAATTGGTGACCGGAAAGCGGGGCCTCACGTCGGGCCGGCGGCGTGGACTGCGTCGCTGAGAGTTCGCCTCGCACCCTGACCGAAACCATTCGGCCGCCGCGGCCCGAGGGCTGCGGCGGCCGAATTCTGCATTTCCTACCCGGGAAGGATCACGCCGAGGAGCGAGCGGTACTGCAGGACGGCCCGCCGCATCTCCTCGGTCCCGCCGTCGTTCTGCCAGGTGGCGCTGAGCGCGCTGCGGCGTTCCGCGATCGCGCTGACGTAGGCGGCTGAGATGTCCTCGATGAGGGCGTCGGCATCGCGCACGGACTGCGCGGGGTCCTCGACGAAGCCGACCTGGATGGTGTTCCAGCGGCTGAGGAACTCGCGCTTGTCGCCGGACGGCAGCAGCCCGGCGGCGGACGTCGGCTCCGGGGGAGTGGCGGGAGCGGTGGGAGCGGCGACCGCGACGTTGTCAGCGTCCTCAAAGCGGCTCGGGTTCTCCTCGGCGGCACCTTCATCGTGCGCATCATCGGCGTCCACCGGGAACTGGCCGTCCACGTCGATCCCTGCGGCCGCCATCGCCACACGTCCCTGCGGACCCTGCGGCCCGTCCTGCAGCAGGCGCTGAACATGCGCCTCGTCCGGGGCGTGGTGGACGCTCTCGTTGTCGTTCTCTTCGACAGGGTGCTCGTCGGTTGCATGCGTCATGTTCATGCCTCTCGTACCTCGTCGAGTTCGGGGCCTCCTGCTACCCCTGCCCGCGATTCCTAACAGCCCTGTTTCGGTCGCGACATCGAGGGCATGGCTGAGCCCCGAGAACCTCAGGAGGCGCTCATGTCCATCGGTGCGATCATCGCCGTCATCGTCCTCGTGCTCATTGTCGCCGTCGCGGTGTACGCGGCACGGCGCGAGCACGCCAGGCGCCAGATCCGGGCCGCGTTCGGGCCCGAATACGAGCAGGTCAGAGCCGACTACGGTGGCGTGCGCGGCGCGGACCGGGAACTCGTCCGGCGCACCCACCTGCACAAGAAGCTGCGCCTGGAACAGATCAGCGCGGACGACCAGGACTTCTACACCACGTCCTGGGACCACGTCCAAGGCGGCTTCCTCGACAACCCGGCGCTCGCCCTGACCGGCGCCGAGCAGCTGCTCGCCCGACTGGTCGCGGCCCGCGGTTACCCCGCGGCGGACGACGACGAGCACCTGGCCCTGCTCTCGGTCCGACACGGACACGTCCTGCCCGGCTACAGGCAGGCGAGGTCGGTCAGCGAACGCGCGGCGACCGACCCGACGCTGGTGTCGACCGAGGAGGAGCGCAAGGCCCTGATGCAGTATCGGACCCTCTTCGAGGACCTGCTCGCCGTACCCGGCGCGACGGCTCCCCGCGCGACCCAAAGCTCGGGCGCCGAGCGGTAAGCCGAAAGCCAAGTAAGCGCGTGCAGGTAGGCAAGACCAGGTAGGCAAGTGCAGGTAGGCAAGTAAGCACCCAGCAGCACAACCACCGACTTGGTGGCCGCGCCTCCCCGCCGAGGCGCGGCCACCAGCCGCGTCTCAGCCCCGGTGCTGCCCGATCCAGGCATCCACCTCGGCCCAGTTGTCCTGCAGCCACCGCAGGCGAGCCTCCCGGTCGACCGGTATCCGCGAGGCGGGAATCGTCCACCAGGTTGCCTCGACCGGCTTCGTCAGCGGGACCGAGCGCCAGACACCGGCGACGGACTCCATGTGGTCCAGGCCCGTGTGCGCGACGAACACGACCGAGGCGTCCGGCGCGGCGTCAATCGCCGCGAAGACCCCCGCCGGCCGCGGCGGCAGCACGTGGTGCAGCCGACGAGCGCGGTTCGCCGAATCCCGCAAGCCCCGGCGCCGCAGCTTCGTGATGGCCCGGATGCGGCGACCCGGCGTGAAGTTCCCGCCCTCGGGGAAGACCACCAGCGCGTCGGACGGGCCCATGCCGGCGGCCAGGCGTCCGATCTCCGCAGCCGTCTTCTCACCCTGTTGGTCCGGGTCCGGGTCGATGAAACGGTGCGGCACTCGATGAAGCACGACATCGATCAACGGATCCATTGCCAGCGTGTCCTTGAGCACGATGCGAGGCCGTCGCCGTCCGTGCACCAGCAGCGCGTGGATCAGCAGGAACGAGTCCCCGGGACCACCGTGTCGGCTCAGGATGATCATCGGACCGGCAGGCAGCTCCGGCACCGTGGGCGTCCCGGAACGGGAAGGACCCACCGTCTCCGGAAGCTGCATCCGCAGCCCGTAAAGCCTCCCGGCCGCCGCGTACAAACGATCGAGCAGGCGAGCCAACAGCCGGAAGTTCGCTTCCTGATACGCCTGCGATGACTCGGTCGTCGCAGGCCCTTTCGACACGCGAAGGCCCGCGCGACCCCAGATCGCCACGCAGGCCACCAGCCCGCCGATCTCAGAGGCTAGATATACCGCCAAGAAGACCGAGAACCGAAAAGCGCGCCCCCGTCCGCCCGGACGTAGCGTGAAAGGCGCCGTGAGCACCCCGACGACCGGGACCAGCGCGAACGTCAGCACCGCGAAGCACAACAGCACCGGGATCGTGATCGTGCGGCGGAGCAATGGGAACCGCAGCACCGCACGCCGAACCGATATGCCGACGCCCATCACTACCTCCCGGCCAGATAAGCGGCCGACGCGTGGTACGACTGCTCGATCCGGGCCCGCGTGCGGCTGAAGTCGCGGAACCGCACGTACTTCGACCATCCGTCGCCGTCGGACGCGGCGTTGCCGGTGGGCAGCACGTGGATCGCGACGTCATCGGGCACCTCGGCCAGGTCCCGGGTGAACCGGTGCCGCCGCGCGACCTCGAACGCCACCGCCGCCACCTCCCAGGGCCGGCTCGGCGCCGTCAGCGGCCGTTCCAGGTGTCCCACCTGCAGGACGTAGACCGTCGTGGCCCCGAGCGCGAGGGCCCGCCCGACCGGCACGCTGTTCACGATCCCGCCGTCCAGGTAGTGCTCGCCGTCCACCGGCATCGGCGGCAGCAGCCCGGGGACCGCACAGGAGGCCAGGACAGCGTCGGCGATCGGACCGCGGGTGAACCAGTGCTCTGCGGCCCGCTCGATGGAGGCGGCCACGCACTGGAAGGGCACCGCCAAGTCCTCGATCAACCGAACCGGCAGGTCGGATTCCAGCCGCCGACGCAGCGGTTCGTTGGTGAACAGGTGCGTCCGGCTGCGCAGTGCCGTGCCGAGCCGCGTCGTCAGGGAACCCTCGAAGACCCCGTTCTTGCCGAGCCCGGACCAAAGTTCCTCTAGGCGCGCCACGGCTACTTCAGAGGGATCAGCGGCCAACACCGCGCCGTTGATCGCTCCCACCGACGCCCCGACGATCGCGTCGGGTTTGATTCCGGCTTCCAGCAAGGCCCGGAGCATGCCGACCTCGTACGCGCCCCGGTGTCCGCCGCCGCCGAGGACGAAGATGGTCCGCCCGGTTCCAACAGTGCTGTCCGTCGTGGGACTCACGCTCCTTTCGTCCCTACCGCGAGGTGAGCCGGTAGGGGATCGTGCAGATGACGACGTCGGTACTGGCCCGCAAGACCGTCGCCAACAGCAGGCCGCGCTGGTTCTGCAGGATGCGGTACCGCCATCGGCGCGGCTGGACCTCGACGATGAGCACGGCGATCTGCCGACCGCCCTTCGCAGCGTCGCGCACGTATCCGACCATCGGGTGGACCAGCGACCGGTGCGGGCTCACCAGCGTCTCGAGCCGGACGCCGGGATCCCACCGGTCCCACGCGGCGCGGAACTCCTTGCACTGGTCGGGGTCCGGCCAGACGCTGACCGCGACGACGTCGTCGGCCAGCGAGACGGCGGCGGACAGCGCGTGCTCGGTCAGCTTGCTGACACTGCCGACCGGGACGATCACCAGAGTGGGCGTCGGCGTGAGCGGCGGCGGAGTTCCGGTCAGGTCGAGTTCGTGGCCGACCGCCGTGTAGTAGCTCTCGATCCGGGCGAACAGCAGCATCAGCGCCGGCACGGTGATCACCACGACCCAGGCCCCCTCCGTGAACTTCGTCGCGACGAACACGGCGGCGGCCAGCGCGGTCAGGGTCGCCCCGGTGCCGTTGAGCATGACGCGCAGCCACCAGCGCGGCGGACGCTCGCCGAACCAGTGCCGGACCAGGCCGGTCTGGCTGATCGTGAAGCCGATGAACACCCCGATCGCGTACAGCGGGATCAGCCGGTCGGTGGCCGCGTGCACGACGATCAGCAGCAGCCCGGCCAGCAGCGCCAGCGCGACGACGCCGTACCGGTACACCGGGCGTTCGGCGCGCAGGCCGAACAGGTGGGGCAGGCGGTTGTCCCGGGACAGCAGGCTCATCAGCACCGGCAGCCCGCCGAAGCTGGTGTTCGCGGCCAGCGCCAGGATCAGCGTGACGATGATGTTGGTGGCGTAGTAGGCCCAGCCGGTGCCGAACGACCCCGCGGCGAGCTGCGCCAGCACCGTGACGCCGCCGCGCGGTGCCACGTGCTGCCGGTGGATGAGGATCGACAGCCCGATCAGCATGGTGCCCAGCAGCGCGCCGAGCATCAGCTCGGTGCGCTGGGCGTTCCTGGCGCGCGGTTCGCGGAAGGTCGGCACGCCGTTGGCGATGGCCTCGATCCCGGTCAGGGCCGAGCAGCCGGCGGCGAAGGCCTTCAGGACCAACAGCACGCTCACCGCCTCGGCGGCGTGGACCGGCATCGCGGTCCCCACGACCGCGGCCGGGTGCGAGCGGCCCAGGCCGATGCCGATGACGGCGAAGACCGCGCCGAGGAACAGCAGCATCGGCAGCATGAAGGCCCGGGCGCTCTCGGCGATGCCCCACAGGTTGATGCCGGCGATCACGACGAGCCCGGTCAGCGACAGCCCGAGGACGTGGCTCGCCAGCGACGGGAACACCGAGGCCAGGCTCGCCGCGCCGGCGGCCAGGCTGACCGCGACGGTCAGGACGTAGTCGACCACCAGGCTCGCCGCGGCCAGCAGGCTGACGGTGCCGCCGAGATCCTTCTTGCCGACCGCGTAGGCGCCGCCGCCGTCCGGGTGCACCGCGATGACCTGGCAGTAGGAGACCACCAGCACCACCAGCAGCCCGGCGATGGCCAGCGTGATCGGCAGCGTCAGGCGCAGCGCCGAGGTCCCGGCGGCCGCCAGGACCAGCACGATCGCCTCCGGGCCGTACGCCACCGAGCTCAGCGCGTCCAGGGACAGCGCGGCCAGGCCGCCGAAGCTCGTCAGATGATCCTTCTTGCCCTCACCGTGCCGGAGCGGGACACGTGGCACGACCTTCTTCGGCGCTGTCCCATATCCCATGGCGGATCCCTGCTGTCGAGGCTCACGGCGGTCGTTTCACGGCTTTTGACCGCCTCTGTCACAAGGTACTGATCCGGCGGGAGGGTTTATCGGACCGAACCGGAGTGGGTTCGGCGCGCGCGGGTGCCGGACAGCCGGTCGTCGGAGGCTGTCGGCCTCCTGCTGTCCGGGACGCGGGAAGGTAAACCGGGGGAGATCGCGGCGAGCCTTGCCGAGTGCCGAGTGCCGAGTGCCGAGTGCCGGCGGGAACCTGTGTGAGCCGCCAGAAGGTCCGGCCGTCAGAGACCGGCGCTCAGCCGCAGCAGCTTCGAACGCGGTCCGAGCCTTTCGCCGCGCGCCGAGGTGACATCGAATTCGTAGAGGTGGCCGGCGGTCAACCCCTGGGCCAGCCAGCGGTCGCCCAGCACCGGGATCGGCCCCACCCGGCGCGGCTCACCGAGCGTGACGTCGCGGAGCGCGACCCGGTAGGCGGAGGCGCCCCGGACCCGATTCCACGTGAGCCGGATGCTCGCGTCCCGGGCGCGCGTCGCGGCGATCGTCGGTTCGGCCAGCGGGAGCTCAGGCGGCCGCGTGGGCGGCAGTCGCAGCGGAACGCGGCCGACCCCGAAGCGCAGCAACGCGTCCGCGAAGCTCCTGGCCATGGCCAGCTCGCCGGACGGGTTCGGATGGATGCCGTCGTAGGTGTCGGCGTCGGGGTCGAAGTCGGAGTGCACGTCCACCAGGGCGACGGGGGAGACGTCAGTCGAGAGCGCGGCCAGGACCGAGGGGAGCTTGGCGTTGTAGTCCCGGATGGTGTCCCGGAACCACGCGTTGCCCCAGGTCGTGGTGCCGGCTATGGAAGCCGCCAGCACGACCAACGCCGATGCGGCCGAGCGGGCCTCGGACACCACGGCGGTCAGGTCCCGCAGGGCCTGTTCGGGCGGCCCCACGGTCGCGAGGTCGTTGAACCCGAGCTGGACCAGCAGGAAGTCCGGGCGTTCGGCGGCGACGTGCTCGCGGACCGACGCTTTCGCGGCGTGCGCGGTCCATCCCGGCCGGGCGCAGTGGCCGCCCTCGAAGCGCCCCTCGCGGTAGGAGCCGGTCATCGGGTTCTGCACGTCGGGCCCGGTCGGGATCGGCTTCCCCTCCACGAGCGCCAGGAGGACGGGATCGTCGTACATCGAGAACGTCCCCGTGTACGGGCCCACGAACTCAGCGGGCGTACCAGTGCGCCGGAAGTGCTGCGCCAGCTGCCAACGCCAGGTGTAGTCGTCGTGCATCCCGCTGGCGAGCGAATCGCCGAGGACCATGATCCGGGGTGACCTCATGACGCGCCTTTCGTCGTGTGTCGTTCGTCGGCAGTTTGAAGCCTCTCATCCGGGTATGAGGCCGCGGATCCGAAGGAGGTACGACGATGGCGACCGTCCTGATGCTGCTGCTCCTGGTGGGAGCCACCGTGTTGGTCATCGGTGGATCGGTGAAGGCGGCGAGAATGCAGTCTTCCGCTGCCCGCGGTCGCGCTCGACGTGACGCACGACAACGGTGATGCCTCCTATGACAACCAGCCACGCTGCCCGGCCTTGAGCCCGGCCTGGAAACGGCTGCCGGCATCGAGCCGGCCCATCAGGTCTTCCATGCGGCGCTTGACGGTGCGCAACGAGACGCCGAGCCGTTTGGCCGCGGCTTCGTCCGTCATGCCCGTGCCCAGCATCTTCAGCAGTTGGCGTTCGATGGCGGTGATGGCCTGCCGCGCGTCGTCCGGTGCGTCCTCCTGCGCGTCGTCCGGCCCGGCCACCGCGTCGAGGCCGGCGGCGGCGTCCCACGTCTGCTCGAAAAGGGCGACGAGGCTGGCCAGGACGCCGGCTTCGCGCAGGACCGCGATCCCGGCGGCGGGGGCGTCGGGATCGGCCGCGACGACCGCCACCGCGCGGTCGAACAGGAGCATGCGGGGCGGGACCACGGGAGCGGTGCGGACGGCGTGTCCCAACCCTGTCAGCCAGCGGGCGTAGGCCACGGTGGTGCGGTCGGCCCGCATGCTGTCCTGGTAGACGCTGCGCAGCAGGACGCCCCGGGTGGCGAGCGATTCGTCGAGCGGCCGGGCCGCGGTCAGGATCTCGGCGGACTGCGGCCCTCCGGGGACGACCGCCATCACCTCGGTCGCGGCCGAGGTGGCCAGTTCTTCCAGCCGCGCCTGGATCGCGTCCAGACCCAGCACGTGTTCCACCTGCGCGTCGGACGATCCCGCGGGACCTGCGCCGTCCGCGACGAGGTCGGTGATCGCCTGCCGTCCGGCGGCGATCGCGGCCTGCCGGGCGGTTATGTCAGCCTGCTGACGCTCCAGCAGGATGGCCATGGCCCGCTTCAGTGAGACCGGGACGCGAAGCCCGGGATCCTCGCGGGAACTGCGCAGCAGCGCCAGGTCGGCCAGCGTGTCCAGGGCCTCCCGGACCTGGTCCCCGGAGACCAGCAGATGCCTCGACAAGTCGGTGACACCGAAGTCGGGGAAGGCCAGAAGGGCCCGGTAGACCTTCTCCGCCGTCGGTTCCAGACCCAGCGACACCAACATCCGCGATCCTCCTGCCCTGCTCGCTCTGTCGCTCAGCGAGAGCCGTACCGTCGCACGAATCCTGATATTCGCAGTCTGATCCAGGCGCGGACAAGTGTTTTGAACCTCATCAAAAGGGTGTCGGCCCGGTGCTCGCCAGGTGTGGCCCGAAAGTGCCAGGCACGTTCGGGCCGTCGGCGGTGTCTTTCTGCCTCCATGACGTGCTGGAAAGGTCTTGGGCATGCCCCCTTTTGCCCGCGCACGCATCCGCATCGTCTTCCGTGACGCCCTAGTCGCCTCAGTCGCCCTGGTCGCAGCCGCCGCGCTGATCGGCACCACCGGTACGGCGCAGGCAGACGTGAGCGCGGCGCCGGCGCACCGCCTCATGGCGGCGTGCGTGTGCTGGGGCTGAGGCCGAGGGCCATGGACCTCGTCCTCGTCCGGCTCAGCGCGCCGAACGGCGGTGGGGTCACCGATCGGCACCCCGATCCGGAAGCGGTCGCCGACATCCTCTGGGCCAACGCGGCTGTCGACGACCGGCTCGAACACATCAGAGCCCGTCACGGACCGACCGCCGGATCCTTCGATCTGGCCCTGTTCTACCGATCCGGCCCGGCATCGCCGACCGAACTGGCCGAATGCCTGTGCCACCGCACGATCACAGCCTCACCCGCACTCGACGGTTGGGTCATGACCATTCCCTTCGACATCGTCACCTGTTCTGCCTCGAATCCGTCAGGAGACAGCCATGTCCTTGATTTCCCGTAGCCGGCGCACCATCCGTGCTGCCAGCCTCACCACCGCGTTCGCCCTGGTCGGAACGATGGGGGCGGTGGCCGCGGCGGTACCTGGCCACGCCGCGGTCGTCACGGCCGCCGCTCACGCGTCCGTCCATCAGCGCACTGCGACGGTCGACGGCGTGCCGTTGACCGTCGACTCCTCCGACTCCTCGCTGCTGCCGACCGACGCCTTCCAGGTCAGCAAGCCCGGAGACCTGGTGCAGCTGGCGTCGGTGCTGCAGCTCAAGCCCTACCGCGACTTCTCGGTCACGGCCGTCCCCTACGGAACGTCTCCGCCCGGGACGAAGCTGCCGTTGGCCGGCGCCGGAGCCGTCGCGCAGTACCGCGATCTCCTGAACCAGTCCGACGGCCCGACGAGCACTGCGACCGGGCCGACCGCCTCGTTGTTCGGGCAGACCGTCACGGGCACGCTCACCCACCGCACGGACGCCCCGGACGGGAAGAACCAGGTCGACATCGTCACGGCCCGCTGGGTCGTGGCTGCGGGGAACCGGCTGTGGATCGTTCAGGCGGCCCGGGATTCGGCCGGTGCCACGGCCGGATTCGGCAGCGGGATATCGGTGGCCGGCAGCGCGCTGGCGACGCCCACCACTGTGAAGGTGACGGCCGGGGCCACGCCGTCCAAGACCCCGACGCCCACGAAGCCCGCGTCCCCCGGCCACGCGGTGACGAACCAGGCGCTGTCCCCGAATTCCGTGCCCTTGGGCGGAACGCTTCCGACGCCGTCGTGGTGGAGCGGGCTGTGCGACAACGGCAACGGCGCTTCCTGGAACCTCGGTACCAGCCCGCACGCTCTGAGCGGTGGCGCGAGTTTCATGGGCATGGAGGCTTGCGGCCCCACGAGATCCGACCGCGGCGGTGGTTCGGAGCCGGTGACGTCGGGCATGCCCGGCACCCAGGCCTACGAATGGGAGTGCGCTGAGCTGTCCGCCCGCTACATGGTCACGCGGTACGGCATCTCCAACCCCGGCGAGTACGGGAGCACCGCCGCGAACGACTTCTTCACGTCGTACGGCCAAGGGCACGGGTTCTCACTGATCTTCAACGGAACCAGCGGCCAGGCACCCCGACCCGGGGACGTCATCAGCTGGGATGCGAACCCCAGCGTGCTGACCAGCGGCACATCTCCCACCGCCCTGTCCTGGGGGGAGTCGCACAACGGCCACACCGCCGTGGTGACCGGTTCCAGCGTCAACTCCTCCGGCAACGGCAGCATCAGCATCATCGAGGAGAACTACAACGAGGGCGGCACCGGCACGATCTCCGTCAACAACTGGGTCGTCCAGTCGGTCATGGCCAGCCCGGTCGGCACCATCAACTGGCTCCACAACCCGGCCGACGGCGGCACCACGGTGTCCGCGCCGACCTCGGTGACCATCAACGGCCTGGGCAACGGCACGCTGACCGGGCCGGCGACGATCAGCAGTACCGTCACCCCGCTCACCAACGGGACCAACGACAAGCTCGACAGCCTGAGCTACTCCATCGACGGCACGGTCGTCGCGGCCGTCGGCGGCACCGGCAACCTGACCGGCGGCGACAACTACACCTGGACGCTGGACCCGATCCGGGACACCGGTAGCAGTTCCGGCGGCGGTACGTGGAGCATCCCGGCGAACCTGCTGTCCAGCGGCACCCACACGATGACGGCGACCGCCGTGAACTCCGCGGGGAGCAAGACCGGCTCGGCCGCCTTCACGGTCGCGTCCGGCACGGACAAGCCGGTCGGCGCGACGCTGCTGCACGACGGGGTGACGAGCGTGTACTCCGTCGATGGCAACGGTCACCTGTGGGAGACCTGGCTGACCGCCTATGGCCAGAACTGGGCCACGCAGGACATGACGTACCTCTACGGCACGCCTGTCGTGAAGCCGGGTACCGCTCCGGCCGCGCTGTTCCATGACGGGGTCGCGAGTGTGTACACCGTCGACGTGAACGGGCACCTGCACGAGACGTGGCTGCCGGCGCTGGGCCAGAACTGGGCCACCCAGGACATGACCTACCTGTACGGAACGCCGGTCACATCGCGGACCCCGGTCGCGTTGGCGCACCCGAACGCCAGCGGTGGTATCGCGGCCAGCGTGTACACCGTCGATGGCAACGGGCATCTGGACGAGACCTGGTTGCCGGCGATGGGTCAGAACTGGGGCACGCAGGACATGACCATATACGGCTCGCCGGTGGTCAAGGCCGGGACTGTTCCAGCTGCGCTGCTTCATGACGGTGTCGCGAGCGTGTACTCCGTCGATGGCAACGGCCACCTGTGGGAGACGTGGCTGACCGCGTATGGCCAGAACTGGGCGACTCAGGACATGAGCTACCTCTACCGGACGCCAGTCACGTCACGGACTCCGGTCGCGTTGGCGCACCCGAACGCCAGCGGTGGTACCGCGGCCAGCGTGTACACCGTCGACGGCAACGGGCACTTGGACGAGACGTGGTTGCCGGCGATGGGTCAGAACTGGGGCACGCAGGACATGACCATCTACGGTTCCCCCGTGGTCAAGGCCGGGACTGTTCCGGCCGCACTGCTTCATGACGGCGTCGCGAGCGTGTACAGCGTCGACGGCAACGGCCACCTGTGGGAGACCTGGCTGACCGCCTACGGCCAGAACTGGGCGACTCAGGACATGAGCTACCTGTACGCGACCCCGACCACGTCCCGAACCCCGATCGCGGTGGCGCACCCGAACGCCGGCGGAGGCACCGCCGCCAGCGTCTACACCGCCGACTCGCGCGGCCATCTGGACGAGACCTGGCTGCCGGTGATGGGCCAGAACTGGGCCACCCAGGACATGACCATGTACGGCACGCCGACCGTCAACTGATGGCCAGCCGCACCATAGTCGCACCGTAGTCGCATCGAACTGATCACAGGCCCCGGTCGCAGCGCCCAGCACGCGGCGCTGTGACCGGGGCCCTGCTTGCACTCCTTGTCGCCGAACCCGCCGTCCTCCAGGGACGTGGTGCCGTCGTCGGCGAAGGCGCCGGGGCCGCCGGACGTACCGGACGCACCGGACGTCGGGGTCGTCTGACGCCCTGATCACCGGCCCGGGTCGCACCATTCGGAATCTGTGATCCGATCGCGATTGCGCCAGTGAACAGTGCGTCAGCGCTGCTTGGCCGCGTCGATCACGGCCCGCAGGTAACGGATGGCGGTCTCGTGCCGCTCGGGCGTGGGCGTGTGCGTCGCGAACGAGATGAAGTAGGCGCCGATCACCGCCTGCACCGCGGCCAGGCACAGCTCCATCGTGGGATCGTCCGCGGGCAGGCCGACCAGGGCGATGAGCGCCGCGTCGCCGGCCTTCGCGGCGTCGGCGAGGCGCACGTTCGCGAGGGCGCGCAGGTCCGGGTTCGTCACCCACATCGCGTCCGTGAGCGCCATGAACTCCCGGTCGAAGACCTTGCCCTCCTCCACCAGCCACTCGTCGAGGACGTCGACCAGGTCCGTCTCCGGGGTCGCGGCGAGGGCGGTGGTGAGGCGTGCGGCGATCTCGTCGGCGAACGAGGTGGCCAGCTCCAGCTTCGACGGGAAGTAGCCGGTGACCGTCCGCACGGCCAGTTCGGCCTCCTCGGCGATGTCGGCCAGCGTGGTCTGCTCGAAGCCGCGTTCGGCGAACAGCCGGATGGCCGTGCGCTGGATCAGCGCGCGCCGCTTGGCCTTCGACCGTTCCCGCAGCCCGGAGGCCTGCTCGGGTGCGGCGTCGCGGGTTCCGGGAGTGGCGGGAGGGACGGTCGAGGCCATGTGTCAAGACTACCTCACATGGTGAGTTTGCCGTCCACGGCAAGAATGCCTACTGTGGCAGTCATCGGCTTCGGACCCGGGCACCCCCGTCCGACCCGCGACCGACCCGCGACCGGCCCGCCCCTGTTCACAACCGGCCCGCCCTATCTCCGAGGAGCTGCGACGCGATGTCCGTCTACCTTTACCGATTGGCCCGCTGGTGCTTCCGGCGACGCCGGACCGTGCTGGGTATCTGGCTCGTCGCGGTGTTCGCCACCGTGCTGATCGCGCAGGCCGGCGGCGGCAAGACCAGCAACACGTTCACCATCCCGGGCACCGAGGCCCAGCAGGTCGTCTCGGTCCTGCAGCAGAAGCTGCCGGCCGCCTCGGGCGGCTCGACCCAGGTCGTGTTCGCGGTGCGGGACGGCTCGGTCGCCGACCCGGCCGGCACCGCCGCGATCGACCAGGCCGTGGCCCAGCTGGGCAAGCTGCCGCAGGTCGCCGCGGTGACCAATCCGTTCCAGGCCAAGTCGATCTCCCCGGACGGCAAGGTCGCGCTGGCCACCGTCTCCTACGACGTCGCGGCCTCCGACGTGAAGACGAGTACCGTCGACGACCTCGATCCGGCCGTCGCCGCGGCCCGGCACGCCGGGCTCGATGTCGAGTTCAGCGGCGTCCACCCGCAGCCGGGCGCCGGCGCGAGCTCCGAGGCCGTCGGTCTGCTCGTGGCGTTGGTGGTGCTGGTCATCACCTTCGGCTCACTGCTCGCCGGCGGCCTGCCGATCGTCACGGCCCTGGTCGGCGTGCTCATCTCGATGATGGGGCTGACCGCGCTGTCCGCGGTCGTCCAGATCGCCTCGGCGTCCACGGCGGTGGCCACGATGCTCGGCATCTCCTGCGGCATCGACTACTCCCTGTTCATCCTCTCCCGCTACCGCGCGCACCTCGTCGAAGGCCACGAACCCGAAGAGGCGGCCGGACGCGCCGCCGGCACCGCGGGCAGTTCGGTGGTCTTCGCCGGTCTCAGCGTCGTGATCGCGTTGTGCGGACTGGCCGTGGTCGGCATCCCCTTCCTGACCGTGATGGGCTTCGCCGCGGCCGGAACCGTGCTCGTCGCCCTGCTGATCGCGCTGACTCTGCTGCCCGCCGCGCTCGGCTTCGTCGGCCATCGCGCCGCCCGGTTCTCCCGCCTCCCGGGTCTGCGGCGCGCGAGGAAGGCGACGACGACCTCGGTGACCGATCCGACCAAGCTCACCGGCACCCGTTACGCCGCCTGGGTCGTGCGCCATCGCTTCCCCGTGCTGATCGTCGGCGTGCTCATGCTGTCCGCTCTGGCCCTGCCCGCCTTGCGCATCGACCTCGGTGTCCCCGGCGCGAGCTCGGAGCCGACCAGCCAGACCGACCGCCGTGCCTACGACCTGACCACCGCGCACTTCGGTCCCGGCTTCAACGGGCCGCTGACCGTCCTCGCCGAGGACGTCACCAACCCCGCGCAGGCCCAGCAGGTCGCCACGAACCTCGGCCGCCAGCCCGGCGTCGCAGCCTCCAGCGTCGCGACCGTCACCGACGGCATCGCGCTGGTCACCGTCGTTCCGACGACGGGGCCCAACGACAAGGCCACCACCGACCTCGTCCACCGCATCCGCGCGGACCGCGCACAGTTCGAGGCCGGCACCGGGACGCACATCCTGATCGGCGGTGTCGCCGCCACGAACATCGACGTCTCCGGCAAGCTCGGCAGCGCGCTGCCGGTCTTCCTGATCACCATCGTCGGCCTGGCGTTCCTGCTGCTCACCTTCGCCTTCCGCACGATCCTGGTGCCGATCAAATCCATCATCGGCTTCCTGCTCTCGGCGGCGGCCGCCCTCGGCGCACAGGTGGCGGTCTTCCAGTGGGGCTGGTTCAAGAAGGTCTTCGACATCGAACCGAGCCAGACCCTCAGCTTCCTGCCGATCATCCTGCTGGCGGTGCTGTTCGGCCTGTCCAGCGACTACGAGGTCTTCGTCGTGTCGCGCATCAAGGAGCACTTCACCAAGACCGGCGACGCCCGCGAGGCCGTCGTGCACGGCGCCGGGCGCTCGGCCCGCGTGGTGGCCGCGGCGGCGCTGATCATGGCGAGCGTCTTCGCGTCGTTCATCTTCACCAACGACGCGACCACCAAGGCCATCGGGTTCAGCTTCGCCATCGGCGTCCTGCTGGACGCGTTCGTGGTCCGCCTCACGCTGGTGCCGGCGCTCATGGCCATCGCCGGCGAACGCATCTGGTACCACCCCAAGTGGTACGCCAAGCACGTCCCCGACCCGGACATCGAGGGGGAGAAGCTTGAGGAGAAGCTCGGCGGTACGGCGGCTCCGGAAACGCGCGCACGGCATGCTGCGGTCTGACCGGCTGAGCATCGACAGCCACCGCCATGCCACCGACCGATAAAGATCCGCCTCCAACCGCAACGCGCCGCGCACGCCGAGACGTCTTGCTCTGAAGGGCCGGTCGCCGACCGGCGTTCAGGGGTTCCGCGCGAGGGGGTGCGATGCCGACGCACAGGCTGGTTCTCAGCCGGCTCCGGCGACAGCTGCCGACGATGAGCGCCGTGGTCGCGCTCATCGTCATCACGACGACGCTGCTGGCGATGCTGGCGCGGTTCGTCTCCGCGGCCGGCGACACCGCGGCGCAGCAGGCGCTGACGTCGTGGCGCGCGTCCGGGCAGCTCACCGCGCAGCTGGACAGCCATCCGGATCCGACACAGCGCTCCGCGGCCCTCGCGGCGCTGGCCCAGGACACCGGCGCGCTGCCGCACCCGACCGTCAACGTGGCGCAGGTGTCGGCGTCCTACGCGCTGCCCGGCAAAACCGCCACCGGCGATCCGCCGCTGATGACGTTCTGGGCCGTGGACCGGCTGGACCAGGAGGCCGAACTGCTCGCCGGCGCCTGGCCCGCCAAGGGCGACGCGGCCGGCCCGATCCAGGTCGCCGTCCCGCGCGCCGCCGCCGATGAGCTGAAACTGGCCGTCGGCGCGCAGGTGACGGTCGTGAACCGGATCAGCGGCACCGCGGTCCATATCACCGTCGTCGGGATCTACCAGCCGCACGACACGGCCGACCACTACTGGCAGCTCGACCCGCTCGGCGGCGCCGGGGTCAGCCGCCCGCAGCGCGCTTCCAGCGGGTTCCTGCAGTACGGGCCCTTCGCGATGGACGCCGCGGCGTTCGACCGTGCCACAGCACCGGTGGCCCTGTCGACCCTGCGCGCACAGATCTCCCCCGACCCCGCCGGCATCGGCCAGGCTCGCATCCAGCGGTTCTCCGACCAGCTCAGCGCGCTGGTCAGCACCCTGAAACAGGACACCCGCCTGGGCAGCGCGACCGAAGCCTCCCTGGGCGCGCCGGCCCAGATCAGCGAGCTGCGACACTCTCTGGCCGTGGTCGCCTCCAGCGCCCTGATCCCCACTCTGATGCTCGCGCTGCTCGCGCTGTGCGCCCTGGTGATGTCGGCGAGTCTGCTGGTCGAGTACCGGGCCGGCGCCACGACGCTGATGCGCGCCCGAGGAGCCGGCGCCCCCACCATCGCCTTCCAAGCCCTGTCGGAGGCGCTGGTGTTCACCGTCCCGGCAGCGATCCTGGCTCCCCTCATCGCCCAGGCGACCGTCCCGCACCTGTTCAGCGGCACGTCAGCGGCGGGATCGCAAGCCGCGACCTGGACCGCCTCGGTGGTCACGGCCGCGCTGTGCACCGCGACCCTCGTCCTCACCGCGATACGCGGCACCAACAGCGACGTACTCCGCTCCCGCTCTCGCCGTATCGCAGGCGCGACACTGCGTCGCGGCGTCCTGGAGCTGGGATGCGTGGCCCTGGGCCTGCTCGGCTACAGCCAGCTGCGCCGCTACGGCGCCGCCGGCACCCCGGCGGCCGACGGCTCGGGCACCGGCGTCAACCTGGTCCTGGTCACCGCGCCGGCCTTCGCCCTGGCCGCCGCCGCGCTGATCGCGGTACGGATCGTGCCGCTGTTCGGCTGGCTCGGGCAGACCGCGGCCCGCCGCGGCCGCCGGTTCTCCTTTGAACTCGGCGCCTGGCGCGCCGGCCGCGGCGGCCGCATCGGCACCCCGGCCCTGCTGCTCGTCGTCGGCGTCGCGATGGCCGTGCTCAGCACGTCCTACTCCGCGTCCTGGCGGCGCGCGCAGACAGATCAGGGCACGTTCGCGGTCGGCTCGGACCTGCGGGCCTCCGGCTACAACCAGCCCGGGATCCTGGTCTCCGGGATCGGCGGCCGGCTGCCGGCCGGGGACAGCGCGATGCTGGTGAGCCGGGACGTGGACACCGTCGGCGCCACCGACACCTCGGTCACGGTGCTGGCGGTGCAGTCGGACAAGGTCGCCGGGGCCGTGAACCTGCGGCCGGACCTGTATCCCGGCGGTGTGTCAGCACTCGCCGCCAATCTGGGCGCCCAATCCGCGGCGCGTGCGCTGGCGATCCCCGGCCAGCCGACCGGGCTGGCGCTGCGGGTCAAGGCCACGATGCCGGGTCTGAGCACGATGATCTGGCCGGCCGGCTACCTTGCGGACACGCCGACGGCGACCTTGACCGTGTCGATCGTCGGCCGGCTCGGCCAGCAGGCGCAGTCCTCGGTCGCGGTGCCGGTCGACGGCCGGGAGCACGACTTGACGGTCCCGTTCGACTTCGGCTCAGGATCCGGCTTGGGTTCGGGATCCAGCTCGGGTTCCGGCTCCGGCGGCGGAACCGGTTCGGCCGGCACGCTGGCGTGGCCGCTGACCCTGACCGCGGTGAGCCTGGACGTCGCAGCGCAGGAGGCGCCGCAAGCCGTCCAGGCACTTCAAGGGGGACCGGGAGCGGCGCAGCCCACCAGCGGCGCCATCGACTCCCGCCTCCAGCTCGCCGTCGAATCGGCCCGGCCGATCGGCGCCGACGGACAGGCCGGAGCGCCGATCCCGGCCCCGGCCGCCGGGACGTGGACCTCCCTGGCCACGGCCGACCAGAGCGTCGTCGACTCCACGGTGAGCAGCGGCGGCGGCGCGTTCCTGAACCTCACCACGAGCCTGTCGACGATCAGTGCGCAGGGCACTGACACGAACGTGGTCGTCGGCTACGGCACGATCCCCGCGGCGCTGACCCCGCACCAGGTCGACAACCTGCCGCCGGTGCCGGTCGTCGCCTCGGCCGCGTTCCTGAAGGCCACCGGCCAGCACGTCGGCGACACCACGAAGATCACCGTGGCGACGCAGAGCATCACCGGCCACATCGTCGGCGAGATCGCGGCCATGCCCGGGGTGGACCACGGCGTTCCGGCGATCATGGTCGACCTCGGCCGCTGGAACGCCCAGACCGAACTGGTCACCGGCCACCAGGTGCCGGACACGACGCTGGAATGGTGGGTCCGGACCGCGCCGGGCCGAAGCGCCGCCACCGCCGCCGCACTCCGGGCCCTGGACACCCCGGCGAACGTCGTGGCCTCCGCCGACACCGTCAGAACCCTGACGACGGATCCGGCGCAGAACGGGGTCCGCTCGGCGTACCTGCTGGCCGCGGCAGCCGCCGCGGCGTTCGCGCTCATCGACTTCCTGGTCCACCTGATCGGGGCGCAGCGTGAGCGCGCCAGCCAGAACGCCGTGGTCCGCGCCTTGGGCGCGACCCGCCGCCAGATCGTGGTGGCGTCCTCGGTGGAGCTGGCGTTCCTGGTGGGAGTGGGGGTGGTCGCCGGCTGTGCGATCGGCGAGCTGCTCGCGCACCTGCTGATTCCGGCGGTCATGGTCACCCGCGACGGATCGCCCGCGGTCCCGCCGGTGGTGATCACCGATCCCTGGGTGCCGATGGCCGAACTCGCCGCCGCCGCGGTCGCCGCGCTCGGCCTGGGCGTGGCAACGGTTCTGTCGTCCAGCCGGCGCACCGCCGTCGGTTCCATGCTGCGCCTCGGGGAGGACTGACGATGGTGAAGGTGAACGTCATCGCGCGCCGAGGCGCCGCGGCGCACCGCACGACGCTGCTGCTGGTGGCGTTGCTGGTGGCGGTGACCGGCGCTGCGGTGTTCGCCGTCCCCGGCTACCTGGACGTGCATCGCACCCGGGCCCTGCACGACGCACTGGCCTCGGCCGGGGGCCAGATCCGGATCGGGGTCACCGAGACCGCGCAGCTGAACACGCAGGACCGGATCGTCGCCGGCGACGCGGCCCTGACCGAGGCCGACGCCTGGGCGGAACAGGCGCTGCCGGCGAGCCTGCACGCGGTGCTCGGCACCGCGAGGATGGTCGCCGTCAGTCCCGGACCCGGCACCATGACCACCGACTCCCACACCGCCGCCCCGCTCACCACCCTGGACCTGCCGCCCAAGTTCGGGCTGCGGCCGCCCTACGGTTCCGACGGCAAGCTGCGCACGGTCGCCGGCCTTGCCCCGCCGACGCCCCAGGACACCAGGGCGGCCGGGCCCGCCGACCAACCGGCAGACGGTTCGGCGCCGACGGTGTGGGCCTGGATCTCCCAGGCCTCGGCCCAGAAGCTGCACGTCGGTGTCGGCGACCGGCTGGTCCTGGCCGCCGAGCTGTGGGGCGTACCGATCCACGTGACCGTTGCCGGCATCTTCGCCCCGGTCGACGCGGCCGACCCGTGGTGGACCGACCCTGACACCACCGTCGCGGACGCCCTGGCCACACCCCAAGTCGACACGACGATGGTCGGGAACGAACAGCAGACGTTCTGGCGCTCGGACCTGCTGCTGGACGACGCCGGCGCACAGGTCGCGGGCGTCCACACCGGCATGGTGCTGAGCTGGGACTTCCCGCTGAAGCCGAACGCGATCGGCACCGGGAACGTGGCCGGGATCGTCAACGATCTGAACCGCGTCAAAAGCGGCGCCTATCTGCCCGCCTCGCCACGCATCACCGATCCTCAGCACCCGAGGTTCAGTGTCGACATCCTCAAAGCACCGGGAGTCAGCACACCGCTGCCGCCGATCCTGTCCGGCTACCTGACCCGCGCCGGCGCCTCCATGGTCGTCATGTCCCTCGGACTGGCGACGCTGGCAGCCGTCGCGATCGGCGTGCTGGCACTGGCGATACGGCTGCTGATCCATCGGCAGCGCGCGGATTTGGTCGTGGCCCGGGCTCGGGGCGCCTCGCTTCCGCAACTGGCGCGCGGTGTCGGCTACCAGGTCGCCACGGCCACCGCCGCGGCTGTGGCGGCGGCGTTGGCGGCGGCGTGCGCCGCAGGCTACGCGACCTTCGACGCCGGCAGCGTGCTGCTGGCCGCGGCAGTGGTGGTCGGGACGTTCGTGCTCGGCGCCGGCCAGGCCGCCGCCGCGCTGCGCGGCAGCACCGGCTCGGCGGGGTTCGTGGCTCGGCGGCTCGGCGGCCGGACGGACGCGGTGGCGCGGATCGGGCTGGAGCTGATCGTGCTGGCGCTGCTGGCCGCGCAGATCATGACGCTGCGATCGCGGGGCCTGGGTTCGGTGGGCACCGGCATCGACCCGGTCGTGGCCACCCTGCCGGTGACCGTGGCGCTGGCCGCCGGGGTGCTGCTGCTGCGGCTGGCCCCGCTGGTGCCGATCACGCTGGCGGCGGCGCTGGGATCGGGCCGCGGCGCGACCGGTTTCGTCGCGACCTCCTCGGCGCGCCGCAACGCGGTGATCGGCCCGCTGGCCGCCGTGGTGATCCTGGCGACGCTGGCCGGCTCGGTGTTCGGCGCCACCTTCACCCGTTCGCTGTCGGTGGCCCGCGACGTCGACCAATGGTCGTCGGTCGGGGCCGGCGCGCACGTGAACGACCCGTTCGCCGGCTTCGGCAGCTCCCGCATCACCGACACCGACCTGGGCCGGATCCGGGCCATGCCCGGAATCACCGCTGCGGCCGGCGGGTCCCTGGACGGCGGCGCGTCGTTCGCGGCCGGTGCGGCGGGCAGCGGCGGCGACGCGAACAGCAGCGGCGGCCAACCGGTCACCCTGGTCGGCCTGGACGTCGCCGACTACCTCGCCGTCATCAAGGGCAGCCCCCTGGACACCCCGGGCCTGCACCGCGCCCTGACAGTGCTCGAACAGGCATCGGCGGCCCGCCCGGCCACCGACTACAGGCAGAGCAACCCGGGCCACCCGCCACTGCCGGCCCTGCTGACCTCCGGCGCCGCCCCGGGAACCGACGGCGCCGTCCAGGGCACCGTGCAGTACGCGGGCATGCCGGTCACCATCGTCACCAACTCCCCGGCGCTCCCGCCGGGCATGGCGCCCAAGGGCGAGGCGGTCCTGATGGTGGACTACCAGATCCTCAAGGCACAGATCGGCTCAGCACCGGCCCGCAGCGACGCATGGGTGTCCGGCCGCGCGACGGCTCTGGCGGCGCTGAGCGGACCGGGCCTGTTCTCGGAACCCAACGACCAAATCTCAATGGAAGCCGGGCCCGCGGATGCGGCAGGCACCACCGATCTGGACCGCCTCACCGAGCGCGTGTACGCCGGAGAGACGGTGCTGGAAGCGCTGCTGTGCGCACTGGCCGTGCTGCTGACTCTGGCGGCGGGCTCGGCCGCCCGACGCCGGGCGGCGGCGTTCCTGGCCACGATGGGCTTCGGCCGTCCGCGGCTCCGGCGCATCGCAGTACTGGAGGCGCTGCCTGTGCTGTTGGTGGTAACCGTCGGCGGCCTGGCGACGGGGCTGGCGACAGTGCCGTTGCTGGCCGGATCCGTCGACCTGTCCGCACTGGCCGGCCTGAACTCGTCGCACCTGGCGGTGCACACGAACGTGGCGGTGGTGGCGGCCGCCACGATCGCGGTTCCGGGCGTGGCGCTGCTGGCGGTGTTCGCGGAGGCGGCGCTGCGCAGGCCGCTGACGGTTGTGAGCGCACTGCGATCGGGGGACTAGGGGGAGCGGCGGGCCTGTCGTGCCTGGGCGTGGGCCTGGCCACGCCGTGCAAGGATCGGTTCCGTCAGTCGGCCATCGAATGTGAGGAGCCCCGACATGGACGGGCGCGACCGGTCGCTCCTGGAGCAGGTCCAGGCGTTCGTGGAGTGGATCGCCGACGGACGCAAGCTCACCCAGACCGGGCGGCTCACCTTGGCCGACGCCCGCGTGCTCGTTCCGCTGCTGGGAACCGGCGACCGGATCGATCCGGTGATCGGCGACCAGCTGTTCCGGACCAAGTCCAGCCAGGAACTGGTCCGGCTCAACCTGCTGTTCGAGTGGTCCAAAGCCGGCGGACTCGTCCGCGTCATCAGTGGTCGGCTGGTGCCGGTGAAGAAGAACGCCAAGCTTCTGACGGACACCGATCGGCTGCGCGCGGCCCTGTTCGAGTCGTTCCCCGGGGTGTCGGCCGACGCCGTGGTGCCATCCCGATGGATCACCTCCTTGGTACTGGAGGCGTTTCCAGAGACCTGCGCGCAGCTCCGATTCCGGCTCGGTCTCGGCGACGGAACGGATCTCGGCGCACTGCAGAGCGGGGTATGGGCCGACCTCGCGTCCCGATACGTCCTGGACCACCTGACCGCCGAACAACTGGCCCGGCTTCGCGACGCCACCGACCGAGACGTCTCGCGCGTCCTCGCGCTGTGGACGGAACTCGGCGCGATCGAGCACGACGATGGTCCCTTTCGACTCACCGGCCCGGTGTTGGCCACCCTGCTCGCCGCGCATGGCGGCACAGCAGCCGGCGAAGAACTGTTCCAGCTGCGAGTCGTGCTCGAAGACACCGATCCCGTGGTGTGGCGGCGAGTGCTGGTGCCTGCGTCGATCCGACTGGACCGGTTGCACCGGGTGCTGCAAGCCGCGCTGGGCTGGACCGACTCGCACCTGCACGTGTTCACCCTCGGCGAGGCCCGCTACGGGTTGCCGGACCCCGACTTCGCGGAAGACACCATCGCCGAACACACCATCCGCCTGGCCGACATCGCAAAGTCCGGAACCGTCATCGGCTACGAATATGACTTCGGCGACGGCTGGGAGCACCGGATCCTCGTCGAAGCCACGCTGCCCCCCGAACCGGCCACGGCCTACCCCCGATGTGTCGACGGAGCCGCAGCCTGCCCGCCTGAGGACTGCGGCGGTACGTGGGGCTACCGGAACCTCCGCGAGACCTTGGCGGGCCCCGCCGCCGAGGATCACCAGGACACGCTGGACTGGCTGGGCATCGACGACGCACGACAGTTCGACGCCGCGGCCTTCGACGTGGACGCCGCCAACCGCGGGGTAGCCGCGAACTGGGTCGGTCGCAGCGCCTCCGTGGATGTCTGACGGCAGTGGGACGGTCACAGCACCACAGCACCACGGCACCACAGCGTCGGCGAGGTCGGCTCCTGGCCGCGCAGGTCGGTTGGTGCGAGTGGTGTCTGTCAGCGCTGCGGCAATACCTCGGACGGGGCTCTGGGCGGAGCGACCATCGCGACGGTCACCGCGCCGTCCGCCTCGTGAGCAGAGGGCAGGTATCCGGCGAACCTCAGCACACTGAGCACCTCCTGCTGGGGCGCGTCCAGAACCAGAACGGTGTCGGCGATACGGCGCACGCCAAGGCGGGTCAGGGCGGGCACCAGGGCCAGCTCAGCGCCCAGCCCCTCGTCCGCGGCGACGATGACGGCACGGGCGGCGATCACATCGACCAAGCCGTGGCGGCGCGCGGCGTCCTCGATGAGATAGCCCAGGGCTTGAGTCGGCTCGTCCTCGCAGAACTCCGTCAGGCCGGCGCGCAGTTCCTCGGCCGAACGGCCGGAGTCCAGCCACCGGCGAACCGAGCCGTCGGTGATACGCCAGACCGTCGCGGCGCCGCCGGCCTCGCGCTCGGCGGCTGAGTCGAAGAACGCCGCCAGCCTGGACGACGGCAACCCGGCGGCCACGACGGTCATGTCGCCCTGCAACCGGACCCGCTCAACCGGTGCCGGCATCGCCGCGGTCAACGCCGCGGCGAATTCGGCCGCGATGGCCGAGACGTCATCCTGCGGTCCGGCGAGAAGCACGCGAACGATCGGGGCAATCGTGCCGAACGCCACGGCGCCGAGCTGGCCGCCCTCGGCGAGCACGGTGGCGACGGCGGCGGTGGCTGTTTCCTTTCCCGACGGGCCTTCGCCGAAGAACTGACTCCCGCACTCGCCGCAGTCGCAGGCGATGCCGTCGGTTTGCGGCTCCATCAGCAGCGGCATTCGCCACAGCAGCGCATCGGCCAAGGAGTCCACGGCTGCGACCGCCCCGGCACCACAGGCGGTCATCAGTTCCAGAACAACCGCCCGAACGTAGTGCCCGACACCGTCGAACGCGGGGTCGGACAACACCGCATGCGGCTTTCCCGCCGCATCAGTCGTGGCCAACGGGCCCAGCACCGATGTCGGCAGCGCCAGCCACGCTCCGAGCAACACTGCGTAGCGGCGGCTGGGCTCGTCCGAGATCCACTCGTCGTATTCCGGCGTCGCCCACAGCTTGCCGTTCTGGCACGCCACCAGACCTACGCGTTCCGTGACGTGCAGCCAGAACCTGACTGCCTCTTCGTCCAGTCCACAGGCCCGCACGAGTCGTTTGACCTCACGAGCGCCCACCCCGCCGGCCTTGAGCAACGGCACCGCGTCGCTCGCGACGTGCCTGAGCAGCCGCTCGGCGCGCTCCAAGGCCGCGGTCGCCACGGCCTGAGCCTCGCGATCGACGTCCGCGACCGGCAGCTGACGTGCCACCTCCGGCAGCGGCGGTACCAGGTCGAACACCTCCCACCGCGGTCCCGGCTCGGGCAAGACACCGAACACGGCGTCGTGGATCCGCAAGGACCCGCCGCCCTCAGGTTCGGGCCAGACCAGGCAGGAGTTCGTCAAGCCGGCGAGGATCCGGTCGAACTCCTCCGCCGCCGCCGCGCGGGCCGCGACGTCCAGCTGCCCGCACAACGCCGCCCGTGCCGAGCGCGGGTCCGCCTCGACCGCACCGCCGGCCATCGACAGCATGCGAATGACCTCCATCGCCCCGACCCGGCCCGCTCCTCTCTGTACGAGATCGGTGCACCACGGCCCTCCGAACATCCCACCGGACCGGTCGTCGGCCTCCTCCGCCGAGTCGGCCAACGCCATCAGCACCTGGACGGCAGGCCGCGCCAGCCGAATCATCGCCTCGGCGACCCCATCCGGATCCAGCAGCGCCCCGGCGATCGATCCGACGTCCGCCTGCGCCTCCTGCCCGTCCGGTACATCGCCGAACAACACCTCTGCCACGTCGGGGCGGGCGGCCATCAACGCGTCGAACCCGTCCTGCGGGAGCGATGCGACGTGCTGCGCCAAAGAGCTGAAAAGGTCATGCACGGCATCATTCTTCCAGCCCAGAACACCTCTGTCGGCCAAGTTGCCCAAGAACCATCGGCCGATACGGTCGCCCATCACACCACCGAGTGAAACTCGCCGATGGTTCGGGACGACCGCTCGCACCGCAACCGACGCCTCCGCCAGTAGTGTGGGGGTGATCGGGCGGGCACCGAAGGGGCGTGTTGAGCGTGGCTGAGGCGGCGGGGAGGCCCCGGCGGAGCCGGGCCCGGCTTCCGGCGGCCCAGCGTCGGCAGCAGATCATGGCCGCGACCTGCGAGCTGATCGCCGACTGCGGCTTCTGGGGCCTGTCCATGCGGGACGTCGCCGACCGGTGTGGGCTGACCGTCCCGGGTCTTCTGCACTACGTGGGGTCCAAGGTCGGGCTGCTCGTCGCGGTCCTGGAGCACCGTGACCGCGAGGACGCCAGGTCGTTGCGCGTGCAACTCGGTGTCGACGAGGAGCATGTGCCCGACGAGTGGTCCGACGGCGGCCCCGAAGGCGTCGATCTGCGCCGGCTGTGCGAGGCGACGATGCGCAGGAACGCCGGGCAGCCCGAGATCGTACGGCTGTTCGCGGTGCTGGCGGTCGAGTCACTGAACCCCGACCATCCGGCCCACGACTACTTCGCCGCGCGCCAGGCGCGGGTGGTCTCCTCGTTCGCCGCGCTCGCCAAGGAGCTGACGGACCGCCCGGAACTGCTCGCACGCCAGATCGTGTCCATGATGGACGGCGTGCAGCTGCAATGGCTCCGCGACCCCGGGACCATCGACCTGGTCCAGGAGTGGGAAGCCGCCGCCGAGGCGCTCTTCGGTCGGCTCTGATCAGCCCCCTTACACCTCTTGCCGCAGCATCAGCTCTCGACTACCTTCCACAGCAATCGCTACCTAGTACCTGCTAGGTAATAGGTATAAGGCAGTCAGCCTCAGGAGACGAGCAATGATGCGATCCTCCGCCATGTGTCCCAACCCTCGTCGGCGATACCGGTGGCGCATGGCGCTCGCCGCGGTCGCGGTCGCAGCCGTGAGCTTGACGACGACGTCGTGGAACGCGGTCTCGGCCTCGGCTTCGGTATCGGCCGCGGCTTCGGCTTCGGTATCGACGGCGGTGCCGGCATCGGCGTCGGCATCCGGCACGATCGTCGGCCAGCAGAGTGGTCGGTGCGTCGACGCTCAGGGCGCCGGCACCGCGAACGGCACCGTGACCCAGCTCTACGACTGCAACGGCACCGTCGCGCAGCAGTGGCAGGCGCGGTCGGACGGGTCGATCCTGAACCCGAACTCCAACCGCTGTCTCGACGTGACCGGCGCCGGCACGGCGAACGGCACCCGCGTGCAGCTCTACGACTGCAACGGCACCGGTGCGCAGCGGTGGACCGTCAACACCAACGGCACCGTCACGAACGCCAACTCCGGCCGCTGTCTCGACGCGAACGGCACCGCGAACGGCTCCTACCTCCAGATCTGGGACTGCACCGGCGGGGCGAACCAGCACTGGACGGTGAACGGCAACGGCGGTGGCGGTGGCGGCGGCACCGGATTCTGGTCGCAGATCCACGCCGGCTGGAACCTCGGCAACTCCTTCGACACCAGCTGCAACGAGACCTGCTGGGGCAACCCGGCGACGACCAAGCCGATGATCGACCTGATCTCGACCAAGTTCAACTACCTGCGCGTCCCGGTGACCTGGTACCCGCACTTGACCAGCGGGGCGCCGAACTACATCGTCGACCCGAACTTCCTGGCGCGCCTCAAGCAGGTCGTGGACTGGGCGATCAGCGACAACATGTACGTCGACGTCAACATCCACCACGACGGCGGCGGCGGAAACTGGCTGGTCCCGAGCACCGGGGGCATGGCCACCACCGAACCGGAGTTCATCGCGCTGTGGCGCCAGATCGCGGGCTACTTCAACAGCGAGGGCGACCACCTGCTGTTCGAAGCGATGAACGAGCCCCAGGACGTCAACGGCGGCAACCGCTACGGCGGCGGCACGTCGGACAACTGGGGGCCGATCAACACCCTGAACCAGGACTTCGTCAACACCGTCCGCGCGGTCGGCGGCAACGACGCCACCCGCTGGCTGATCGTGGTGCCGTACGGCGCCAACGCCCAGACCGGCGCCGACAACCTCGCGGTGCCCGCCGGCGCGAACATCGCGGTGTCGCTGCACACGTACAACCCCTGGTCTTTCTGCTCCACCACCGCCCCGAATTACCTGACGTGGGACGGTTCGATGAACTATCTGCCCGACGGTGACGTCAACAACGGCTACAACCTGTTCACCAGCAGGGGTATCCCGGTGATCTGGACGGAGTTCGGCGCCACCGTGAAGCCGTACAACGGCGGCGACAACTCCGATCAGGTCGCCGCCTACGAGTCGCACATCGCCTCCTACGCGGCGCAGCACAACCAGAAGGTCGTGGTGTGGGACAACGGCTACACCGGCGTCGGCGACGACCAGTTCGGGCTGATGAACCGCAACACGGCGCAGTGGCAACGGCCGAACATCGCCAACGCGATCCAGGCCGCGGCCGGCTGAGCGCGTGCGGCACACGTCCATTCTCATGTGATTCACACGGAAATCTGATCAAAGGCGGAGTAAATCGGTGGCAGCGTCTATACAAAAGACGCACATGGGGAGTGTGACTCATGACTACCGATTTCAACTCCAGCCCTGACCAGGAGCAAGACGGAAAGCGCACTTTCGTGCCCCGTAAACGCAAAGTCGCCTTGATCGCCGGGATCGCCGTACTGGCGGTGACCGGGATCGGCGTGGGCCTGGCCGCCGCCTCCGGTTCCGGCTCTGGCTCCGGCTCGGCAGGCGGCACGTCCGCCGCCTCGTCCGGCACCACCGGTTCGTCCGCCCCGCAGGCGGGCGCCGGTGGTGCCGGGCAGGGATCCAACGCGCGCAGCACCAACGAGCCTGGCGGCACCTCGGGCACGATCAGCAGCGTGACCGGTACCGGTTTCTCCGTGAAGACGACCGTGGGCGAGACGATCACCATCGACGAGAACTCGTCCACCACCTACGCCAACGCCACCGGCGCGCTCACACCAGGCGAGGCGGTCCTCGTTCTCGGCACTGTGAACGGCACGACCATCACCGCCACCCAAGTCACCGTCGAGCCCGCGAACAGCCCCTACACAACGGCGTCGGCCGACGTCACAGCCGTGCACCAAGGCCAACAGAACACCTCGCAGTCATACGGCACGATCCCGACGGACTACACCGAAGGCCAGGGCACGATCGTCGGCTCCGACACAGCGAACCAGGCCGTACAGACCGCGCTGCAGAAGTACCCCGGCGGCATCGTCGACCGGGTCGTCCAGCTGCCGGACGGAGACTACGAGGTCCACGACATCGGTACCAACATCCACCACATCTTCGAGAACTCGAGCTTCCAGGTGATCGGGGCCAACTGACCCCGTCCACGTGCTGCCTGGCCGGTGAACGCCAACCACATCACAAGACCGATCCAAGACGGTCCCCAAGTTTGTGCAATGCTCGGGCGCGCCGCGGCCCTCCCTTCTATGACAGGACGACAACAGGTCTGCGGCAGCGAAGGAAGCGAGCATGACGGAAGCGAACCGGGCGCCGGACGCCAGGACGGTCGAAGCGGCCCGCGCCGGCGACGGCCGGGCCCTGGACGTACTGATCGGCGCGTATCTGCCCCTGGTCTACAACGTGGTCGGGCGGGCGCTGCGGCGCTCCGTCGAGGTGGACGACGTGGTCCAGGAGGTCATGTTCCAAGCCGTGCGCGACCTGCCGCAGCTGCGCGATCCCGAGGCCTTCCGCTCCTGGCTGGTGGCCATCGCGATGCGCGAGGTGCGCCGCCACGACAGCCGCCGGCGGTCGGCGCCGGACGCCGCACAGTACGAGGCGGAGGCGCTGGCCGATCCGGGGTCGGACTTCGTCGACCTCACCATCGCCACGCTGGGTCTTGCCGAGCAGCGGCTGGAAGTGGCGCAGGCCACGCGCTGGCTCGACGCCGAAGACCGGCAGCTGCTCTCCCTGTGGTGGCTGGAGACCGCCGGCCATCTGACACGGTCCGAGCTGGCGGCCGCGATGGACGTCAGCCCTGCGAAGGCCGCCGTCCTCGTGCACCGGACCAAGGCGCGGCTGGAGACGGCGCGCTCGGTGGTGCGTGCACTGGCGGCCCCGCGGCGCTGCCCGGAGTTGGCCGAGGTCTGCGCGCGCTGGGACGGCCGGCCCGAAGGTCTGTGGCGCAAGCGCATCGCACGCCACGTGCGCGAGTGCCCGTCCTGCGGAGTGCTCCAGCAGGACCTGGTTCCCGCCGAGTTCCTGTTGGTGGGCTTGGCGTTGGTGCCGGTCGCGGTGGGACTGCGGGTCACGGTGACGGCGCTGACGATGAAGGGCGTGGGCTCCGGAGCCAGCTCTGCTCTCGGTCGGGGCGCCGCGGGTCGCGCCACGAGCCGTACCGTGCGCCAGGCGGCCGGGCGCGGTCATCGCATCGTGCACTGGACAGCCCTGCCCGCCGCCGGCAAGGCGACGGTCGCAGGATTCGTGGCGCTCGCCGTCGTGGCCGGGGGAGCGGGCATCCGGTACGCGACTGCGTCCCCGGCGCGCGCCGCGGACAGTCTCGGCACGAACGCCACCACGGCTCCGCCGACACCGGGGTCGTCCGCACCGGCGACCTCCGCCGCGAGTCCGTCGGCGAGCCCGTCCGCGTCCCCGTCCACTCACACCACGACGCCGAAGCCGACGCAGCCGAGCTCGATCCCGTCCTCTGCCTCGGCTCCCTCGACGATCGTCAACACCGCGCTCCCGGTGCGCGCGGCCTTCTACTACCCCTGGTATCCCGAGAACTTCGCCAACAACGGCAGCCACTACACCCCCTCCGCCGGCGACTACAGCGTGGACCAGGCGTCGACCGTCGACCGGCAGATCCAGGACATGCAGTACGGCGGGCTCCAGGCCGGGATCATCTCGTGGTGGGGTCAGGGGCGCCGCGAGGACAAGCGGACGCCGCTGCTGATGGCCGAGGCGGCGAAGCTCGGCTTCTCCTGGTCGGCGTACTACGAGCAGGAGGCCTACGGCGACCCCTCGTCCGCCCAGATCGCCGACGACCTGGTCTATCTGCGCAAGTACTCCGACCAGAAGGCGTGGCTGCACGTCAACGGCCTGCCGGTCATCTTCGTCTACGCCGACGGCTCGGACGGCTGCGGCATGGCCTCGCGCTGGGCCCAGGCGAACGCCACCGCGCACTACTACGTGGTCCTCAAGGTCTTCGGCGGCTACCGCCAGTGTGCCGACCAGCCTCAAGGCTGGCACCAGTACGTGGACGACCTCGACGTCCAGAACGGGTACTCGGCCGTGACCTCACCCGGGTTCTGGAAGTACGACACGCAGACGCCGGCCGTGCCGCGCGATCCGGCGCGGTTCAAGCAGGACGTGACCACGGTCGCCCGCTCCAAGGACCCGTTCCAGCTGATCATCTCCTACAACGAGTGGGGCGAGGGCACCGCCGCCGAGTCGGCCACCGCCTGGGCCAGCCCCAGCGGTCACGGGGTCTACATGGACATCCTGCATCAGGTGTTCGGCCAGTACCCGCGGTGAGGCGCGGCGCGTCGGCGGCACCGCGGGTGGTCGACGCCTGGACACCTAGACGCCTGGACGCCGTACGATCGCAATTCTGTCATCGTTTTAGTGCGGTGAATTACTTTGACGCATCGTTAGTTGTGCAGTGGTGAGCCTGCGTCAGATAAGTTTCCATGCATCCGGCGTTCGGAATGCGTTCAACCGATCAAACGCAAGGTTGCGTAAGACGTGCAAGCGGTTGGTGATTCTGTCGCGCCTGCGCGTACATAATACCTGCTCAAGAGCCTGAAAGAGGCGGCAAAGAGTCGATGCCCTTCGAGTTCTTGAATAATCCTTTGCCGAATGATTGAAGATTAATTCCCGGAAACCCTCGACGCACATGTGAGGGCGCGGTAAAACTCATGAGACACCTTTCCGCTCGCCCCCCACCAGGCCGGGAGTGCCCCCTCGCGGCGCGTTCCGGCCTGCCCTGAGACAGGGAATGCGATGATTTTCAAGAAAAACCCGAAGCGATTCCCCATACCGCTTCCGGTCGCCGTCGTCGGCGCTGTGCTCGCGGTCGTCGCGCTGGTCACCGCACCGTTGATGGCGGCCGAAGCCACGACCTCGGCGAAGCCGAAGACGTCGAGCGCGGCGCCGGCCGCGGGCAAGCCGGCGGCGGCCGCGCCGTTCTGGTCCACGCAGCTCAAGTGGGACAACAACGGCACTGCCTGGTCGCAGTCCAGCTTCGCCGCGCTCAAGGCTGACGGCCTGACCTCCGCCGAGATCGACATGTCGTGGAACACCGTCGAGCCGTCGAACGGCACCTTCAACTACAGCGAGCTGGACCAGGAGATCTCCAACGCTTCGGCCGCCGGCGTCCGCCTGGTGCTCATCTTCTGGTACTCCGGCTGGAAGGGCAGCCCCGCCGCCTGGGCCACCAGCCACGAGATCACCAACACCGGCGCGCAGAGCACCACCCCGGCTTGGTGGGACCCCACGGACGAGCCGGCGTACCTCACCTACGTCACCAACACGGTCAAGCACGTCGCGGGCGAGGCGGGATACGGCGGCAGCATCCTGGACTACGGCCGGCTCGACGCGGTCTGGGGCAGCTCGGTCAGCGGCGCGGTCGACGGCTGGGCCCCGGCGGACGTCACCAAGTTCCACAACGTGTATCTGCCGCAGACGTACAGCAGCATCAGCGCCTTCAACAGCGCGAACAAGACCTCGTACACGTCGTTCTCGCAGGTGCCGGCAGCCACGCCCGGGCAGGCTCTGGCCAGCGTCTACCAGCTGTTCCGGCTGTGGACCGTGGAGCAGATCTACGGCCAACTGGCAGCCAATGTCCGCGGGGTCAGCGCCTCGACGCCGCTCTACTACTACTCCGGCGGCCACATCGGGAACTGGGCGACGTTCGAGAACGTGCCCGAAGTCCTGTTCTCGCTGGCGAAGAAGTACAACATCACCGTCATTCAGGACTGCTCGGAGTCCCCGGGCATCGACCTGCTGTTCGCCAGCATGGGCCGGGCCTACGGCGTCAACGTCGCCACGGAGTGGACCGCGCCGAGCGACAGCACGCAGCTCGCGGCGCAGGCCGTGAAGTGGATCGGGAACTACGGCATGATGCTCCCGAACGGCGGTGGGACGGACTTCTTCATCCACGACGGCACGCAGAAGGACGTCGTCGCCTTCCCGATCTACACGAACTGGCTGGCGAACATCAAGGGCCTGTCCGGGTCGTATCCGCAGCAGCCGGTCGCGGTGTACATCGACGCCTCCGCGGCCTTCGGTAACGCCTCCGGCCCCAACCTCGGCGCGCCGGAGAACACCATCGCAGCCCTCTGGGACGGGTACCAGGCCGGCTTCAGCGTGGTGACCAGCCAGGAGGTCAACTCCGGGGTCGTCAAGCTCGCGCAGTACAAGGCGGTCCTGCCGATGAACGGCGTGGACGCGAACCTGACCGCGTACAAGAACGCCGGCGGGAACCTGCTGACGGCCGGTTCGCAGCTGGCGCAGTACGCCCCGGCCTACGCGAAGCTCGCGAACAGCGGCATCGTGCAGATCGTCCCGGTCGTCGCGGCGGGGAAGACCAGCGCGCAGCTGACGATCGCCGACATCAACTCCGGCACCGCGTACAACAACGTGATCACCGTGAACCCGGCCGGCCTCGGCCTGGCATCGGGCAGCTACCACCTCGTCAACGCGAGCGGCGCCACGATTCCGCAGAAGGCGGTCTCCGGCGGCGTCTGCGCCTCGGCCAGTCTTGCCGCGGCTTCATTGACCAAGTGGTCGATGGTGGCCGGCGGCGTGCCGTCGGGAACTCCTACTCCGTCAGGATGCTGATCGTCATGCCTCTTTCCCACCGAACACTTCGGCGGACCGCAGTGTTCGCCAGCGCTGTAACGCTCGTCGCCGGGATACCCATGGCCGTGGTCAGCCTCGCTTCGACCGCCGTCGCGACTCCCTCCCACGCCGCACCGGCAGTCGCCACTGGCGGCAGCGGCGCGAGCCTGCCGTACACCGAGGTCGAGGCGGAGAAGGAGCCGACGAACGGCACCGTCATCGGCCCCAGCTTCACCGCGGGCCAACTCGCCGACGAGGCCTCGGGCCGCAAGGCGGTCACGCTTCAGGGCACCGGCCAGTACGTCACCTTCACCACGCCGGTGGCCACGAACTCGATCGATTTCCGTTACAGCATCCCGGATACAGCGACCGGTTCGACCTACACCGCGCCGCTGTCGCTGTACATCAATGGCGCCAAGCAGACCGACTTCACGCTGACCAACGCCTACAGCTGGTACTACGGCACGTACCCGTTCACCAACAACCCCAGCAACGGCAAGGCGCACCACTTCTACGACGAGGTGCACCGGCTGTTCTCCACGACCTATCCGGCCGGCACGACCTTCAAGCTCCAGGTCGACTCCGAGGACACGGCCTCCGCGTACACCGTCGATGTCGCCGACTTCGAGCACGTGGCCGTGCCCGCGAGCCAGCCCGCCGGGTCGGTGTCCGTGACGAGTAAGGGCGCTGACCCGACCGGGGTCGCCGACGCGACGAGCGCGTTCAACGCCGCGATCGCCGCGGCCGGACACGGCGGAACGGTGTGGATCCCGCCGGGGACGTTCAACATCCCGGGGCACATCGCGGTGAACAACGTCACCGTGGAAGGCGCGGGCATGTGGTACTCGACCGTCGCCGGTACGGCGCCCGGCTTCTACGGCAACTCCGCGCCGAACCCGAGCACCAACGTGCACCTGTCGAACTTCGCGATCTCCGGCAACGTCCAGATCCGCAACGACGGCGCGCAGGTCAACGGGATCGGCGGCGCCATGAGCAACTCCGGTGTGTCGAACCTGTGGATCGAGCACATGAAGGTCGGGGCCTGGATGGACGGCCCGATGTCGAACCTGACCTTCAGCGGTATGCGCATCCGCGACACCACGGCTGACGGCATCAACCTGCACGGCGGCGTCACCGGTTCGACCATCACCAACAGCAACGTGCGCAACACCGGTGACGACGGCATCGCGCTGTGGGCCGACGCCAGCATCGGCGCCGATTCGCAGGACACGATCTCGAACAACACCGTGCAGCTCCAGCAGCTCGCCAACGGCATCGCCGGCTACGGCGGGAACAGCAACACGATCAGCGGCAACCTGGTCGTCGACAGCGGTATCAGCCAGGGCGGTGGCATCCACATCGGCCAGCGCTTCAAGTCGACCCCCGTCGGCCTCTACACGATCCAGAACAACACGATGCTCCGCGACGGCGACCTCGACCCGAACTGGAAGTTCGGCGTCGGCGCCCTCTGGTTCGACGCGCAGCAGGCCACCATCGCCGGCCCGCTGAACGTCACCAATGCCCTGATCGAGCAGAGCCCTTACGAGGCCGTGCAGTGGATCCAGGGCACGGTCAACGGCGTCAACCTGGACACCGTGACCATCGCCGGCACCGGCACGTTCGCCTTCCAGGACCAGACCGGCGCCTCGGTGACGCTGAAGAACGTCACCGGCACCGGTATCGCGCAGGCCAACCTGGGCAAGACACCCAGCTACAGCTGCGACGGCGGCAGCTTCAAGGTCACCGACAACGGCGGCAACTCCGGGGTCCTGCCGACCAGTTGCACCACGACCAGCCCGACGCCGGTCTACCCGCCTTATCCGTCGGTCGCGCGGTAAGCGTCGACGGAAACTGAAATACGGGCTCTCACATAACGTGAGAGCCCGTATTGCCTTGCCTCTCCCCTTCACCGCACGCCGGACGCGAGCAACCTGCGAAGAGGAGCCCCTTCTAGTTCGTCTCAGCCGATGGTGTAGGCGTTCGCGACGGTCTGGCTGATCGAGCCGCCGATCGCGTCGGTGGCGGTCACCTTCAGCCACGGCGTGCTGCCCTTCGGCGCGTTGTTGGGCCACGCCGCCAGGTAGTGGCCGTCACGGGTCGGGGCCACGACGGCCGGGACCCAGGTCTTTCCGGCGTCGTAGGACACCGAGACGGTGGCGCCGGTGATCGCCGCGTGCGAGCCCTGGCCCTGGTAGGACTGGTGGCCGACGCCGAGGTCGAGCAGTTGGACCGGCAGGCGGCTGGTGTCGGAGCCGTCGGTCACGAGCTGGTAGTCCAGGGACAGCGCCGGCAGGATTTCGCACCCCGTGGAGTCGAAGCCCCCCGCGTAGCAGAAGTCATCCGTCGGGAGGGCGGGCTGCTCCGCCGACCCCGTCGCGTAGCGGAAGGTGATGTCGGTATGGGTCTTCGTGGACTGCGACATCGGCAGGCCGCTGCCGGTGGTGTCGGCGTCGTAGACCATGCGGTAGGTGCCGGGCTGGGCGGTGGGGCCGGGGAGTTCGGTGTGGGGCCAGCCGGGCTGCGTGGCGACCTGGACGCCGTCGCGGTAGACGCTGAACGTCTCGGTGTACCCGGAGCCGAGGTCGCGGGCAGCGCTGTTCGGGTCGCTGTCGGCGAACTCGGTGATGCCGAAGTCCATGACGCCGTTGCTCGGGTTCACGCACGCGTTGCAGGCCATGGCGTTCGTGTACTGGCCGACCTGCGGCGTCAGGGGGCCGTGGCCCCAGGCGCGCCAAGTCTCGCCCGGGCCCCGGTAGAAGCCGAGGTCCGTGAATTCGAGCTCTGAGTTCTGGTTCGGTACGTTCTCCACCGGAAAGTAGAAGGCGAACCAGTCGATGTCGTCGGTCGACACCCCGAGGTAGTCGGTCAGACGCCCCGGAGCGGGCACGATGTGCTCCGTTCCGCCGCCGCCGTTCGGGCCGGTGGCCGCCATTTCCCAGGCGGCCTGGTGCGCGGGGTTGACCGCGTCGGTGGCGAAGACGTTGTGGGAGGTCTGGATCCGCGACGGGTCCGGCCGATAGGTCTGGTTCGCGTCGATGTGATCGGCCGGCGGGAAGCTGAGGTCGTAGCGGTAGGGGTCGGGCCCGGCGGGTCCGGCAGCACCGAACTGCACGACGCGGTAGGCGAGGGTGCCTATCCGCGCGGCCGGCTGCGGCGTCACCCAGGTGGCGCCGGTACTCCCACTCGAGACCTGGCCCGTCGCCCCCGCGGCGTCGGTCCGGGCGATGCTCTCCACGTCCCCGTCGGCGGTGGAAGGCCTCGGCGTGACGGCCCCGACCCGCGCGGTCGCACTGCGCTCGTCCGCCGTCAGCGTGGTGGTGCCCGAGCCGGTCACCGCCAGATCGGTCCGGGTCACGACGTGCTCGGTGGCGTCGCGGGTCGCGGGGTCGTAGGTGGCGAAGACCGTGACCGCCCAGTAGTTCCCGCTCGGCACCGCGACCCGCGCGACCCCGCCGCGCAGCGGGATCGGCTTCGCGTACCGCTTCATGTCATCGGTGTTGAACAGGAACGTGGTCGCCTGAGCCGCCGCGCCACCGTCGAGACCGATGCCGTCGATCTCCAGGATGCTCAGCGGGTAATGCGGCGTGACAGCCGCAGGGCGCGCGGCTGCCGTGGTGTCATAGGCGGCCGAATCATAGGCCTGACCCGAAGCGATAACCGACACCGGAATCACGTACGCGTGCCCACCCACGTCCATCTGCACCGCAGGCACCGAATGCCCATCCGGCCCAGTCACCATCGTCGACGTACGCGCCCCCGACCCGCGCACGGTGACCCGATCGCCGTTCGGCAGCGTACTGACATGCACGGCGGACCGCGCCGGCACACCTGAGGCCGCCGTCGCCGCCGCCGTACTGACCGCCGCCGAGGCGGTTAGCGCGCCCGTGGAAGTGGTGGTAGCCACCGCCAGGCCAAGGACGGCCGCTCTCCGACGGACCGAGCGGCGGCTGATGCTGTTCTCTGACACTGGTCTCTCCCGTTCGTGGACAGTCACCTGCTAGACGGGGTCGGACCCAAGCCAGGTTGTCAGTTCCCTGGCATAACTGTCGGCGGCACTGCGACATCGCGCACGCCGCACGCCCCCGCCTAGCCGGCGAACGGCTCCTCGCCGAGGATCATCGACGGCAGCCTCTTGAGCGCCGACACCGGCAGCACCCGCCGAGGAACGAAGGGGCTGGACACCCGCCGACTGTCACTCGCGCGAAAGACAAGCCGGTCATCGACCACAGTCGCCGCATACCGCCCGTCAGGCCCATACACCTTGCCCTCGACCAGCCGCCCCACCTGCCTCCCCGACGTGTCGTAAAGCGCATCGCCCCGCACCCGGATCAAGTGGCCCTGCTTGGTGTACAAGCTGCCATCGTCCATCGAGCACCTCCCTGCCTGCAGATACACGTCAGCCTCGCGCGAGGCCAGACAACGCCGCTGTGCTTCATCACGAGGCGCCGGCTCGCAGCATATTGATTACGGTCGGACCCTCGCACACTCGACGAGCCCCTGCCGGAATGATCTCTCTGCAACGCGCTGCGCATCGGCGCTCGGGGCATGCGCCCACCACTCGATCGGGTACCGACGGCTTCCTGGACAGACGGAATCCAGCGACAGCCTCCAGCCGTCTGCGGCGTTGGTTGATACTTGGCTACGCCGACGAGTACGGCGCTATCAAGGTCCGACGGGACGTACGCTTGTTGGAAGCGAGGAGAAAACGTGAGCTCGAGGCAGGGCTGGTCGGGCCCTGACCCGGCGCAGCTTCGGCTGCCGCCGGCCGACGTCATTCAGCGAACGACCGAAGTGTGCGGGGACCTCAAAGAAGAGCTCGTCGACTATGTGCGGCAGCCGCGGTTCTCCAAGCAGTTCAATGCAGCGCTCAGCAAAGCCGTCGATCCCGACGGGGTTCTGGACCCGGGCGCTGCGATCACAGCGATCGACGCGCTCATCCTGCAGAAGAAGCAGCCCGACGGCGGCACTATCGTGCGGCGGTTCGCCGAACAACGCCGCCCGGCTTTCAGCGAGGAGGAGAAGGGCACGCTTCTGCGCTGGCAAGAGGTGGTCGAGGGCTGCTTCGAGGTCCGCGAACGTCTCGACGGCGGGCTGTTGCTGCACAACCTGCTGGACGATCTGCTGTATCCGACGTGGGCGACGGCTCGCTCGGACGTCTTGAAGCTCATGAAGCCGCAGACGTTTGTCGTCGCGCGGGTCGTGCCCGCACACGCCGACTTCGACATGTGGCTGTTCTCCGGGCCCCAAGCCGCCTACGGGCGTGGGGACGGCCCGGAACTCGTCCAAGCGGCCGTGCAGACCGTCCTCACCGACCCGCGCGTGATGCGGCGCAACACCGAACTGATGGCGATGGCCTGGCAGCGGCAGGCCGAGGAACGAGCCGCATTCATCGACTTCGCCGGTACCGACCTGGTCGTCGGCCCACCACAGACTGTGCGGGCGCTGCTGGTGGAGTTCTACAAGTCGCGACAGCCTGGCCCCTCGGCAACAGGATCGTACGGATACCCGGTGCCCGGACCGGAAGACCTCGTGGCATTCTCCGACGAGATCCTCATGTCGGACAGCGTCGCCGTCGTCTACGACGACGCCGAAGGAATCCACTATTTCAACGACTTCGCCGCAGCCGTCGAACCGTTCACCGTCCCGGTCGAACAGCTGACCCCTGCGCGGCTGACCACCCTCCGCGGCTATCTCAGCGCCGATTCGATTCCACCATTCCTCTTCCGCCGCCTGGCCGCGGACCATCCCGACAGCGTCGACCGAGTCTTCGCCAAGCTGCTGGGGAAGAAGGGTTTCCGCTGGGACCGTGACGGCGAGGCGATGCTGGCTCGCAAGAAACCGACGTTTCTCCACCATGAGCCGACCCCCAGCATCACCGTCTTGCCGACGCGCTTGGCAGAGCTCCGCAAAGCGAACGTCGGCTCGCGTGGGCCAAACTGGCTGAAGAGGCCAGGGCGAAGATCCGAACGAGGCCGCCAATAGCGCACATGCGGACCTACGAGCCGGGATGCCTGCGCCCGTCCCTCCTCCCTGGCTGCCGCTGCGAGCACGGACAGGTCGTTGCCGCGTACTTTCTCCCAATCGCCGCCTGCTCCACAGCCCTCATCGCTACCGTTGACATGTGACGAAGCGCAGATCAGGCGGCAACGAACCGACCTTTGCCGACTATGCGGCCGAGGCTATGAGGTCGGAGGCCGACGCGGAGCAGTACCCGGAATCGCGCGCCGATTGCCTCCTGGAGGCCGCCGAGTCCTGGGCGCGCGCCGGGGAACCCGAACGGGCGTCGGCTCTGCTGCGCCCGCTGATCGCCGAGGGCGGCGAGAACGCGGAGTATGCCCGGTTCGCCGTCGCCGACATCGCTTTCGGAACTGGGGACACCGAACTGGGCTATGCAGAACTCGCTGGGCTCAGGGCCGCTCGGCCCCGTCACGATGGCCCGTGCCAACTGGCCGCGGAGCTTCTCGCAGAACGCGGCGATCTGGCCGGTGCGTTGGAGTGGTACAACCTGGCCGTCGCGCGCCTGTCCGACGCCGACCTCGAAGAAGTGGCCCTGAGCTCCGCCGGCTACCTCACCGCGGGCATGGTACTGGCCGGGCGTGCCGCCATCCGTTCGCACCTTGGCTTCACTCCCGACGACCTCGATCGACTAGCCCCGGAACCAGGCCCGCGAGCACTACGCGGCCAAGCCCGAACCGGTGCTGCGCCGCGCGGGTTCACCCCGATCGACAAGATCGGCGAGGCCGTTGAAGAACACGGCCAACAGACCAGAGTGCAGGTCCTGGTCTATCGCCGCGCCGACCTGGCCGAGGCCGAGAGCCGGTGGCCTGACCTGCTGATACCGGAGGCGCACGACGTCTATTACCGCCGCCAGGAGCAGCAGTGCCGTCAGATGTCGGAGAACGGCACGTCGTCAATCATCCTGGTCGCCGCCGAACCGCAACCGATGGCCGAGTACGCAGCCCTGCACGGCGGCACCGTCCACGACGACGATCTACGTCTGGCGTACCTGAACGCGAAGGTCGCCCGCGGTGACAGCATCGCCTGGCCACCCCCGCGCAACGGACCGTGTTGGTGCGGCTCCGGCGTCAAATACAAGAAATGCTGCGGCAGCCCCGCCAATCGATAGCCACCGCACCGGCGGCGACCGCCCAACCAGCGTTCTCGAAGCCCCACTCCGCACCGAGAACCGTGGTTCAACACAGTTCGGACGCCCTATGGACGACCCCTGTCGCCGAAGCGCCGACCCAACCAGAATCGGCCCGTTTCGGAGTGATCTGAACCAGGCCGATTTGCACTCTTTGCGGAGACGCTGGCTGCTTACTTAAAAATCGGGTGGGGTGGGGACAGCGAACCGGGTCGTCCCGGATATCAGAGTGGTGAGGTTCGTTCCGCTTTGTTGAGCTGATCTTGTGCTGCCTGGCGGATCTCGTGCTGCTTGAACGCCGCTGACCCGCCGGAACGCGTCCTAGCGGGCCGCGGGCACGTAGCACCGGCTGACACGACTGTGACCGGTGTGGAATCCAGCAGCGTTGCAGCGCGCCACCTCGACGTCAGCCCATATCGAACAGAGCGGCCAGGCCCTTGTTGATCCGCGTGAGTTCGAACGCTCGATCGCCGACCGGGACCGGTATGCGGATGGCATTCCCGTCGTCGTCCTCGCGCCAGTCCTGTCCGTCTTCGGCCGGGACTGTTCCTGCCCCAGCCAGACACCGCACGACCGGCACGCCTTCGGGTACCTCGGCCGCCAGGACGATCTCATGCTCCCAGGAGTCCCCAAGATCGTACTCGTAGCGTAGTTTCCTGATCCCAAGCGCTCTCAGATCAGACATGGTCGGGAACTCGGTAGGAATCGTGTCGTCCAGCCGGCGCCAGTCGGACTGGCTGGAGAACCGGAACGGACCAGCCTCAAAAACGTGAAGATGGTCGTTGCTCCAGCCGAAAGCCGACTGGATTGCCAGGTGTAACCCGTGCATCGTCAACTCACCGGGCACCGACAGCCGACGCCACACGTTGTGCCGCAAGAGGGTCACCTTCACCTGGAACCCAGGCTCGATCCGTCCCGTTGGCTGCCCGAGCAGGCATAGCTCGTCCAGTTCGTCGTCCTCGGCCGCCAACTCGGTGTAAGGCATCACGCATAAGGCGTCGACCACCCGTCCCAGCGCCGTGACCCGCCAACGGCCGCGAACGGAGGCACCGGCTGGCTCGTCGCGGTCGATCAAGGCGAGCGCCTCGGCCATCAGGATGGACACCCGAGCCTCGGCAGCCATCGGCGCAACGTGTTCCCCATACAGGGATGTGTATGTGCGCACTACTGCGTCGTCATCGAGCGGACCGGCCGCCAAATGCCGAAGAAGGTCACCGATCGCCGAGAACGGTTCGTGTCCGCAGACTCTTGACCCGCCGTACTCGCCCAGCAAGTCGCTGAAAACTCTGTCAGGTCGCTGCATTGCCATGAGCGCGCGGAACCAAAGCACTTCCGGAGCCTCAAGCCAGACGAGGTTCTGCTTGGCAACCCGCAACATGCCGCTTCGAACGCGCAGCAGCCGTGCCTGCACCGCCCAGTGAACGGCGAGGTTGCAAAACATCGCCACGGCATCAGCGTCCTCGGCACCGAATCGGTCCAGGCTCAAGAACCCCGCAACGCCGTCGACGTCCTGTTGGCTCAGCTGCGCCGGGTCTCCAGGAGCGAAGGACCGACCGTCAGCCACCCAGCTGGCCAAAGCCCGGAACCAGCCGACCACCGCTGCCGAGGCGACCTCCCGTGCCACGGTGTCCGCGTCGGCTATAGGCAATACCAGGCCCTTGGCCTGCGCGTCGTCAAAGGATCCCGACGGCCGCATGTCTACCAGTTCCTCCCAGACCCACGCGGGCGGGCAAACGCCGGCTTCGCCTCGCCACAGCCATATCGTGCTAACGAGTATTCCAGTCGGGCCAGTACAGACGCCAGACTGAACCGGTTCGGCGCAGTTGCGCGAAGGGCCGAGCCGTCCATTCGCCCACACCATATCGCCGCCGGTGCGGCCGTGGTGCTGACGCTCGCTGCGGTGGACGCCTACCTGACCGGGGCGGCGGCGCTGGTCGCGCACCTTCGCGCCGAGGGGGCCGCCGACCGGACAGCGCGCGCTCCCAGGGCAGAGCGCGAGGTCGGGGGATAACACGGGTCGGGGGAGAGCGTGAAGCCGGCGCGCGGCTTCTTCGTCTGGACCGTGGTGGACGGCTGCGTCGAGCTGACCGGCGAGGCCTTCGGCCTGCTGGACGCGACGTGGATGATCACGCTGAGGACGTCCCTGTTCCTGGTGGTCTACGTGGCCTCGATGGCTTCGGCGACGAAGGTGCTGACCGGCTGGCACCGCACCGCGGCGGCGGCCGCAGGCCTGGCATCGCTGGCGGTGCTCGGGTTCGCGGGGGCGTCGGCGGCGCTGGCCCTGCCGTCGCGATCGGGGAGTGGCTGTGGCAGGAGGTGAGCACCCAGCGCCGGCTTCGGGGTGTGGGGTCGCTGATATTCAGGTCCTGATTCAAATGAGTCACCCTGTTTCAAAACTCCCTGAGTACCGCCCCGGCCTCGTATCGAAGTGTCAACGTTCGAGCGCTTGTCTCACTCGGTGTTTGGTGGCGCGTTCGCACAGTGAGCATGCCGTTGCGGAATCCCCGGTTCGGCGCTTAGCGTGCGCGACAGGCAAAGAAGGATACTTATTTATGGGGGTTGGTATCTCCGTGCGTGCCGTGGTGTCTCGATGGGTCGTGCTGTTCCTTTCTTCTGTCCTGGTCCTCGTCGGCGTCCAGGCGCCGGCCGCATTGGCCGGGTCCTCTGTCGCCGGACGAGCGGGGACGTCCTCATCGGCAGGTCACGAGGTCAGGTCGGCTAAGCTGCCGCCTCCTGCCCCGACTCCGATGACGTTGGATCAGCGGCGTGCGCAGGTGGCCAGGCAGCTCGGTGGGTTGACGCCGGTGCAGGCGGCCAAGCGGGACAAGGATTTGGCCGCGCACCCGACTCCGCCGGTGCACAAGAAGCCGGGCATCGCGCGGCCGTCGCTGCCGCGGCATGCCGCCGCCGGGGTGGTGTCGCCGAATGTGGTGCCGCCGGACCCCGATGAGGTGGTCGGCGACTCGCTGGTGTATCCCGGCGAGATCACGCTGGATGTGGACACGCACATCCCGGCCGGGACCACCGCGGCGAGTCTGAAGGAGTTCGCGGTTCTGGTCTACGACTCGACCGGGACGCTGGTCTACAGCCAGGAGATCCCGGCCAGCGTCGATCCCACCACCTACAACGGCCAGCCCTCCGGCGGCTACTGCTACGGCTGGTGGCCGCCGTCGCAGTATCCGCAGGACTGGTGCTTCTGGACGCTGGGCAACGCCCCCGGCGGGCCATTGAAGGACGGCCAGGTCTACTTCGCACAGGTGCTGTTCGAGTCCACCTCCGGTGACTTCAGCCCGAACGGCACCTACTCCAACAACGTCACCGTCTTCTACACCCCGAACATCCCCGGCGCCGAGACCGGGATCTGCACCTGCTACGCGCAGAACAGCAAGGCCGACCCGGTGAACACCGCCACCGGCGCCTACTACCAGCAGGCCACTGATCTGAAACTGACCGGGGCCGGCACACCGTTCGCCATCACCCGCAACTACCGCTCAGACCGCACTACAGCCGGGATTGTGGGGACTGGGTGGTCGACACAGTTCGATGCGTCTCTGGCGGCCGGGTCGGGCACCGAGACGTTGTCCGACAGCGATGGCTCGCAGATCGCGTTCACACAGAACGCGAATGGGACCTACAGTCCACCAGCCGGGGTACACCTGAGCCTGGTGAAGACCGGCTCGGGCTTCACGGTCGCCGCCCTGGATCACACCAGCCGGACTTTCGACGCCAACGGCCGCCTCACAGGGATCTTGGACGCCTCCGGGCATGGCCTGTCAGAGGCCTACGACTCCTCGGGACACCTGGCCGGCGTTACTGACACTGCTGGACGCATGGTGACCTTCACTGTCGGCAGCAACGGTTTGTTGACGAAGGCGACGCTCCCGGACGGCCGCGCGGTGTCTTATGCCTACACCGGCACCGACCTGACCAGCGTCACCGACGTGCGCGGCGGCGTCACCGCCTACACCTACGACTCCGGCAACCGCCTGCTGACTGTCGTCGATGCGCTCCATCACACGGTGGTGACCAACACCTACGACGCGACCACTGGTCGCGTCAGCAGTCAGACCGACGGGGTCGGCGCCAAGACCACCTTCGCGTGGAAGGCCGCCACCCAGGAATCGGACATGACCGACCCCGACGGCGGCGTGTGGACCGACATCTACGCCAACAACGTGCTCACCCAGAGCATCGACCCGTTCGGCAAATCGGTCTCCTACAGCTATGACAAGTCCCTGAACCAGATCGGGATCACCGACCGCCTCGGCAACACCACGGCGGTGACCTACGACAGCGCCGGCAACATGCTCACCCGCACCGCGCCTGCTCCCCTGTCCTACGCCGAGAGCTGGACGTACGACGCCGCGGCCAATGTCACGGCGCACAAAGACGGCAACAATCACACGACCGGCTACGGCTATGACTCCCTGGGCCGGCTGACCACCACCACCGACCCGAACGGCGGCGTGGCCAAGCGCAGCTACACCGGCCTGGGCGAGTTGGCCACGGAGACGACGCCCCGCGGGGAGATCACGACCTACGGCTATGACAGCGCCGGCAACCGCACGTCGGTGACGACCGCCGCCGGGGAGAAGACCACCTTCACCTATGACGGTTCGGGCCGGATCCTCACCAAGACCGACCCGCGCGGCAACCTCACCGGCGCGAACCCGGCGCTGTACACCATCACCTACACCTACAACGTGGCCGACCTGTTGGCCACGGTGAAGGACCCGGCGGGCAACACCGCCTCCTACACATACGACGCAGACGCGCAGCAGACCGGCATGACCGACCCGCTGGGCAAGGCCACCACCACCGCCTACGACGCCGACGGCCGGGCCACCGTCGTCACCGACGCGGCGGGCAAGACGGTCACCAAGGCCTACGACCTCAACGGGAACCTGCTGTCGACCACCGATCAGTCGGGCGACAAGACCAGCTCCACCTACGACAAGGCGAATCGCCGGATCACCTCGGTGTCGGCGCGCGGCAATGTCGCCGGGGCGAGCGCCGCGGCCTACACCACGACATTCGGTTACGACGCCAACGGCAATCAGACCACGGTCACCGATCCGACCGGTGCGGTCAGCACCACCGCCTACGACGTCATCAACCGGAAGGTCAGCGTCACCGATCCGCTGGGGGCGGTGACCAAGACCGGTTACGACGCGACCGGCGAGGTCACCTCCGCCATCGATGCGCTCGGGCACACGGCGACCTTCACCTACGACGCGCTCGGCCGGCAGCTGACGGCCGTCGACCGCGACGGCAACCGCTCGAGCGCGGCCTATGACGCCGACGGCAACCACGTCTCGCAGACCACCGCGGCCGGCGAGACGACGAAGTGGACCTTCGACGCCGACGAGCGGACCGTGACCGCGATCGATCCCCGCGGCACGGTCACCGGCGGCAACCCCGCCGCCTACACCACCACCTACGGCTACGACGCGGCCGGGAACCCCACGACGGTCACGGACCCGCTCGGCGGTGTCCACGCGGCGGCGTTCGACGGCGACAACCGGCGGACCTCGACCACCGATCCGACCGGCGCGGTCACGACCTATGCCTACGACGCCGACAGCCGGGTGACCGGGGTTACCGCGCCCGATGGCGGGGCGACCACTTACGGCTACGACATGGTGGGCGACGTGGTCACCCGTACCGATGCCAATGCCCACGTCACGACGTACGCCTATGACGCGGCACGGCGGCTTACCGGCGTCACCGACCCGTTGAGCCACGCGGTCGGGTATACGTATGACGCCGACGGCCACGCGGTGGTGTTCACCAACGCCCGTGGTCAGACCACGACCCGCACCTATGACGGTCGTGGATTGGTCACCAACACCGCCTATTCCGATGGCACCACCGCGGTCGCCCAGGTCTTCGACAAGGCTGGCCATCTGACCGGTCTCACCGACGCCACCGGTGCCCGGACCCTGGGATATGACATGGCCGGGCGTCTGACCGGGGTCACCGGCACCTCGACGGAGGCCGGTTTCACGTACACCTACGACAATGCCGGCAACGTCACCTCGCGCACGTACCCAGACGGTGAGAAGACCACTTACACCTACAACGGGGACAACGAGCTGGCCACGCAGACCGCAGACGGTGCCGCGACCACCTTCGGCTATGACACCGCCGGCAACCTGGTCTCCAGTGCACTGCCTGCCACGGTCGGGTACACCGAGACCCGCACGATAGACGCCGCGGGGCAACTCACCGGTATCAAGGCGGCCAGCAGCACGGCGACGTTGGCTTCGGAGAACCTGACGCTGGACCAGGACGGTCGGCCGACGTCGATCGCCGTGGCGCACAGCGGGGCGAGCGCTTCCACACTCACCTACGGCTATGACACTGCTGGGCGGTTGACCAGCGCCTGCACCACGCCGTCGGCGACGACGGGCTGCCCGGCCGGGTCGACGGTCAGCACGTACACCTACGACAAGGTCGGTAACCGGCTGACGCAGAGTGCGGGCGGGTCGACGACCACGTACGCGTATGACGCCGCCGACGAGCTGACGACCTCGGTCAAGGGCACGGCGACGACCTCCTACACCTACGATGCCGACGGCGATCAGACCGCTGCCGGGACCAACACGTTCACGTACAACGCCGCTGGTGAGCTGTCCGGCGGGACCATCGGCGGGCTCGCCAAGACGTTCACCTACGATGCCGCCGGCGACCGGGTGAAGACCTTTGTCAGCGGCGGCTTGAACCGGGTTCAGACGTGGGACTCGAACGGTCAGCTGCCGCAACTGGCCACCATGACCACCGGCAGTGGTGCGCTGACCGGCGACTACCACTATGACCCGCTGGGTACGATCGCCTCCGAACACACCACCACCGGTGCGTTCTACGACACCCACGACTACCTGGGGTCGGTCTCTGATCTGCTGTCCTCGACCGGGGTCGATCAGTACACCGACACTTATGACGCATTCGGTTCTCAGACGGTCAAGAGCCTGGCTACGACTCCGCCGGCTCAGCCGTTCGGTTTCACCGGTGCGCTGGTGGATCAGAGCATCACGGGCAAGCTGGATATGCGGGCCCGCGTCATGGACCCGAGCACGGGCCGGTTCAGCAGCCGTGATCCGCATTCCTCGCAGGTCGGGGACCCGTACGTCGCGTCCTATGCCTATGTGGCCGATGGGCCGACGTACCTGACCGACCCCAGTGGCAAGGACATCTTCGACTGGCTGGGGCATCAGTGGGACGAGTTCTCCAGCGGGTTCGTGATCGGTGTCAAGGCGCCGTTCAAGCTCGCCGGGGATGTCTATGACGCCGCTACCGGCAAGAACGGCGGCTGGAGCAACTTCTTCGACACCTATGTGCCGGTGCGGCCGGCGTACCGGCTGTACCACATCGCCGACCTGCTTCGGCAGGAAGGCTGCCCGCAGCTGGCCGACCTGTACAGCCAGGCCGGTGACCAGTTGGCCGGGCAGATCGCGGTGCTGGGTATCGGTGGCCTGACCGGTTGGGAGCGTGACGCGGCCGCGACGGACGCGGCTGAGACGCAGGCGGCTGCGGGTTCGGCCGACGCGTATCGGTCGGCGCCGAAGAACCGTCCCGCGTGGTATCCGAGCGGGCCGATCATCGGCATCGACCGGTTCAAGGCGATTCTCGGGCGGGCCGGGTTCGGGGATCTGGCTTCGAAATACGATTTCGAGTACACGCCGGTGATTCTCGATGATGACGGATATCCGGCGTACGGGATTTCGCCGGCCGCATACGGCGGCCCGGACCTGGGGGTGACCGGGAAGCCGATCATCCGTTTCTCGAACATCGGTCTTGAGAATGTCCAGGAGGCTGTGACCACATTCTTCCACGAGGTCTACCATCAGGACGCGTGGGTGAAGTACAAAGTGCCCGGCGGGGAGATTTCGGCCAAGGCCTACGGCGAGGCGAAGTGGGAGGAGCTCAAGGGCAGATTCGGGTTCTGACCCCGCCCGTGACCTTCTGGTAGGCCTGTGACGAGGCCGGAAGCGGCTCCCCCTTCGCCGGCGGGGCAGGCTTCCGGCCTCGTCCTATTGACGACCACCAGTACCGATAAGGTGTAACTGATAAGGTGTAAATGTGCGAGCCTACTCCGACAGTGAAGTGGCTTTGTTGCGCGAGCAGCGTGACCTTCCCACAGAAGCCCGGCAATGCCCGGTATGCAACGCAATCGGGATCAGGCGCTATTACCGGATGTCGTACGGCCGGTCGTCGCCGACGATCTCCTCGTGCGTCTGGTGCCCGAACTGCCACTCCTACACCGGGTCGACGGGTCCCGCGGCGGGGCGCGTCGTCACCTCGGATCCGCTGCTGGAGATGGAGAACCCGCCCACGGACGATCCGGAGGGGATGGAGAACTTCCTGACCGTCTTGGACCGGCTGTGGGCTGAGGGAGTGCTTCCGCAGGAGGTCATCGGCGGCCGCGAGCGGGATGGCTGAACAAAATATTCGGTTCGCCGGAGAACGTGAACCCCGACGCACCACCCGGGCCGGACTTCACGCTCTATTCCCGACCTGCGGTTTTGCAGGTCGGGACACGGGGTGGAGCTGATGTTGCGCTACTTGAACACTGCCGACCTGCCGAAAAGAACTCCGTTCCGCACTGCGCGATCAACGCTCGGGACATGCGGTCAAAACCCGATCGGGTGTCCACGGCTTCCTTGACAGATCGGAATCCGACAACAGCCTCCAGCCGTCGGCGACGTTGGTCGATACTTGGCTGTGCCGTCGAGTACGGCGCTGTCGACGTCCCGCCGGACCTGTGCGGGGTGGAAGCGAGGAGAGAACGTGGGCTCGAGTAAGGGCTGGTCGGGTCCTGACCCCGCACAGCTGCGGCTGCCGCCGGCCGACGTCGTCGAGCACACGATCGAGGTGTGCGGGCGCCTCAAGGAGGAGCTTGTCGACTATGCGCAAAAGCCGCGGTTCTCCAAGCAGTTCAAGGCCGCGCTGGCCGAAGCAGTCGGCCCCGGCGGCGTCCTCGACTCAAGCACTGCGATCACAGCGATCGACAGGTTCATCCTGCAGAAGAAGCAATTCGACGGCACCACCATCGTGCGGCGGTTCGCCGATCAGCGCCGCCCGGCCTTCGGCGAGGAGGAGAAGGCCACGCTCCTACGCTGGCAGGAGGTCGTCGAGGGCTGTTTCGAGGTCCGCGAACGTCTCGACGGCGGGTTGTTGCTCCACAACCTGCTCGACGACCTGCTGTATCCGACGTGGGCGACGGCCGGCGCGGACGTACTGAAGCCCATGAAGCCGGGGTCCTTCGTCGTCGCGCGGGTCGTACCCGCACGGGCCGACTTCGACATGTGGCTGTTCTCCGGCCCCCAAGCCTCCTACGGACAGCAGGACGGTCCGGTCCTCGTCCAGGCCGCAGTGGAGACCTTCCTCACCGACCCGCGCGTGATGCGGCGCAACACCGAACTGATGGCGATGGCGTGGCAGAGGCAAGCCGAGGAACGAGCCGCGTTCATCGACTTCGCCGGTACCGACCTGGTCGTCGATACACCACGGAACGTGCAGACGCTGCTGGTGGAGTTCTACAAGCTGCGACAGCCGATTCCCTCGGCCGCAGCATCGAGCGGACACCCGGTGCCCGGCCCGGAGGACTTCGCGGCATTCCCCGACGAGATCCTCGCGTCGGACAGCGTCGCCGTCGTCTACGACGACGCTGAAGGAATCCACTACTTCAACGACTTCGCAGCAGCCGCCGAACCGTTCACCGTCCCGGCCGAACAGCTGACCCCTGCGCGCCTGACCACGCTCCGCGGCTATCTCAACTCCGATTCGATCCCACCGTTTCTCTTCCGCCGCCTGGCCGCGGAACACCCCGACAACGTCGACCAAGTCTTCGCCAAGCTGCTGGGAAAGAACGGCTTCCGCTGGGACCGTGACGGCGAGGCGATGCTGGCACGCAAGAAACCCACGTTCCTCCATCACGAACCAACGCCCAGCATCACCGTCCTCCCGACACGCTTAGCAGAGCTCCGCAAAGCCGCAGGCCCGCGTGAGCGGGGCCGCCAATAGTCCACAGTCGTGCCACCGGAACAGCCATTGTGAATGCCTCGTTGAGCGCGGTGTGGCGACCCCGTCCAGTGCGGAAGCCGTGGGAGCGGTCGGAGAACCGCACGTCGTAGTACGCGTCCAGCAGCACGCGCACCACCTCCGCCACGATCTTGTCCAAGCATGGAGGCATGCCCAGCGGGCGCTTCTTCGTCGAAGAGCCCTTCTTCGGGATGCGAACCCGCCTGGCCGGCGACCACCGGTGTCCAGCACAGTCTCAGCACTCTGCATTACGCATACCTCCCTGCGTCTTCGCCGACGCCGGCGGCACGGGCCGGGATCAGCAGCACCGACCGGCCGCCCACCTGCGCCTCCGACGGCGGCGCGAGCGACAAGTACTCGCCGAAGCCCTGCTGACTGATCCGCTGCACGACCCGCTCGGCCACCACCAACTCGTCACGCTCGACCCGCATATCGGCCAGCCGCTTGACCAGATCCTCTTCCAGCGGGTCCCGCTCGGCTTGGTCGACGCGCTGGTGAACAACCCGGGGATCTTCGAGGGCTGATTGACGCACTTCTCTGTTGAACCGGTTGGACCACGGTCGCGTATGCCACGTGAAGACTCACCACGAAACGTGGATCAGCCCTGACCTGAGCGAATCCCGCAACGCCGAGGATATGTTCTGCTTCGGCGGCCGCCGCCCGTTAGTGCAACTCCCTGGAGAACTCAGTCCATGCTGCGCGACATGAACCGTATGAACCGGCTTTTCACCCTCACCTCACTGTCCGTCGTGCTCGTGACAGTCGAGCGATTCTCCTTCACGACCAGGGTTCTGCTGGAGCCGCATGCTTTCCTGCGCTTGCACGAACTACTCCAGATGGTACTGATAGTCCTTGTGACCGTGCTCATTCCTTCTCTGCTTCTGCGCGAGGTCTCGGCTGACTTCACCGCGCTGCGCTCACGAGGAGGAACATTGCTGTTCCTGCTCTTCGTAGTAGGGATCTACTACTATTCAACCGGGAACGGCGTGCACGAGGTCGCCTCGTTCACCTTCAACACCTACTGCGATCCGCACCATTTCTCCGGCAGCTTGTGCGGTGGCCAGTTCGACAATGACTTCTACACCGGCAACATACTGTTCTTCGTGGGCGGATTCCTGATGACCGTCAGCCTGCTGGCCTTCGAACGCCACCGCCCCAGCGTGTCCTACGCCGCGGCCGGCAGGACCGCGCTGCTGGTCAACGGGACCATATACGCCCTCACTGTCCTCGCCTACGCCGGCTTCGACCGTGTCTTGGTCGGGTTGGAGTACAGCGTGGCGATGTGGTTCGTCACGCTCGCCTTCTTCCTTCCGGTCCGGAAGCGGTACCTGGAGTTTCCGTTCATTACCTACACGACACTGGTTTATACGCTGGGAACGGTGTCGTCGATCATTGTGCGGTTGGCGCGATAAGCGCGGAGGATTCTCGCCGGTTCGGCGAGAATCCTCCGTGACAACGCAACGCCGAGTTCGGTGATGGGATCCCGCACTTCGGCACCGACGGCCGCGCGATCAAGTCAGCCCAACCTGGCAGGATATGAAGCCGTTGTCTACTTCCTGGGTCTCCAGAGGTCCCGGCCGGGGACGTTGCGCCGATGTGCGGCAAAGTAGGGTACGGGAACAGCGGGCTCAACGCCGGCCTATCCGTAGTGCCGGTAAGTCCGTGGGGCAGTATGGGCGCGGGAAGGCGCTACAGGAACCGTGGATTGTTGCCTCGAGCACGTGCGTCAGATTCATGGTCATCCCAGCCTTCCTCGGGACGGGCGCCGTCGATGTCCGGGTCTCGGGGAGACGAGGAGACGCCCGCGGATGTGGGGCATCAGCACGTGGCCGCGCTGGACATGTCCAAACCCGATACCGAGGCAGGTATCCAGGCGCGGGGCAAGCGCGTAGTGGCCGGTGATCCGGAAGTCGTCGGCCGGACGGCGGTTGTCCGGGCCTGGGTGACGCGCATGTCGACGTGCCCGAGCCGGATCGATCGAACTTTCCGGCAGCATCGCCGGGCACGGCAGCGTCTGGCCGGCTCGCACACGCACCAGGAATTGCGCACCGGTATCACGCACCGCGCCGAGGCACTCGCCTCTGTCGAAAGCGCGGTCGGCCGGCACCAGCATGTCGGCGGCCGGTCGGCCAAGTCGGGGCCCGACCAGCCCTGAGCGATGTACACCGTTGAACAGGCGGCCGAACTGCTCGGGATCGGCCGAACCACGATGTTCGGACTGATCCATGATGGTGAGATCGGCACCGTGTCGATCGGAAGGGCCCGCCGAGTTCCCGCCGACGAGATCGATGCCTACATTGCCCGCAAGCTGGCTTAGCCGAAGGCGAAAGCCCCGGCGCATTCGTCCTGAGGGCACCCGGGCCCCGAACGGCGCGGGCAGCATCTACCAGGACCAAGAACGGGAAGTGGCACGGCCGCGTGACCATGGGCACTCGCGATGACGGGAAGCCGGACCGCCGGCACGTACGCGGAGCCGACGAGGCCGAGGTGATGCGGAAGGTCCGGAAGCTGGAAAACGAGCGCGATTCCAGGCTGAAGCGGAAGCCGGGCCGCGTGCCGAAGTTCGGAGACTGGCTCGACCACTGGGTCGAGAACATCGAGGTCCGCACCGCGCGGTTCAACACACTGCCGGACATCGCAGTGCCATCCGCAAGCACTTGAAGCCGGTTCTCGGAGAGCACCGGATGGAGCCGGAACACTTCGAGAAGCTGTATACGAAGATCGACGCGTCTGGGCTGAGCGGCAACACCGTTGCGGCCATGCACCGGACCGCGCGAGCATCGTGCAACGAGGCGGTCCGACGCAAGGTGGTCATGTCCAATCCGATCGCACTGGCCGCCGTGGGGCCCGCCGCCGATGACGACGACGAGGTCGAGCCGCTGGAGCCGGATGAGGCTCAGCGGGTCATCGCCGCAGCGCTGCGTCGGCGCAACGGCCTCCGGTACGTCATGGCTCTGGTCTTCGGCGATCGTCAGGGCGAGTGCCTGGGCTTCAAGTGGGAGCGCGTGGACCACAAGAAGCGCTCGATCAGGGTCCGCAAGCAGCTTCAGCGGCAGACCTGGCAGCACGGGTGTCCTGACCCGGGGGAGTGCCCGGGAGCGCGCCACAAGGTGGAGCCGTGCCCGGAGCCGTGCAAGAAGCACACGCGGCCCTGCCCGCCGCCGTGTGCGCCAGGCTGCACGGACCACGCTCGCCGCTGCCCGCAGCGCCACGGGGGCGGCCTGGTCGAGGTCGCGGTGAAGTCGAAGGCGGGGCGGCGCACGCACGCCTTCCCCGATCGGCTCTGGGACATGCTGGTGGAGCACGAGGCGGCCCAGAAGAAGGAGCGGGAGCACGCTGGTTCCGCCTGGCAGGCTGGTGACTGGATGTTCTGCCAGGAGGACGGGCGGCCGATTGACCCGAAGGCGGACCGCACCGAGTGGTACGCCATCCTCGCTGAGGCGGGGGTGGACATGAAGCGGCTGCACGACGCGCGGCATACAGCCGCAACCGTGCTGGCGCTGCTGGAGGTCGCGCCCCGAACCACGATGGACATCATGGGATGGTCTGACCCGGCGATGCTGCTGCGGTACGGGCACGTGACCGACACGATGCGGCGGGAGATCGCGGGACGCCAAGACGCGTTCTACTTCGGCGGAACGACAGATGGGAATGCCGGTCCAGCGGACGGGGAATGAGACCACAAGCGAGACCAGAAACGCCCCCGGGGAATCCCTGGGGGCGTTCTCGCACTTCAAACTGTGGAGCTTACGAGACTCGAACTCGTGACCTTTTGTCTGCCAGACAAATGCTCTACCAACTGAGCTAAAGCCCCATCTGGTCCCCCGGTGAGATCGTCCGATCGATCTTGCTGATCTCCCCGGCGGGCGTTGCCTATATTAGCCAGAGCTGCGGCTGGATGGGAAATCGATTCGCTACCTGGGGGTTTGGGCGTGGCGCGGCCGGGCCCCGGGGGGTGGGGTCCGGCCGTGGGGTGGTGCTTTGGTGCCTTCGCGGTCGCGCGGTGCGTGGCTGCGTCGGCTGCCTGCGGTTGGCTACATTGCGGGCGGGTTGGGGTTGCTGCGGGGCATGGCGGTTTGGCCGGTGCTCGTGGCTGCGTTCTGCGTGGTTTGGGCGGCGCCGGCTGCGTTGCCCCTGATGGACTGGGGGTCGGGGAGTTGGCCGTCGGGGGTCATCTTGTCGACCATGCCGGGGAGCTTTTCGGCCATTGTTTGGGCTGCCTGCTCGGGGGTGGTGCCTGCCTGTTGGGCGATCTGCTCCATCTGGTCCTGGCCGATCGCCTGTGTGACCTGGTCGGCGTTGACGGGCTTGTTCTCGCCCTTGCCGATCCAGCTCTGCACCTGCTCGCCGATGCTGCTCTTCTTCAGCTTGTCGAGGGCCTCGCTCATGCCGCCGCCGACGTTGTCGGTCAGCTGCTTCCACAGTTTGCCCAGGTCCGGGGTATCGGCCATGGCGTTCCGCCTTTCTGAACGGGCCCGGGCCGGGTGGCGCCGGGCCGTGTGTGCGGGCCATGTACGAGCCTTCGGCACCGGCGCCTGGTGTGTGCTGGCGGAGGCAGCCGTTCGGGGCAACGCCGGTGCGCGCTTCGTCCGGACGGCCGGTGGCCGCGGGGTTCCGGGACGCCCCGGGGCGGGCGTCGCGCCAGCCTGGCGGCATGAGAGTCGACGTCCACGCGCACCTGTTCCCCGCCCTCTACCTCGACCTGCTCGACGATCTGCGGGGCGACGGCGGGGCTGGGACGCAAGGGGTCCGTGCGCTGGGTGGGGGCGACAGTGAGCGCGAGCTGCGGTTGCGGCTGGCGGCGATGGACGCGGTCGGCGTGGACGTCCAGGTGCTCTCGACCTGCCCGCAGGGGCCCTACACCGGCGACCCGACGGCGTCCGTGGAGGCGGCCAGGTGTGCGAACATCGCGCTGGCGCACATCGCCGAGCAGCACCCCGAGCGCCTCCGCGCCCTGGCCACGCTGCCGCTCCCGCACATCCTGGCCTCCGTCGACGAGCTCAACCGGGCCATGGAGCAGGACGGCATGCCGGGGGCCGCGGTCGGCACCTCGATCCTGGGCCGGCCGCTCAGCCACCCCGACTTCGACCCGCTCTTTGCGGCGCTGAACCGGCGCAAGGCGGTCCTGTTCGTGCACCCCGTCGGGGACGCCGCCGGGTCGCCGCTGATGCAGGCCTCCAAGCTCGGCCCGGTCATCGGGCACGCGGCGGAGGTCTCGACCGCGATCCTGCAGCTGTTCCAGGCCGGGATCACCGTGAAGTACCCCGATATCCGGATCATCGCCCCGCACATGGGCGGCTACCTGCCCTTCCTCATCCAGCGCCTGGACCGGTACCGGGACTGGTATCTCCCGAAGGACGCGCCGAGCGCCGGCCAGCTGATGCGCGGCATCGCCTACGACACCGCCAACCCGCTCCCGGCGGCGCTGCGCCTGACTGCGGAGGTGGTCGGCGCCGAGCGCCTGCTGCTGGGGACGGACTATCCGTTCGAGCAGGGTCCGTCGCTGCGGGACCACATCGAGTACATCCTCGCGGCAGGATTGTCGGATGATCAGGCGAAGATGATCGTCGATACGAATGCGGCGGACTATCTGGGAATCGCGAAGTAGCGGCAGAGAAGGCCCTGGAAATAGCAGAGCGCAGCGCACCTGTGTGACTCAGTGTGACTCAGTGTGACTCAGGCCGCATCGACTTCGGCCCCGGTCCCGTGCGGTGTTACCGTCCACCCATGGCCGCCGACCAGCCCCCCGCCG
>NZ_JAACYW010000219.1 GCF_015356825.1 Catenulispora rubra | reverse complement strand
TTCGAGAAAACCCTGCTCAACCGCCATGTCTTCCATCCCGACTGGAACTACACAGTCCTCACGACACCGCGCACCGACACGACACACCCGAACTGAGGGAAGTTGTTTCTGCGTGGGCCCTAACCTCCCCCGCGCAGCCGGTCGGTAATCTCCGCGATCAGGCGCCTGGTCTTGTCCGTGAGGCGGTGCTGCGGGCCCAGGACGCGCTCCTCGTCGGCCAGCAGGGTGCTGAGTTCGTCGCGGGCTTCTGCGACGAGTCCCTGTTGCAGCACGGCCATGCCGAGGAAGTGCCGGATGCCCAGCGCGCCGGGCGAGGCGGTGTCCGCGACCCGGCTCAGGCCGCGCCGCAGCTCCCACTCGGCCAGGTCGGGCTTCTGCTGGTAGAGCAGCGAGCGGCCGAGGGTCTGCCAGGCGTAGAGCGTCTCCGGGTACGACGGCGTCCACAGCTGGTCGCAGGCGGCCAGGATCTCGCGGCACATGGTCTCGGCTTGCCGCGCGCCTTCCACGTGCAGCAGCGCGCGGGCCCAGGTGTGCCAGACGGTCACAGTGTCGCGGTGCCGCCAGCCGTTGATGCGGCGCGCGGCGGGCAGGATCTCGCGCAGCATCGCCTCAGCCTCGACCCACCGCTGCTGCTCCAGCAGGGCTTTGGCGAGCTGGTGGCGGCTGGCCCAGGTGTTGGCGTGGTCGGGCCCGTGGCCGGCGATCTGCCCGGCGATCACCTCGGTGAGCTCGGCCTCGGCCCGGTCGTAGCGGCCCAGCTCGATCGAGAGCCGGGCGCGTTCGTGGCGCAGCGCGAGGATCTTGGTGTCGGTCGGCGCGAAGCGGTAGCCGGCGCAGCCGTCGATCAGCGCGTCCAGCAGCGTGCCGGCCGGTTCCAGCAGGCCGGAGGCCAGCAGGTAGCGCGCGGTGGTCCGGGCCAGGTTCAGGGCCGAGACGACGAGGAAGCGCTCGCCGCTGGTGGCCGGGGAGGTGACGGTGGACAGCACGGCGTCGCGCGCGTGCGGGAACAGCGCGGCCCACACGGCCCAGTTGTCGGGGTCGTCGGCGGTGCGGTGATCGGTGGCGGCGGCGAGGATGTCGAGCATGGCGCGGCCGTAGTCGACGCGGTGCGCCTGGACCTGGTCGTCCTCGCGGAAGACGTTGTGGACCATCGGGTGCAGCGACAGGAACTCGCTCAGGTCGGGGTCGTCGGCGCCGCGTTCGTGCTTGCGGATCAGGTGCGCCTCGGCGAGCTGCCCGATCGCCAGCCGGATCTGCTCGATCGAGACGCCGGCGAACAGCGGGGTCTCGGTCAGCATCTCCGGCCGGGCCAGCAGCCGGTACGGCACCGCGGTGTCGGACAGGCAGGCGAACAGGTGCAGCAGGCGCGTCGCGGCCGTGGTGAGCCCGCGCGCCGACAGCAGCAACGACTCGCGCACGATGCTCAGGCCCAGAACCTCCTGGCCGGACTCGGCCGCGGGGTCGCCGTTGCCGGCCTGCTCGCGGGTCCGCCACTCGGCGAGGTAGCCGGCGAAGTCCGACAGGCCCGGCTCGGAGAGGAAGACCGCGCCGGTGGACACCGAGCGGACGCGGCTCGCGGCGGCCCGCAGCGCCAGCGGCAGCCCGCCGAGGGCGCGGGAGAGCTGGCGGGCCTGCTCCACTCCCCCGCAGTCCGGCCCGGCGATGTCGAGGAGCACGTCGGCGCCGTCGTATTCACTGAGCGGTTCCACCCGATGAATGCGGCACCAGGGGCCCCACACGTCGTTGTGGCCGCCCCGGGCGGTGACGATGACCGAGCCCTTGGCGGACGTCACGTCCCGGACCCAGCCGGTCCCGTCGTAGCGGCCGGTGTCGGAGGCGACGCGGCCGAGCTGCTGCGGGTCGGTCGCGCCGTCGAAGACCAGGAGCCAGGGCCGGTCGTGGTGCTCCAGGCCGCGCCAGACCAGGTCGGTCTGGCTGCGCTCGCCGCGCCACGCCTCGTCGATCTCGCCGCGCGGCAGGCCGAGCAGGTGCGCGACCTCGCGCATGCGGGGCGCCAGCTGCGGGACCGAGACCCACCAGACGTTCCAGCCCTCGTCCTTGCGCCGGGCCGCCACCTCGGAGGCGATGTGCGTCTTGCCGATGCCGCTCATGCCGGACAGCACGTGGACCCGGCTGCGCCCCGGCGCCATCAGGGCACTGACGAGCGCGTCCCGGCCGCGCAGCCGCCCCAGGCCGGCCGGCGGCTCGACCGAGAACTGGATGGCCTGCTGCTCGACGGCGTCCGCACCGGTACCGAGGACCGGGCCGGGCCGCTCGGGATCCGCCGCGGCCAGCAGCGCCGACTTGAGGATCTGGTACTCCATCGCGCTGTGGTCGGCGGGCTTGAGGATCGAGAAGTGGTCGGCGGCGACGGTCTCGGTGGTCGGGAACCAGCCGGTGGCCTCGATGCGCGGGACGATGTTGTCCTCACCGCCGACCACCGCGGTGACCGGGATGGGGCACGTGTAGTCGGTGACGGCGTCGGCGTTGACCACATTACGCAGCACCAGCTGATGCGCCTCGAAGACCTCACCGTCCAGCATCCGCAGCTGCCGCTCCTGCGGATGCCGCGCACCGAACACCAACCGCCGCGTCTTGGCGAAGAACGGCGAGCCCAACGTCGGACAGGCGTAGAGCACGATCTGCCGAATCCGCACCAGATCCCGCGCCTGCCCCCGAATCGTCGCACTGGCCAGGAACTTCTGCACCACCAGACCGCCCTGGCTGTGCGCGACGAGCACGATCGACCCCGCCTCGCGCAGATCCTCGCCCTTCAGCCGGGTCGCCAACTGCGCGGCCAGATCAGCGAAATCCGGAATCCGCCGATCCGGCCGCACCCGCACCTTCGGCGTGAAGTACTGCATGGTGTGCGTCTGGACGAAGGCCAGGTCAGGATCGCGGCTGAGCAGGTCCTGGAAATGCGACCAGGTGTCCGCGCCGGAGAACAGGCCATGGACGAACAGCACATGCACCCGCGACGACATCGACGCCCCTCCCGTGACCAACAGGACGGCGGCGGTGTCGTCCCCCGAGAGACCGTAGCGGTCTCAGGGTTCGATTACCCGCTGGTCCCGTATCTCACGCTGAGCGTGAAGGCGACGACCGCGCTGTGGGCGGGATAGGCCGTGGCCACCTGAGCGGGGCTGTAGGGCTGCCAGGCGCGGTAGTACGAGGTGCCGGCCGACGGGTCCTTGAGGGCGAGGTCGTGGGCGGCCGTACCGTCGTCGAGGTCCGGAAGGTGGGGAGCCCGGGTCACTTCGACCTGGCAGGCCTGTTCCCCGTACGCCGCCGTACCGGTGGGTGGGGTGAAATCGCGCGTGATCGGCACGTAGTACGGCAGCTTGACCACGCCGGACCGATCCTGCTTCGGCGCGGCCACCTGGCCGAGGGGACGCCACCCCGCCCCACCCAGGACCCCGTCGAGCTGTGCGAGGCGTTGCTGGAGATCACCGTCGAAGGCCTCGTAGACCGTGTCGGTCCGGGTGCAGGTCACGGGACTCCACGTCGAACGGGCCCCGAAGGAGCCACTCGGGGTGTGAACGGTCTGGCAGACATCCGCCACCGTCGTCCCCAAGTAGGCGGCCCAGGGCAGCGCGGCACGGACTTGGCCGACCCGGCTGTCGACCTGAGCGCTGACCGCTTGATCCGCGGACCGGGCCGTGGCCGACTGCGCCGCCTTCACGACGTCGGGTTGTGACTCGGGCTCCATCCTCTGGAAGGACGAGAAGACCGACACCCCGAACCACACCAGCGGCACAGCAAGGATCACCGCACAGCCACCAGCCGTTTTCGCCCCTGCGGACATCGAGCCCCCGTCCATGAACCTGATGGTGCGCACTGCGCCTTCCATCAGTACAGACGACTTCGACCGCGGTTCGGGTGTCACACCTACGCGGAAAGCTGATCCGGCCCCGTCCCGCTTCCCGAAGAACTAGGCGCCCCCGAAGGCACCCCCTGCGCCAGCACCGCGCAGATCTCCGACGCGGGCAGTGCCTTGGCGACCAGCCAGCCCTGCGCCTCGTCGCAGCCGTAGTCCTCCAACGTCGACCACGTCGCAGGGTCCTCGACGCCCTCAGCGACGACGCGCAGTCCCAGCGAGTGCGCCAGGTCTATCGTCGACCGGACGATGGCCGCGTCATCCGCGTCGAAGCCGATGCCGCCGACGAATGACCGGTCTATCTTGATCTCGTCGAACGGCAGCCGGCGCAACGTCAGCAGCGAGGCGTAGCCGGTCCCGAAGTTGTCCAGCGACAGCCGGACCCCGAGCTTCGACAGCCCGATCAGCGCCGCCCTCACACTCTGCGCGTCGCCGACCAGCACCCGCTCCGCGACCTCCAGCCGCAGTGCCTCGGGCCGGACCCGGTGCTGCGCCAGCTTGCGCTCGACCATCTCCACGAAGTGCGGGCTCTCGATGTCGCGCAGCGAGACGTTGACCGCGATCGGCACGCCGTAACCGTTGCGCCACCACAGCGCCGCCTGCCGCAGCGAGATGTCGAGGATGTACTCCGTCAGCCGCGCCATCAACCCGCTCGACTCCGCGAGCTTCACGAACGTCTCCGGCGGTATCGCGCCGCGCACGTCGTGCCGCCACCGGGCCAGCGCCTCGACGCCGACGACGCGGCCGTCCTTGAACGAGGCCTGCGGTTGGTAGTGCACTTCGATGCGGCCGGCGTCCAGGGCCTCGCGCAGGTCGCTCAGGAGCGCCAGCCGGTCCGGGCTGTTGCGGTCCTTCGCCGGGTCGTAGCGGACGAAGCCGGTCTTGCCGCGCTTGGCCTCGTACATCGCCACGTCCGCGTGCCGGAGCAGGACGTCGTAGTGGCTGGCGTCGTCGGGGTGCAGGGCGATGCCCAGGGAGGCCTCGACGTCCAGGTTGAAGCCGTGCAGCCGGTACGGCACCGCCACGGCGTCCAGCAGCCGCTGCGCCAGTTGCTGCGCGGCCTCGACATCGGGCAGGCCGGGGAGCAGGACCGCGAACTCGTCGCCGCCGAGCCGGGCGACCATGTCCTCGGCGCGGACCGCGGCCGACAGCCGTTGTGCCACCTCGCGGATCAGCTCGTCGCCGGCGGCGTGGCCGAGGGTGTCGTTGACTTCCTTGAAACGGTCCAGGTCCAGCAGGAACAGGCCGATCTTGCCGTGCGGGACGGCGACCGCGGCCGGGGGGCGGCCGGAGGAGTACAGCGAGGACGGCCCGTCGCCGTCGGTCGCGGGCACGGTGCCGAGCATGATCTCGGCCTGGCGCCGCAGGGCCTTGCGGTTGGGCAGCGCGGTCAGCGGGTCGTGCAGCGACTGCCACTCGCTCTCGTCGAACGCCAGGGCGCTGCGGTAGAAGACCAGCAGCACCGGTATGAACAGCACGATGAGGTACGGCTCGTGCCGCATCACCACGGTTATCAGCGGCGCCAGCACCACCGAGGCGCCGACCACCTGCAGCTCGACCCGCCACTCGCGGCGGGCGATGCCGAACAGCCGTACGCCGGTCCACAGCGCCACGGCCTGCCAGACGAAGAACAGGTTCACCACGAAATACGCGACGCCGGCCAGCAGGATCGCGGCCATCGAGGTCACGCTCGGCGCCCACGGACGCCCCGGAGTCGGCACTATGCCGAAACATCGCAGCACCAGGCAGGCCGCGCCCAGGGACAGCGTGAACTGCGAGACGTTGAACAGGATCCGCCACCAGGTCCGGCGCCCGGCCGCGCCGCCGACCAGGGAGGCTGCGGCCTGCACCATCGCCGCCAGCGGCCAGCCCGCCAACATCAGCAGCGCGATGGTGAACACCGTGGTGGTGGCGGCCTCGCGGTTCGTGTGCTGCAACTTCATCAGGGGCCGCAGTTCCCCGAGGAAGACCAGGCAGATGGTCATCAGCAGCGCGGGCACCGACTGCGTGGTGGGTCCGGAACCGTGCCAGTTCAAGACCAACAACGCGGCCAGGATGGTGATCCCGGCCGCGCTGACGGAGGCGACGAAGGCGTACAGACGTCCGGGATCGGCCTTCGGGCCGTAGTCCGGCTCGAATGGTCGGTGCATGGAGCGGACCCTCCTGTACCGGAGCTCTGCTGAACAACTTCAGCGTCGGTGCGCGCGTCAGCGAACGGGCTGACGCGGCCATATTGCCGTATCAGAACGTCGCCGACCAGAGACGGACCGTAAAGGTTTCGCCTTGGTCTTGACGCCGGGCCGGGCGTCGGTGTCAGGCCCCTGCTTCCGCCACTGTAGCGGCAGCCGCCTCGGGACCGGCCCCCAGCAGAACCTTGAAACCCTCCTCGTCGAGCACCTTCACCCCCAAGCTCAGGGCCTTGTCATACTTACTGCCGGGGTTATCCCCTACCACGACAAATGAGGTTTTCTTGGAGACCGAACCGCTCACCTTCGCACCCCGGCTGGTGAGTTCCTCGGCCGCGCCATCCCGTGTGAAACCGGCCAATGTGCCCGTTACGACCACGCTCAATCCCTCAAGAGGCCTCGGGCCCTCGGGCTGGGATTCCACAACAGGCACCACGCCGGCCGCCTGCCATTTGCCGATGATCTCGCGGTGCCAGTCCACGGCGAACCACTCGACGATCGCGGTGGCGATGGTCGGGCCGATGCCCTCGGCGGCCTTCAGCTCGTCCTCGGTGGCGTTCGCGAGGGCGTCGAAGGACGGGAACTCGCGGGCCAGCACCCGGGCCGCGGTCGGGCCGACGTGCCGGATCGACAGCGAGACCAGGAAGCGCCACAGCGGCCGGTCGGTCTTCACCAGCTCCAGCTGCTGCAGCAGCAGTTCGGTGGTCGCGGTCGGAACGCTGGGCTTCTTCGGCGTGCCCTTGGTGTAGAAGTACGGCACCAGCTCCATCTCGCCGGGCTCGGCGTCCGCGCCGCGCTTGCCCTGCAGCATCTTGAGCTCGGCCAGGTCCTCGATCTTGAGGCTCATCAGGTCGCCCTCGTCGTGCACCGGCGCGGTGCCGCCGGCCGGCTGGGTCAGCGCCACCGCCGACTCGTAGCCCAGCGCCTCGATGTCCAGCGCGTTGCGGCTGCCCATGAAGTCGATGCGCTCGCGGATCTGCCCGAGGCAGAACTGCGAGTTCGGGCAGCGCAGGTCGATGTCGCCCTCCTTCTGCGGAGCCAGCTTGGTCCCGCAGTCCGGGCAGTTCTCCGGCATCACGAAGTCGCGCTCGGAGCCGTCGCGCAGGTCCTGCACCGCGCCGACGATCTCCGGGATCACGTCGCCGGCCTTGCGCAGGATCACCGTGTCGCCGATCTTCAGGCCCTTCTTCACCACGATCTCCTGGTTGTGGAGCGTGGCGTTCTGGACCGTGGAGCCGGCGACCGTGACCGGCTCCATCACCGCGTACGGCGTCACCCGGCCGGTGCGGCCGACCTGGACCCGGATGTCCAGCAGCTTGGTGGTGACCTCCTCCGGCGGGTACTTGAAGGCGATGGCCCAGCGCGGGGCCCGGGAGGTGCTGCCCAGGCGGCCCTGGATGGCCAGCTCGTCGACCTTGACCACCACGCCGTCGATCTCGTGCTCGACGTCGTGGCGGTGCTTGTTGTAGTAGTCGATGTACTTCTGGACGTCCTTCAGGGTCTTGACGACCTTGACCCGGTCCGAGGTAGGCAGGCCCCAGGCCCGCAGCGCGTCGTACGAGTGCGACTGAGAAGTCGGCGTGAAGCCCTTCCGCGCGCCGATGCCGTGCACCACCATCGACAGCGGCCGCTGCGCGGTGATCCGCGGGTCCTTCTGCCGCAGCGAGCCGGCCGCGGCGTTGCGCGGGTTGGCGTAGGAGCGGCCGGTCTCGGCGAGGATCTTCTCGTTCCACGCGTCGAACGCCTTGACCGCGAAGTAGACCTCGCCGCGCACCTCGACCAGCTCCGGCACCGGGAACTCGGCGGTGCCCGTCAGGGTCTGGGGGATGCTCTGGATGGTCTTCGCGTTCGGCGTGATGTCCTCGCCGGTGCGGCCGTCGCCGCGGGTCAGGGCCCGGGTGAGCTTGCCGTTCTCGTAGAGCAGGTTGATCGCCAGGCCGTCGACCTTCAGCTCGCACAGCAGGTCCGGCAGCGCGCCGAGGTCCTTCTCGATGCGGTCGGCCCAGGTCTGAAGCTCCTCGGCGGTGAACGCGTTGTCCAGCGAGAGCATGCGCTCCAGGTGCGGGACCGAGGTGAACTCGGTCTCGTAGGCGCCGGCCACCTTCTGCGTCGGCGAGTCCGGCGTGCGCAGCTCCGGGTTCGCGTCCTCGATCGCCTCCAGCTGCCGCAGCTTCACGTCGAACTCGGCGTCGCTGACCGTCGGCGCGTCGAGGACGTAGTAGCGGTAGCGCGCGTCCTCGATCTCCTCGGCCAGGGCCGCGTGCTGCTGCGCCGGGGTAGCGGGGGTGGTCTCATCCGTGGCGGACAACGCGTCACCTCACTGGTCGGGGGCCGTTTCGACACTGAGAATCTACCGCCACGCACTGACAGTCCCGCAGTTCAGGAGGCTTTGTCCGCCAGCGCGTCGGCCGTGCGGTGCGCCAGCACCAGCGCCTGACGGGCCCACGGCGGGGTGGCACCGGCCAGGCCGCAGGTCGGGGTGATCGTCGTGGCCTGGGCCAACTGCGCCGCCGAGAAGCCCAGGCGGGTCAGGGACAGCACCTTGTCGAGGAGCTGGGTGACGCTGGGAGCGCGCGCCGGGTCCACCGACGGCACCACGCCGAGCATCAGGCCGACCCCGGCCTCGATCGCCTCGCCGAGCTGTTCGTCGCGAGCCGGCGAGGTGCCGGGCCCGGTGGCGTCGATCGTGGTGGCGTCGAAGGAGATGTGGTCGACACCGGCCCTGCGCAGCAGCTCGATCGGGACGGCGGGGTCGCAGCAGTGCACGACGACCTGGGCATCGGCGTCGTGTACGGCCTTGACCAGGGCCTCCAGCATCTCCCGGGCCACCGGCTCCTCGACCGCGCGCAGCCGGCCGAAGCCGCTGGCGGTGGGCACGGTGCCGCGCAGGACGCCGGGGAGCGCCGGCTCGTCCAGCTGCACCAGCAGCGCGCCGGCCCGCGGAGCCCGCTTGCGCACGTCGGCGATGTGCACCTTCAGGCCCTCGGTCAGGGATTCGGCGAGGTCGCGGACGGCGCCGAGGTCGGCCAGCATCCGGTCGCCGTGCCGCAGTTCCAGGGTCCCGGCCAGCGACCACGGGCCGACGACCTGGACCTTCAGCGTCTCCGTGAACTCCTGGGCGTTCTCCTCCAGCAGGTCCAGGTCCTGGCGCAGGAACGAAGCCGCGCGCCGGGCGTCGCGGCCCGGCCGGTCGGTCAGCCGCCAGCCGCTGGGCTGCACCTCGGCGTAGAGCTCCACCAGGAAGGCGGTGCCACGGCCGATCATGTCCGCGCCCACGCCGCGCGCCGGGAGTTCGGGCAGGTGCGGCAGGTCCGGCAGCTCGTCGAAGACCAGGCGGTGGGCCGCTGCCGGGTCGGTGCCGGGCAGGGAGCCGATACCGGTGGCGCGTGGGGGTCGGTGCATGGGACGAAGCGTAGCCAAAATACGGCGGGCGCCTGTTCGGCGGCCCGCACGGCCCGCACGGCCAGGCGGCGGTCCCGGATGAGGACCCAGGCCGGGACTCCGCGGTGTCGCGGTCGGGGCGCGCGCCCCCGACATCACCCGACGGGGTGTCGAATGCACGAGCCGAGAGCCCGGCTCGCCGCTATTGTGACCAGCACCAGACCTTGTGAAAGCCCGCCACCAGCCCTGTTCCCCAAGCCCGCTCGCCCCCCGGTGACCGTTTTGACTTCCTGGAGCCCGTCCCGTGTCGACCGTGTTCTTCGCCGCGAGCCCCGCCGAACTGCGGGTGGTGGCGGCCGCCGCGGCCCATGCCGACACCTCGGCGGTGCTGGCCGCGCTGGACACCGTGCCGGCCGGCGACCTGGATCCCGCGCAGCTGATCGACCTGGATCTGCTGGTGACCGGCAACGATCCGGCGGAGGTGCGGGAGACGGTGCTCACCCCGGCGCATGAGGGCCCTGACGATGCCGGGGGCACGGTGTTGTTACCCGTGCGGGCCGCTCTGGGCTCGCGACTGGCGTATCTGAGCGACCACGACGTCGACGCGCTCGCGGAGCGCTGGGCCGCCGCCGACGGGGCCGCGGACGGCGGCTGGGACGCGTATCGGTGCGGGCAGCTGATCCGGTCCCTGTCGTTGCTCGCGCTGCTGGCGGGGGCGGATCAGCGGGAGCTGTTCGTGCGCTTCGACAGCTGATTGCAGCCAGCTGGCTGCTGGCTGCTGGCTGCTGGCTGCTGGCTGCTGGCTGCTGGCTGCTGGCTGCTGAGGCGACACCGGTCGGCCCTCAGGCCGCGGCGGGCTTCCGCAACTGGCTGAGTGCTTCGGCATAGCGCCGCAGTTCTTCGAGGAGCAGCTGCACGCTCCGTGCCCTGCGCTCGCCGGGAATCAGGCGGCCGTCGGAGTCCAGCACCTCCCGCAGCGGCAGCGTCACGACGTCCGGCAGCGGCGTCATCCCGAGCGCCACCGCGACCGGCGTGATCATCTCGACGGCGCGCAGGCCCGCCGACGACATGCCGTAGCTGACGTAGCCGACCGGCTTGCCGGCCCACTCCGCGTAGAGGGCGTCCAGCGCGTTCTTCAGGGGCGCGGTGATCCCGCGGTTGTACTCGGCGGCGAGGATCAGGAAGGCGTCGGCGGCGTCCACCATCGCGCTCCACCGAAGCGTGTGGTCGTGGATGTACGTGCCCTCAGACGGATGACCGGGTTCGTCGAGGAATGGCAAGCCGATCTCGGCCAGATCCGCGACTTCGACGTCGAACCCGCCGTGTTCGCGGGCCAGGTCGAGCACCCAGTCCGCGACGGCGGTCCCGATCCGTCCGGGACGGGTCGTGCTGGTGATGATGAGCAGGCGGGGCATTGTGGTCTCCGGTCAGGTCGAAGCGGTCGATGAAGAATTGAGCCAAGGGGCCGATCGCGGCGGCGAACAGCACGGTCCCGACGCCGACGGTGCCGCCGAGCAGCCAGCCGACGGCGAGCACCGCGATCTCGATGCCGGTGCGCGTCAGACGCAGCGACTTCCCGGTCCGGGCCGACAGGCCGGTCATCAGGCCGTCGCGCGGACCCGGGCCGAGCCCGGCGCCGACGTAGAGCCCGGTGGCGACGCCGTTCAGCGCGATGCCGCCGAGGAGCAGTGCGACGCGCGGCGCCAGCGCGTGGAGCGTCGGCAGGAAGCCGAGGGTCGCGTCGGCGGCCAGGCCGACCACGACGACGTTGCTCGCCGTGCCGAAGCCGGGACGCTGCCGCAGCGGGATCCAGGCCAGCAGCACCAGCGCGCCGACGATGATCACGACGCGCCCCAGCGGCAGGCCGGTGTGCCGGGCCAGGCCCTGGTGCAGCACGTCCCAGGAGGCCAAACCCAGCCCCGAGGCGACCATCAGCGCCGTGCTGGCGCCGAACAGCACGAGCCCGGCGAAGAGCTGAGCCAGGCGGCACGGCAGAGGCGTTGGTGACATGTCAACAAGTCTGCGCCATGGTTGGTGACATGTCAACTACAGCGCTAGGCTGGGGCCGTGACCACCACCGAACCGCGCTGGCTGAACGACGACGAGATGCGTGCCTGGCTGGCGTACCGCCGCATGCGCCTGCTGCTCAGCGCCGAGATCAACCGCGATCTGGCGCAGGACGCGGGACTGTCGGAGGCCGACTACGACGTGCTGTCGAACCTGACCGACGGCGACGACCGGCGCCGGCTCAGCGAGCTGGCCGCGCGCATGCAGTGGTCGAAGAGCCGGCTGTCGCACCACATCACGCGCATGGAACAGCGTGGTCTGGTCTGCCGCGAGGACGTGGACGGCGACGCGCGCGGCTCGTTCGTGGTGCTGACGCCGGCCGGGCGCCGCACGATCGAGCAGGCCGCGCCGGGCCACGTCGCCTCCGTGCGCCGACATTTGATGGACCGGCTCACTCCGGAGCAGATCAGGGTGCTGGGAGAGATCGGCGACGTGGTGCTGGGCCCGCTGGAGGACCGCGGCCGCGACCACGACCATGCCGACGACCCAGAAGACTGACACCCGGCGCCGAGCAACGCCGCCCGGAGCGCCGGCGTTCCCGACCCCGGAACGCCGAATGCCCCGGACCGCGAAGGTCCGGGGCATCAGGAGCAGGAGGCAGTGCCGGTCGGAAAGCGCTGCCAGCCGGCCGGCGCCGCGCGTCAGCTCAGGCCGGCGGCCTTCATCATGGCGGCGATGGCCGGGCCGGCCGCCGCGTTGCCGAAGCCGCCGTTGAGCACCAGGGCGGAGACCGCGATGTCGTGCTGCGGGTCCATGGCGATCATCCAGGAGTCGGTCGGGTCCGTGGCGTTCGGCTCGGCCGAGCCGGTCTTGGCGCCCAGGGTCGGCGCGATGTTCTGCAGCGAGGTCGCGGTGCCGTCGGTGATCACGCCGCGCATCATCGTCTGCAGGTTCTGGTCCACGCCTCCGGGCAGCGGCTGGGCCTTGGCCGGGCCCTGGAAGCCGGGGATCAGGACCGGCTGGTGGAACGTTCCGGTGGCCACCGTCGCGGCGATCGATGCCATGGTCAGCGGGCACATCGTGGTCTTTCCCTGGCCGAAGGCCGAGGCGGCGAGCAGGCTTTTGGTGTCGGCGGGCGGCACCTGCAGGTTGCCGGGGGTGCAGTAGGTGGCCTTGCCGATGCCCATGTCCCAGGGCTGGTCCAGCCCGTAGTAGTCGTGGACGGTCTTGGACAGGCTGTCCATCGCCAGGTTGTGCCCGAGCGTCGCGTTCACGAACGAGGTGTTGCAGGACTTCTCGTAGGCCGTGAGCAGCGTGGCGCCGGTGAAGCCGTCCTTCAGGCCCTCGTCGTTGTGGTACGTCTCAGTGCCCACCTGGGCGGTCGGTGTGCAGTCCGCCGGGTCGGACGGCTGCATGCCGCCGAGCATCAGGGCCGTGGCGGTGACCGTCTTGAACGTCGAGCCCGGGGCGCGGGTGGCCGCGTAGGCCATCTTCGTGTTGTTCTTGTTGTTCGTCGCGATCGCCAGGATCTCGCCGGTGGACGGCTTGATCACCACCATGCCGGAGTTCGGGTACGCCTGGAGCGCGTTCTCCGCGGCGGTCTGGATCTTCGAGTCGAACGTCGAGCCGAGCTGCAGGCCGCTGGTCGTGTTCGGCGCGCCGAGCTGGATCGAGTTCGAGCCGGGGATCTGCAGGCCGGTGTTGTTGTCGATGAACTGGATCTGCAGCGAGGCCTGGGTGCCGCTCTGCGGCTTGGAGACGGAGAGCTTGGTCAGCAGGCTGGCGATGCTGGGGTGGTCCTTGCCGGACAGCGGCACGCCGTTGCGGTCGGCGACCGGCACCGCGGGCGGCACCGCCTTCAGGTTCGACGCCCCGCTCAGCTGCGGGTTGATGACCGCCGAGACGAAGTGCACCAGCGCCGGGTTGTTCCCGGTCGGCGGCAGCACCGCCATCGTGGAGTTGTAGGACCACGTCAGGCCGTCGGCGAAGGTGTCGGTGACGCTGAAGTCGTAGTGGACCGCGTTGCTCAGCGGGTTCGGCGTGGTCGGGCTGCTCGCGGCGCCCGGGGTCGCCGAACCCGAGCCGGAGGCGGAGCCGCTGCTGCTCGGCGCGTTCATCTGCGAGCCCAGCTTGAGCACGATGGTCTTCGGCGCCAGGGACTCCATCACGGCCTTCAACCGCGGGCCCGCCTTGTCCGGCACGTCGGTCAGGGCGCCGGCCTTGGTGTAGTCCCCGGACTGCCAGGCCGCCAGGAACGCCGCCGCGGCCGTGTCGGTCGGACTGGCGCCGGCGGAGGTGGCCGTCTGGGAACCGCTGTTCGCCGCCGGCTTCGGCTTGGAGCTGCCGGAGCAGCCCGCGGTGACGACCGCGAGCGAGGTCGCTGTCGCGGCTATAGCCAGGAGCGTGCGTCGTGAACCCATCGGGGTCCCTCCCCATACTGTCGGATCGGGTTTTTCAGCCTACGACCCTAACCGACGCACGTGAGGGCTGATTGGTTGGCCTTTGGCCGGCCTTTTAACGTGAGGTTTGCGCCACGGTCGCGGAACCGATGACCCGAGTCCCGTCATAAAGGACAGCGGCCTGTCCCGGCGCGAGGCCGCGAACCGGCTCATGGAGCACGACTTCGATGGCGTCCGGACCGGTGCGCTCGGCGGTGGCCGGCACGCCTGCGCCGTGCGCGCGCAACTGCGCGTGGCACTCGATGCGGCCGGTGAACTCCGGCCCGCACCACCGCAGCTTGATCCCGGACAGCCCGGTGACGTCCAGCTCCTCGGCCGTCCCGACGGTCACGGTGTTGCTGACCGGCGAGATGTCCAGCACGTAGCGCGGCCGGCCGTCCCCGGCCGGGTCGCCGATCCGCAGGCCCCGGCGCTGGCCGATGGTGAAGCCCCAGGCGCCGTCGTGCTCGCCGACCTTGCGGCCGGCGCTGTCCACGATCGGGCCGTTGCTGGTGCCCAGCGTCTTGGCCAGATACGCCTTGGTGTCCCCGTCCGGGATGAAGCAGACGTCGTGGCTGTCGGGCTTCTTGGCCACGTACAGACCGCGCTCGGCCGCCTCGGCGCGGACCGCGGGCTTGGTGTCGTCGCCGAGCGGGAACAGGGAGTGCGCGATCTGGTCGGTGTCCAGGACGCCCAGGACGTAGGACTGGTCCTTGGCCGGATCGGCGGCGCGGTGCAGCTCCGGGCCGTGCGGGCCGTCGAGCAGGCGGGCGTAGTGGCCGGTGGCGACCGCGTCGAAGCCCAGCGCCCGCGCCTTGTCCAGCACCGCGGCGAACTTGATCTTCTCGTTGCAGCGCAGGCAGGGGTTCGGGGTGCGGCCGGCCTGGTACTCCGCGACGAAGTCGTCGATCACGTCCTCGTGGAACCGGTCGGACATGTCCCAGATGTAGAAGGGGATGCCGAGCATGTCGGCTGCGCGCCGGGCGTCGTGCGAGTCCTCGATCGTGCAGCAGCCGCGCGCGCCGTCGCGCAGGGCTTGGCGGTTCCGGGACAACGCGAGATGGACGCCGGTCACCTCGTGACCCGCGTCCCGGACCCGGGCGGCAGCCACCGCCGAATCGACACCACCGGACATCGCCGCCAAGACACGCATAGGTCAAGGGTACGTGGAATGGTTGACTGTGAGGCGGGTCATAAGGGGCGGGGGACGGCTACCACGAGCGGAGGACGCCATGAGCGGCGCTGAGGGCACGGACAGCAGCACGGACAGCATGGTCATCGTCGGTGCGAGCCTGGCCGGGGCCAAGACGGCGCAGGCCCTGCGCGAGGACGGCTGGGACGGGCCGATCGAGCTGGTCGGCGCCGAACACGACCTGCCCTACGAGCGCCCGCCGCTGTCGAAGGGCTTCCTGCAGGGCAAGGAGGAGCGGGACAAGGTCTTCGTCCACGAATCCGGCGCCTGGTACGTGGAGAACCAGGTCGGGCTGCGCCTGGGCCGCACCGCCGTGGCGATCGACCGGGAGCGGCACGTGGTGCGCCTCGACGACGGCACGGAGGTCGGCTACGGCAAGCTGCTGCTGGCCACCGGCTCCGCGCCGCGCCGGCTGAACGTCTCCGGCGGCGACGCGAAGAACCTGCGCTACTTCCGCACGCTGCAGGACAGTGAGCGCACCAAGGACGAGCTGATCCCGGGCTCGCGGCTGACCATCGTCGGCGCCGGCTGGATCGGGCTGGAGGTCGCGGCGGCGGCGCGCGAGAAGGACGTCGAGGTGACGGTGCTGGAGGCGCTGGAGCAGCCGCTGCTGCGGGTGCTCGGGCCCGAGGTCGGCGCGCAGTTCGCGGCGCTGCACCGCGCGCACGACGTGGACCTGCGCCTGGGTGTCGGCGTGGACTCCTTCACGCTGCAGGACGTGGACGGCGTCGAGCAGGCCACCCGGGTCCGGCTGGCCGACGGCACCGAGATCGAGGCCGACCACATCCTGGTCGCGGTCGGCGCCGCGCCGAACACCGGGCTGGCCGAGGCCGCCGGGCTGGAGGTCTCGAACGGCATCGTGGTGGACGCCACACTGCGGACCGCGGACCCGGACGTGTTCGCCGCCGGCGACGTCGCCAGCGCCTGGCACCCGTTCTACGACGAGCCGATCCGGGTCGAGCACTGGGCCAACGCGCTGAACCAGCCGAAGGTCGCCGCGGCGTCGATGATGGGGGTCACGGACCTGAAGTACGACCGGCTGCCGTACTTCTACACCGACCAGTACGACCTCGGGATGGAGTACGTCGGGCACATCCCGGCCTCGGGGTACGACGAGGTGGTGTTTCGGGGCGACCCGGCCTCCGGGGCGTACATGGCGTTCTGGCTGGCCGACGGGAAGGTGCTGGCCGGGATGAACGCGAACGTCTGGGACGTGGTCGACGAGGTGCGGAACCTGATTCTCGGCCGCGCCACGGTGGATCTGACGCGACTGCGGAACCCGGCGGTGCCGCTGGCCGAGGTGGCGGCGCGGTGAGCTGCACTGAGCTGAGCTGAGCCCGGCCGAGAACCGGGCCTCAGGATCCGGGCCCAGAACACGGGCTCGGGACTCGCGCTCGGGACTCGGGCTCAGAACTCGAGGTCGTTCTCGTTGATGCACACGTTCAGGTACGTGATGTTGGTGGTGCTGAGGTTGTAGAGGATCCCGTGCGGATCCATCTTCCACTGCTCCCCACGCACCCCGACCTTCGACCAGATCCCCTCGGCCCACCAACCGCCCTCGCTGTCGGCCGCGCGGATCTGGTTGGACAGGCCGTAGTCGCGCAGGTCCAGCAGGTTGTTGGTGTTCTCCCACGGGCACCACAGCGATCCGGTGCTCAGGCGCACGCCGGAGGCGATCACGTTGGACGTGGTGTAGAGACAGACTTCGCCGGTGCTGCATCCGGCGAAGTCGTAGGCCACGGCACTGCCGGGGGCGGTCGGCGGCTTGTAGGTGAGCGTGACGCCTTCCTTGGCGTAGTGGATCGAGTCGCCGTCCACCACTCCCCCGGGCTTGCGGGCGAGCTGCGCCGTGATGGAGTCCTGGACCCACTTCTGCCCGGAGTCGACGGAGGCGGACGCCGGACCGGCGGCCAGCGCCGCGCAGGAGAGCAGCAGTACACCCGCCAGAAGCGCGAGCATGGAACGCGTGCGAAGCATGATGCCCCATTCGTCGCCGACATGACCCGACGGGGACTCAGAGTCCTGTCGAGTGCGGCCGGCTGTCAATGGAGTGTCCTGAAACGGACAGCGGCCGCTAGCTGAGCCCGGCGGCGCGCGCCCGGGAGACCACCGGCCCGATGGCCTCGGCCAACGCGTCCACATCAGCCTTCGACGACGTGTGCCCCAGCGAGAACCGCAGCGAGCCGCGGGCCGGCTCGCCGTCGACCCCCATCGCCAGCAGCACGTGGCTCGGCTGCGCGACCCCGGCCGAGCACGCCGATCCGGTCGAGCACTCCACGCCGCGGGCGTCCAGCAGCATCAGCAGCGAGTCGCCCTCGCAGCCGGGGAACGTCATGTTCGCGATGCCGGGCAGGCCGGTGCCGACGCCGCGGTCGCCGTTCACCACCGCGTCCGGCACCTCGGCGCAGACCCGCGCGATGAGGTCGTCGCGCAACCCCGCCAGCATCTCGGCCTTGGCCTCGCGGTCCTTCACCGCCTCCACCACCGCGGCCGCGAAGCCCGCGATCGCCGGGGTGTCCAGCGTGCCGGAGCGCACGTCGCGCTCCTGGCCGCCGCCGTGCAGCACCGGGACCGCCTGGGTCTTGCGGCCCAGGAGCAGGGCGCCGACGCCGATCGGGCCGCCGATCTTGTGCGCGGTGAAGGTCATCGCGGACAAGCCGCTGGCGCTCCAGTCCACGTCCAGCGCGCCGACGGCCTGCACGGCGTCCGAGTGCATCGGGATGCCGTACTCGTGGCAGACGGCGGCCAGGTCGCGGACCGGCTGGACGGTGCCGACCTCGTTGTTCGCCCACATCACCGTGGCCAGGGCCACGGAGTCCGGGTCACGCTCGATCGCCGCGCGCAGCGTCTCGGGGTGCACCCGGCCCAGGGAGTCCACCGGGAGCCAGTCGAGCTCGGCGCCCTCGTGCTCTTCCAGCCAGCTCAGCGGGTCCAGGACGGCGTGGTGCTCGATCTTCGCGGCCAGGATGCGCCGTCGGCGGGGGTCGGCGTCGCGGCGGGCCCAGTACAGGCCCTTGACCGCCAGGTTGTCGCTCTCGGTCCCGCCGGAGGTGAACACCACCTCGGAGGGACGAGCCCCCAGGGCCTCGGCGATCTGTTCGCGGGACTCCTCCACCACGCGCCGGGCGGCGCGCCCGGCGGCGTGCAGGGAGTTGGCGTTCCCGGTGCGGCCCAGCCGAGCCGTCATCGCGTCGACGGCGGCCGGGAGCATGGGGGTCGTCGCGGCGTGATCCAGATATACGGCCATGATTAGCTGCGATTCTAAGGGCTGGCTGACTGTGGCGGTTGTCGCACCCGGCACCGCCTGGCGTACGGGGATCACCCGGAGGCCTGAGGGCACGCGGAAACGGGGGGCCTCTTACCGCCCGCCGTAAGCGCTAAGGCGGTCAGCCCAGCGTGTATTCCCCGCGCAGCGCGGCCAGGATGATCCGCGCCGGGAAGACCGAGCCGGGGAAGCTGAAGTGGATCCCGTCGTGCTGGCGTGCGAGGACCCGGTGACCGGCGGCGTCGGTGAGGTAGTCGGTGTAGCGGCCGTGGTCGGAGGTCGGCCCGGCGACGTCCACATAGCGGAGCCCGGGGACGTTCGGCACGGCCGCGCGCACCGCGTCGTCGATGCGCGCGAAGATGTGGATCCAGGGCGCCGAGCGCGGGACCGGCGGGCCGACCCAGTAGACGCGGCGCTGCGGGTCGCCGGCGATGAAGTCGCGGGAGACGGCTTCGACGCGGCGCGAGTACTCCGCGTTCCAGGCGTTGGAGCCGACGTCGGCGCCGTGCAGCGGCCAGCCGTCGTTCGCGCCGAGGACCATGATCACGACGTCCGGGTCGTAGTCCGCGGCGTCCTGCGCGGCCTCGTCGGACCAGTCGAACACGGACGGCTGGGTGAGGCCGGTGCCGGTGCGCGCCTGGACCCGGACCTTGGCCGGGAGGTGGTCGGCGGCGACCATGCGGGCCAGTTGCCGGCCGTCGAAGTCGGAGAGCGAGTCGCCGGTGACCAGGATGCGGAGCGGGTCGTCCGCGGTGGCGTGGCGGACGGCTTCGGCGCGGACGGCGACCTGCTCGGGGAGCGCGCGGGTGATCTTGCCGAGGGCGCGGCCGACGAGTCCGGCGGGGTCGGCGGCGTCGTGGTGCCCGTCGAGGGCGGCCATGACCAGGCTCAGGGCCTCGGCCGCGGTGAAGGTCAGGGGCGGCAGGCGGAGGCCGCGGCCGGCGCGGTAGCCGCCGTAGGGGCCGCTGGTGGAGTCGATCGGGACGCCGGCTTCGCGGAGGGTGGCGATGGTGCGGCGGACGGCGCGGTCGGAGACGTCGAGGGTGGCGGCGAGGTGGTCGGCGGTGATGCCGGGGCGGGTTTGGATGAGGTCGAGGGTTAGGAGGGCTCGGGCCAGGGGGGTTGTTTGTGGG
>NZ_JAACYW010000218.1 GCF_015356825.1 Catenulispora rubra | reverse complement strand
CCCCGCCGCCCAGCAGGTCAGCAGGTCAGTCACGCAACCGGTCAGCAGGTCAGCCGCTCAACAGCCCAACCGGTCAGCAGCTCAGCCGGTCCCGAGCCCCGCACACCGCGGCCTGGCCGAGGCTGATCCCACCGTCGTTCGGCGGAACCCGACGATGGGTCAGAACCCTGAACCCGGCAGCCTCCAGCCCCGCCACACACCGCTCGACCAGCAGCACGTTCTGGAACACGCCGCCCGACAAGGCGACCGCGGCCAGCCCGGTGTCCCGCCGCAGCCGTTCGCAGACCTCGACGACCACCGCCGCCAGACCGTTGTGAAACCGCGCCGCGACGACCGGCACCGCGACCCCGGCATCGAGATCGGCCAACGCGGCGGCGACCAGGTCCGAGCCGTGGACCAGACCGCTCGACGACTCGATCCGCGCGCCGTAACGACCGGGCTCGGAGCGATCGGCGAGCTGCTCGAACTCGATCGCCGCCTGGCCCTCGTACGAAACCGTGTCCCGCACCCCGGCCAGCGCCGCGACTGCGTCGAACAGCCGCCCGGCGCTCGAAGTCAGCGGTGAGTTCAAGCCCGCGCGCGCCATGCTCAGCACCTGGTCAAGTCGTGTCTCATGCCGAGCACGGAACGCTTTCAAAGTCGGCGCGTCAGGCCATTGCAGCCCGAAGACAGCATCGAGATACGCGGCGGCCATCCGCCAAGGCTCGCGCACAGCGCGCGCCGCGCCCGGCATCGCCACCGGCGCCAGATGCGCGGCCCGCGTGAACCCGGCCAAGTCCGCGACCAGGAACTCGCCGCCCCACAACGTGCCGTCCGTACCCATGCCGAGCCCGTCGAAGGCGACCCCGATGACGGGGTCCGCGACCTCGTTGTCCGCCAGGCACGACGCGATGTGGGCGTGGTGGTGCTGGACGCCCAGCAGCTCGGCGTCGCATTCGAGCGCGTACTTGGTCGACAGGTACTCAGGGTGCAGATCGTGCACCACGACTTCCGGCGCGACGGAGAACAACCGCCGGAAGTGTTCGATCCCCTCGGTGAACGACTGAAGCGTCTCGTGGTTCTCCAAGTCACCGATGTGATGGGAGACGAAAGCGTGCCGGCCGCGGGCCAGACAGAAGGTGTTCTTCAGCTCGGGACCGCAGGCCAGCACGTGGCGCGGGAACTCCCAGGGCAGGGTCAGCGGCGCCGGCGCGAACCCCCGGGAACGCCTGATCGGCAGCGGTCCGCCCCGGCTGGCGCGCAGCACGGAGTCGTCCACGCGGGTGTGGATGGCGCGGTCGTGGATCAGGAAGGCGTCCGCAATGCCCGCGAGGCGGTTCAGCGCGTCGTCGTCGCGGTACGCGATGGGTTCGCTGGACAGATTTCCGCTGGTCATCACCAGCGGATCGGGGTGCGCCGTAGCTAGCAGGTAGTGCAACGGCGAGTAGGGCAGCATCACGCCGAGGCCGCGCTGGCCAGGCGCCACCGAAGCCGCGATCCCCGCGTCGGAACGGCGTTCCAGCAGCACGATCGGCCGAGCGATGTCGAGCAGCAACGCCTCCTCGACGTCGTCGATCACGCACAACCGCCGGGCGGCCTCGATGTCCGGGACCATCAGCGCCAACGGCCGCTCCTCCCGGTGTTTGCGGCTCCTCAGATTGCTGACGGCCTCCTCGTTCGACGCGGCGACGGCAAGGTGGTAGCCACCCAAGCCCTTAATCGCGACGATCGCGCCCTCAGCGAGAAGGCCAGCGGCACCCGACACCGGATCGCCCGCCATCAGCGCGGAGTCGGCGGAAACCAGCCGCAACCGCGGCCCGCAGTCGGGGCAGCAGACAGGTTGCGCGTGGAAACGCCGGTCGAGCGGGTCCCGGTACTCACGCTCGCACGGCTCGCACAGCACGAACGCCGCCATCGTCGTCCCCGGCCGGTCGTAAGGCAGCTCGCGGACGATGGTGTAGCGAGGTCCGCAGTTGGTGCAGTTCGTGAACGCGTAGGCGTGCCGCCGGTCGCCGGGGTCAGCCATCTCCGTCAGGCAGTCGACGCAGGTGGCGGTGTCCGGGGCCACCAGCACGGTCCGTGAGCCGGAAGAGTCGCTGGCCGAGATCGTGAACCCGGCCAGGCCGGTGACGGCCGCCGGCTCGACGGTCACGCGCTCGACCCGAGCCAGCGGCGGCGCCTGCGTGGACAGCGCGTCCACCAAACAGTCCAGCGCCGCAGCCTCACCCTCCGCCTCGATCACCACCCCCCGGCCGTCGTTCCCGACGAACCCGGCCAGCCCCAGGCGGGACGCCACGCCGTACACGAACGGCCGGAACCCGACGCCCTGCACGACCCCTTCGACGCGGACGCGGATCCGCGCCATTTCCGGTTTTCCGACCCCGCCAGCGGTGATCCTCATGGTCTATCAATAGCGGGCGAACCACCCCAAACCTTCGTAGCTTGGACCTCGCGTCGGTCCGTGCCGGGCACGGACCGTCTTTGCGAACCGGAGGCGATCATGCCGACAGCCGAAGCAGTCCTCGCCGAGGACACCCTGGTCCACGTGCTCTGGATCAACGCCGGACTCAGCTGCGACGGGGACTCGGTCGCCCTGACGGCGGCCACCCAGCCGAGCATCGAGGAGATCGCGCTCGGGGCGCTTCCCGGGCTGCCGAAGGTGGCCGTGCACTGGCCGCTGATCGATTACGAGTGCGGCCCGACCGGCGGCGCGGACGACTTCCTGGAGTGGTTCTGGAAGGCCGACCGCGGCGAGTTGGAACCGTTCGTGCTGGTGGTCGAGGGCTCGATCCCGAACGAGGCGATCAAGGACGAGGGCTACTGGGCCGCGTTCGGGACCGATCCGCGGACCGGACAGCCGATCACCACCGCCGAATGGGTGAGCCGGCTGGCCCCGAAGGCGACCGTGGTGCTGGCGGTCGGGACGTGCGCGACCTACGGCGGCATCCACGCGATGTCCGGCAACCCGACCGGCGCGATGGGCGTCCCGGACTACCTGGGCTGGGATTGGAGGTCCAAGGCCGACATCCCGATCGTGTGCGTGCCGGGCTGCCCGATCCAGCCGGACAACCTGAGCGAGACCATCACCTACCTGCTGTACCAGGCCACCGGCCAGGCGCCGATGATCCCGCTGGACGACAAGCTGCGCCCGCAGTGGCTGTTCGGCGCGACCGTGCACGAGGGCTGCGACCGCGGCGGCTACTACGAGCAGGGCCAGTTCGCCAGCGAGTACGGCACCCCGACCTGCCTGGTGAAGCTGGGCTGCTGGGGGCCGGTCGTGCACTGCAACGTGCCCAAGCGCGGCTGGATCAACGGCGTCGGCGGCTGCCCGAACGTCGGCGGGATCTGCATCGGCTGCACGATGCCCGGCTTCCCCGACAAGTTCATGCCGTTCATGGACGAGCCGCCCGGCGCGACCGTGTCCACCCTGGCCTCCGGCGCCTACGGGAAGGTGATCCGCAAGCTGCGCCACATCACTGAGGACAGCGCCGACCACGAGCCGAAGTGGCGGCACACCGGCGAGAAGCTGACCACCGGCGCGAAGCGCACCTGGTAGGCGGCCGACAAGAGTCCGGCAACGACTCCATCCCGAAGACCCCGGCTCCATCCCGAAGATCCCGACTCCATCCCGAAACCCGGATGACCCCCGAGGGGACGAACCGCATGACCGCCACGACGAGCAAACACGCCAAAGCCTCCTCCGACGGCCTGGTGGAAATGGCCTGGGACCCCATCACCCGGATCGTCGGGAGCCTGGGCATCTACACGAAGATCGACTTCAAGAACATGACGGTGCCGGAGTGCCACAGCACCTCGTCGATCTTCCGCGGCTACAGCCTGTTCATGAAGGGCAAGGACCCGCGCGACGCGCACTTCATCACCAGCCGCATCTGCGGCATCTGCGGCGACAACCACGCCACCTGCTCCTGCTACGCGCAGAACATGGCCTACGGCGTGAAGCCGCCGCACCTCGGCGAGTGGATCGTGAACCTCGGCGAGGCCGCGGAGTACATGTTCGACCACAACATCTTCCAGGAGAACCTGGTCGGCGTGGACTACTGCGAGCGGATGGTCAAGGAGACCAACCCCTCGGTCCTGGCCAAGGCGGAGAACACCCCGGCGCCGCACGCCGACGCGCACGGCTACCGGACCATCGCGGACATCATGCGCGCCCTGAACCCGTTCAGCGGCGAGTTCTACCGCGAGGCGCTGCAGGTCAGCCGGTCCACGCGGGAGATGTTCTGCCTGATGGAGGGCCGGCACGTCCACCCCTCGACGCTGTACGCCGGCGGCGTGGGGACGGTCGCGACCATCCAGCTCATGACGGACTACATGTCCCGCCTGATGCGCTACGTGGAGTTCATGAAGGCGGTCGTGCCGATGCACGACGACCTGTTCGACTTCTTCTACGAGGCGCTGCCCGGGTACGAGAACGTCGGGCTGCGCCGGACGCTCCTGGGCTGCTGGGGCTCGTTCCAGGACCCGGAGTACTGCAACTTCTCCTACGCGGACATGAGCGACTGGGGTCGCAAGATGTTCGTCACCCCGGGCGTCGTGGTCGACGGCAAGCTGGTCACCAACGACCTGGTGGACATCAACCTGGGTATCAGGATCCTGCTCGGCAGCTCGTACTACGAGGACTGGAAGGACCAGGAGGTCTTCGTCACCCACGACCCGCTCGGCAACCCGGTCGACCCGCGGCACCCGTGGAACCAGCACACGAACCCGCGGCCGGCCAAGCGGGACCTGGAGGACAAGTACAGCTGGGTGATGTCGCCGCGCTGGTACGACGGCAAGGACTACCTGGCGCTGGACACCGGCGGCGGGCCGATCGCGCGGTTGTGGTCGACGGCGCTGTCCGGGCTCGTCGACATCGGGTACGTCAAGGCCACCGGTCACAGCGTCCTGATCGAGCTGCCGAAGACCGCGCTGAAGCCGCCGGTCACGTTCGAGTGGAAGATCCCGAAGTGGAGCAACACCCTCGAACGCAACCGGGCCCGCACGTACTTCCAGGCCTACGCGGCCGCGTGCGCGCTGCACTTCGCCGAGAAGGCGCTGGAGGAGATCCGCGCCGGGCGCACCAAGACCTGGGAGAAGTTCGAGGTGCCGGACGAGGCGATCAGCTGCGGCTTCACCGAGGCGGTGCGCGGCGTGCTGTCGCACCACATGGTCATCCGGGACGGGAAGATCGCGAACTACCACCCGTACCCGCCGACGCCGTGGAACGCCAGCCCGCGCGACTCGTACGGGACGCCCGGGCCGTATGAGGACGCGGTGCAGGACCAGCCGTTGTTCGAGGAGAACAAGGGCGACGCGTTCAAGGGCATCGACGTGATGCGCACGGTGCGCAGCTTCGACCCGTGTCTGCCGTGCGGGGTGCACATGTACCTCGGCGGCGGGAAGACGGTGCAGAAGCTGCACACGCCGACGATGGCGTCGCCGGAGTGACGGCGCGGGAGGAGGCCGTGGTCCGGCCGGTTCATGCGGACCGGCCGGTCGCGGCGGAGGCAACGCCGGACCGGCTGGTCGAGGTCGGCGAGCGGTTGGAGCGTGTACTGGAGGGTGGCGCACCGGAGAGTCCGGTGGCCCGGGAGGACGCGCGGGAACTGGTGCGTCTGCTCACGGACCTCTACGGCGAGGTGTTGGAGCGTGTGCTCGACCTCGCCGATGATGCCGGGTCGCTGACCGACGACCTGCTCGCGCGGCTCGCGGATGATCGGCTGGTAGGCAGTTTGCTGCTGGTACATGGGCTGCATCCGTACAGCGTTCAGGAGCGAGTCGAGCGCGCGCTCGCGTCGCTGCGTCTGGAACGGCACAGTGCCGAGGCCGCGGCGACGGTGTCGGAGGACGGGACGGTGCGGGTGAGCGTGGTCGCGTCGGGCTGCGGTTCTGCGGCGGTTGTCGACATGGTGCGTGCGGCTGTTGAGGAGGCGGCGCCGGATGCCGATGTCCATGTCGAAGCGGCTCAGTCCGGCACACCAGCCTTCATCCCGCTGGAAACGCTGATGCCGAAGCGGGCGACGGTGCGCACATGAGCCGCGCCACCGCCGAGCACAGCGCCGATCCGCTGGCCGTACTGCGCCGAATCCGCGCCGCCGAGGCTCCAGGGCAGGAGCGCGCGAATTCTGGGGCACAGTCTCCGGCTGACTCGGCGGCGCCGACCGTCCCCGAACGCTGCGAACTGTGTGCGACGCCGGTTCCGCCCGAGCACCGCCACGTCGTGAACCTGGACAGCCGCGCGCTGCTGTGCGCGTGCCGTCCGTGCTCGCTGCTGTTCGAGTATCCGGACGCCGCGCTGGCCTACCGCACGGTGCCCGAGCGTTATGCGGCGCTCTCGGCGTTGTCGCGTACTGAGTGGGACAGCCTGGAAGTGCCGGTCGGCCTGGCGTTCGTCTTCCGCAACTCGCGGCAGGACCGCGCCGTCGTCTGCTACCCCGGGCCGGCCGGCGTCACGGAGGCGGACCTGTCGGTCGAGGTGACCGAGGCGTTCGCCGGAGCCGCGCCGGATGTGGAGGCGGTGCTGATCCGGGCGCAGGACGGCGGCTTCGAGCGCTTCGTCGTCCCGATCGACGTGTGCTACGCGTTGGTGGGGCATCTGCGGACGCTGTGGCGCGGCTTCGACGGCGGGCCTGAGGCCCATGCGCGCGTTGCGGAATTCTTTGCCGATGTCGAGCGCAAGGCGGTGCGGTAGCAGTGTCCGAATTCGCTTTCACCGTCCTGGACGTCAAGCCCGAGCCGTACGCCGCCGCGCCGAATCTGGCCGTACGCCTGCACATCACCGAGGCCACCGGCGCACGCATCCACGCGATCGCCCTGCGCTGCCAGGTCCGCATCGAGCCGCAGCGGCGCTCCTACGAACCGGCGGAGAAGACCGATCTGGCCGACTTGTTCGGCGTCGCGTCCCGGTGGGGCGAGACCCTCAAACCCCTGCTGTGGACGCAGACCTCTGTGATGGTGCCGGGGTTCACGGAAGCGGTCGACGTCGACCTGCCCCTGCCGTGCACGTACGACTTCGAGGTGGCTGCGGCCAAGTACCTGCAGGCGCTCGGCAACGGCGAAGTCCCGCTGAGCCTTCAGTTCAGCGGCACGGTGTTCACCCGCGGCGAGTCCGGCTTCGGCGTGGAGCAGATCCCGTGGCACCTGGAGGCCCGATACCGCATGCCGATCCGCGTGTGGCACGAGCTGATGGACGCCCACTTCCCGAACAGCGGCTGGATCCGCCTGGACCGCGAGACGTTGCGACGGCTCGGCAGGTATCGGACGGAACGTGGCCTGATCGGCTGGGACCGGGTGTTCGCCGAGCTGCTGCCGGCCGAGGAACTGGAGGCTTCGCGATGACCGGCCACATCCCCACGGCCGCCGCGCCGGGCTCATCGCGGACCCGGGACGAACGGCGCCTGGCCGACGCGCGCCGCGTGGCCGACGCGATCCTGTTCGAGGGTTACATCCTGTACCCGTATCGGTCGACGTCGGCGAAGAACCAGCTTCGCTGGCAGTTCGGGATGCTGGGGCCGGTCGGCGCCGTCGAGGCGGGGGTCGGGGAGGAATGCGGGGCGCGGACCTCGCTGCTGGTCGCGCCGGAGCCGGACACCAGCATTGCCACAGACTTGACCTTGCGCTTCCTGCACCCGCAGTCCCGGACCGTCGAGCGTGCCACCGGATCCGGCTTCGCGCCGGTCGAGGCTCTGCACACCGGAGACGCGCAGTGGGTCCCCTGGCACGAGGCGGTCGTCCGCGAGGTATCGATCCCCGACATCACCACCGATGCGGTGTTCCCCGTCGAGATCGCCGGCGGTGAGGAGACCGAAGTTCTGTACGACGGCAGCCGTCTCGCCGGACGCCTGGTCCGCACCCGCGAGCCGTTGACCGGTCAGGTCAGGGTCTCGGTGCGGCACATCGAGGCGGGCAGGCCGCTGGTCATCCTCGACATCGCCGTCGAGAACTTGCTCTCCTGGAACCCAGCCGCCACCGGCCAAGCCCCGCGCACCGCCGCCCGCGACATCGCCGCGCGCGCCTCGTTCGCCGGGGCGCACCTCGTGGCCCGCGTGCGTGGCGGCCGGTTCCTGTCCCCGACCGATCCCCCGGCGTGGGCCGCCAGCGCTTCGGCGGCGTGTGAGCATCACCGCTGGTGGCCGGTGCTGCTCGAGGCCGAAGGCGGCCCGGACGACCTGGCGCTCGTGTCGCCGATCATCCTGTCCGACCGGCCCAGCATCGCGCCGGAGAGCGCCGGGGATTTCTTCGACGCCACGGAGATCGACGAGATGTTGGCGCTGCGCGTGCGGACGCTGACCGTTGACGAGAAGGCTCAGGCCCGGGGCACCGATCCGCGCGCGGCCGAGATCATCGATCGCTGCGAGACCATGACCGACGCGACGCTCGCCGGGCTGCACGGCACGGTGCGCGACCCGACCGACGGCGACGCCGACGCGAACGCGAACGCTGGCACCGAAGCCGCCCCCGAAACCACCATCACCACCGACACCCCCTGGTGGGATCCGGCCGCGGACGCCTCCGTAGCGCCCGAGCACGACACCGTCCTCGTCGCCGGCGTCACCGTGCGCAAAGGCAGCAGCGTCCGCCTGCGTCCCCTGCGCCGCGCCGACGCCCAGGACATGTTCCTGGAAGGACAGAACGCCACCGTGACCGCCGTCCTGCACGACGTCGACGGCGGCACCCACGTCGCCGTCACCCTCGACGCCGACCCCGGCAACGACCTGCACGCCTGGTACGGCCGCTACCACTACTTCGCCCCCGACGAACTGGAACCCCTGCGATGAGCCCGCGCGTCCTGGTCGCCGGTATCGGCAACGTCTTCCTCGGCGACGACGGCTTCGGCTCCGAGGCCGCCCGGCGCCTGGCCGCCGAGCCGCTGCCCGAGGGCGTGACCGTGGTCGACTACGGCATCCGCGGCATGCACCTGGCCTTCGACCTCCTCGACGGCTACGACGCCCTAGTGCTCGTCGACGCCCTGCCGCACGGCGGTGCGCCCGGGGACGTCACCGTCCTGGAAGTCGGCGAGGCGGACCTCGGCGACGGCGAGTTCGACGCGCACGGCATGAACCCGGTCTCGGTCCTGGCCAGCCTGGGCACCCTCGGCGGCCGGCTGCCGCCGCGCACGCACGTGGTCGGCTGCGAACCGCGCGACGTCGAGGAGGGCATCGGGCTGAGCCCGGAGGTCGCCGCGGCCGTCGACACAGCGCTGTCTGCCATCCGGGTGCTTATCTCCGCCAAACCGGTACAACAGCCGAGCGCCGCGAAAGGTGTCTGACATGAAGCTACTCGGTGTGCTGAGCGCGACGGCGCTGACCGCGATCGGCGTGGCCGCCTCGGTACTGGCGGTGCGCTCGCTCCCGGACGTCATGCGCTACCTGAAGATGAGGAGCATGTGACATGCACGAGATCGGTTACTGCACCGGCGTTCTGGAGGCCGTGGAGCGCCGCGCCGAGGGCCGGCCGGTGGCCCGGATCGGGGTCCTGGTCGGGACCCTGCACCGGATCTCCCCCGCCGCGTTCGAGCAGTCCTTCCAGCTGGTCGCCGATGGCGGGGTCGCGGCCGGGGCGCAGACCGAGGTGCAGATCTCGCCGGTGCGCGCCACGTGCGCCGCGTGCCCGGCCGCGTTCGAGGCCGCCGAGGCCGCGCCGACCTGCCCGGACTGCCACAGCACGGACGTCGCCACCGAGGGCGGCGACGAGCTGGTGCTGCAGTGGGTCGAGTTCCGAAAGGACCGTTGAGCCGTGTGCCTGGCCATCCCCGGACAGGTCGCCGAGATCCTGCCGGACACCGATGAGCAGCTGGCCGTGATCGACGTGGTCGGCGTCAAGCGGAAGATCAACATCGGGCTGCTGGACCGCGGCACGCTGGCCCCCGGCGACTGGGTCCTGATCCACGTCGGCTTCGCCATGTCGAAGGTGGACGAGCGGGAGGCGGCCGAGGCGCTGGCCGTGCTGGAGATGATGGGCCAGGCCTTCGACGAGGAGTTGCAGGCCGTGGCGGAATCGGATCCGGTGTGAGCGCGCGGCGGATCGACGACGGCACCGGCGAGGCCGCGGCCTGTTCCGTCGACGGCGAGTGCATCACCTGCGGTGATGTGGCGGTGCCGCTGACCGTGGTCTCGATCGCAGGGGCCGACGCCTGCTGCCGTGACACTGACGGCCGCGAGGAAAGCGTCGCGCTGGAGTTCGTCGGCCCGGTCGGCGTCGGCGATCGGGTGTTGGTGCATGCCGGAGTCGCCATCGAACTGCTACCCGCCGAGCCCGTGTCCGAAGTCTGACAAGACAGGAGTGGCGCGATGCGCTTCGTCGACGAATACCGCGACCCCGATCTGGCCCGCGCGCTGTCCGCGCAGATCGCCGCCCTCACCGAGCCGGGACGGCACTACAAGTTCATGGAGGTCTGCGGCGGCCACACGCACGCCATCTACCGCTACGGCGTCCACGACCTGCTGCCGGAGAACATCGAGCTCGTCCACGGCCCCGGCTGCCCGGTCTGCGTGATCCCGATGGGGCGCGTGGACGACGGCATCGCGATCGCCGAGCAGCCCGGCGTGATCCTCACCTGCTTCGGCGACATGATGCGCGTCCCCGGCGGCCGTGGCTCGTTCCTGGAGGCCAACGCCCGCGGCACCGACATCCGCATGGTGTACTCGCCGCTGGACGCGCTGCGCATCGCGCGGGAGAACCCGGACCGGCAGGTCGTGTTCTACGCGATCGGCTTCGAGACCACCGCGCCGTCGACCGCACTGACCGTGCTGCGCGCCGAGCAGGAGGGCGTCGAGAACTTCTCGGTGATGTGCAGCCACGTCACGATCATCCCGGCCATCAAGGCCATCCTGGACTCGCCCGACCTGCGGCTGGACGCCTTCATCGGCCCCGGACACGTCTCGACGGTCATCGGCTGCCGGCCGTACGAGTTCATCGCGCGCGAGCACGGCAAGCCGGTGGTGTGCGCGGGGTTCGAGCCGCTGGACGTGCTGCAGTCCGTGCACATGATCATGCGGCAGCTCGCCGAGGGCCGCAGCGAGGTCGAGAACCAGTACGGCCGCGTGGTCCGCTGGGACGGCAACGAGCTGGCGCTCCAGGCGCTGAGCCGGGTCTTCGAGCTGCGGCCGTTCTTCGAGTGGCGCGGGCTCGGCTCGATCCCGCAGTCGGCGCTGCGCTTCACCCCCGCCTACGCGCGCTTCGACGCCGAGCAGCGGTACGCGCTGCCCGGGGTGCGCGTCGCGGACCCGAAGGCGTGCCAGTGCGGCGAGGTGCTCAAGGGGGTGCTCAAGCCGTGGGAGTGCAAGGTGTTCGGGACGGCGTGCACGCCGGAGACGCCGATCGGCACCTGCATGGTCTCCTCCGAAGGCGCCTGCGCTGCCTACTACAACTTCGGGCAGTACTCCCGCGAACGCCTCGATCTGCAAGTCCTCTGAGATACCCGCACACGTGGTTCACGGTTCTTCGACGGGAGTAGCGATGGCGAAGGTCCTCACCGAGGAGGAAGTCGGCGAGCGGATCGAGGCCGTGCGGCGCCGGCCGCAGCGCTTCCGCGACGACCGGATCACCATGGCGCACGGCGCCGGTGGCAAGGCCAGCCGGGCGCTGATCGAGGGTCTGGTCGTGCCGCTGCTCGGGGCGAGCGCGCCGTCGTCGCTGAGCGACGCCGCGCCGCTGGCGATCGACGGCGCGCGCCTGGCTTTCACCACGGACGCGTTCGTGGTCCGGCCGCTGAGCTTTCCGGGCGGCACCATCGGCGATCTGGCCGTCAACGGCACGGTCAACGACCTCGCGGTCAGCGGCGCGCGGCCGCTGGAGCTGGCGCTGGCGATGATCCTGGAGGAGGGGCTGCCGGCCGAGGTGCTTCAGGAACAGGTGAGCGCTATCGCCGCCGCGGCCTCGCAGGCCGGCGTCCGGGTGGCGACCGGCGACACCAAGGTGGTCGAGCGCGGCAAGTGCGACGGCATGTACCTCACGACCACCGGGATCGGCGTGCTGCACGAGGACGCGCGCCTGGACCCGGCGCGCGTCCGGCCCGGGGACAAGGTGCTGGTCTCCGGCTCGATCGGCGACCACGGCGTGGCCATCATGCTCGCGCGCGGCAACCTGGACCTGGAGGCCGAGGTGCGCAGCGACACGCGCAGCTTGTGGCCGGTGGCCCGGGCCATGCTGGACGCCTGCGGCCCGAGCATCCGCTGCCTGCGCGACGCCACCCGTGGCGGCGTGGCGACCGTTCTGAACGAAATCGCCGTGGCGGCGGAGGTCGGCGTGCTCATCGCGGAGGACCGCCTCCCGGTGCGCCCGGAGGTGACGGGAGCGTGCGAGATCCTGGGCATCGATCCGCTTTACGTGGCGAACGAGGGCAAACTCGTGGCCTTCGTCGCCCCGGAGGCCGCGGATGCGGCGCTGGAGGCGATGCGCCGCAGCGAAGGGGGCGCCGACGCGGCGCTGATCGGCGAGGTGCGGGCCGAGCCGCCGGGGCGCGTGCTCGGGCGGACCGGGTTCGGCGGGCACCGGATCATCGATGTGCTGGTGGGGGATCCGCTGCCGCGGATTTGCTGACGGCTGGGCTTACGGCGGCGCCGACTTGTAAAGCGGGAAAGCTGAGCGGGCCAGCCCCGGCCAAACAGCCGGAGCCAGCAGCCCAGCCTCAACGCGTCACTTGTTCAGATGCTGCTTGGCCCGCGCGGTCAGCTGCTCGACCTTGCCCTTGGCCTCCATGCCGTCGTCGTCGGTGACGGCCCCGGCCACCTCCCTGGCCTTGCCCTTGACGCCCTGCCCGACGTTCTTCGCGGTGTCCTTCGCCTTGTCGGCGGCGTGCGCGGCCCGGGCCTCGTCCTGCTCGGCCTGGCCCTCGGCCTGCATGCGCTCGTTCCCGGCGGCCCTGCCGGCGGCTTCCTTGATCTTCCCCTTGGCGTCCTTGGCAGCGTGCTTGGCCTTGTCACCGACGCTCATGGCGGTTCCTCTCTGCGGATGTCTCGATCACGTGAGGCGTCCTCGTAACCATCGCGCGCCGGATGAAACGGTCGGCATGACATGAATCACCTGTCAACGGTCGTGCGCGTCGGCTGGCGGCCCCGGGACACTGGTGGATGTGGCACGGTCGACGCGGGCGGTTTCCGGAACCGAGGGAGTGAGCGGACTCGGCGCGGCCTGGTACCGCTCGATCAAGACTGCCTCCCGGTCCGGTATGCGCGTCGAGCGGGCGTTCAACGATCCCTGGGGCGCGTTGCGCTCCGGGTGCGGTGTGGCGATCGCCGTGTTCGGCGCGCTGGCCTGGCTCGGGCCGGCTCATGCCGTGCTGCCCGCGCTCGGTGCGCAGCTGACCGGGATGACCACCGTGCTGCCCGGCTACCGGCGCGGGCCGGGGCTGACCGCCTCGACCGCGCTCGGCCTGTTCGTCGGCGCGTTCGTGGGCAACGCGGTGGCGCCGTGGCCCGCGCTGTTCGTGCTCGTGCTCGCGCTGTGGGCGTTCGGGGCGGCGATGTTCTGGGCGCTGGGCGCCGCGCCCGGGATCGCCGCGTCGATGACCGTGCCGGTCATGCTCACGATCGTGCGCCCGCCGCGCGACTTCGCCGACGCCGTCCAGTTCGCGCTGCTCATCGGCGTCGGCGGGGCGGTGCAGGTGGTCCTGGCGCTGGCCTGGCCCGACCGCTCCTGGAGCGCGCAGCGCGGCGCGCTGGCCGACGCCTGCGCCTCGGTCGCCGACTACGCGCGCCGCCTGAGCCGGGACCAGGACGCGGTCTTCGACCCCAACGCGCTGGCCCAGGCCCGGGCCGCCGCTACGCTCACCCCGCGTCAGGCGCGCCGCAGACCGTCCGAACTCTCGGGTATCCGGGTGCTGATGGACCAGGTCCGCGCCGTGCTGGCCGTGCTCGCCAAACCGCCCGGCCAGATGCCCGACGCCGAACGCGCGCAGATCCGCGACCTGCTCCTGGCCGCGGCCAACGTGCTGGACACCGCCGCCGGCTCGATCCGCAGCGGATCGGTCGTGCCGCCTTCGACCGCGCTGCTCACGGCGATGGAGAAGGCGGCGCGGGACAGCATCGCGGGAGAAGCGGCGCAGAACGCGGCCGAGAAGCTGATCGACCTGCTCACCCAGGTCGACGCGGTGCTGCGGCAGACCGATGAAGGGGACGACGACCGCGCCGGACATCACGGCTTCCTGCGTCGGCCGGGCACCCGCCAGCGTCTGGACCAGGCATGGCGCACGGTACGACGCGAACTGCGCCGCGACTCCCCGATCCTACGGCACGCACTGCGCGTGGCCGTGGTGGTGGCGGTGACCGACGGGATCTGCAAGCTGTTCAACGTGCAGCACGGCTACTGGGCCGCGCTGACCGTCGTGATGGTGATGCGCCCGGACTTCTCGCAGACCTTCGGCCGCGGCGTCGCACGCTTCGCCGGCACGCTGGTCGGCGTCGCCATCGCCTCGACCGTCGTGCTGCTCTTCCACCCGGACCCGTGGGTGGCCGCAGTGCTGGCCGTCGCTTGCACCGGGGCGCTGTACCTGGTGATGCAGTCCGGCTACCTGGTCGCCAGCACCCTGATCACCGCCTACATCGTCTTCCTGCTCTCCATGGACGGGCTCGCGCTGGCCAGCACCGTGCGCGAGCGCGTCGCGCTGACGCTGCTCGGCGGACTGATCATCTTCACCTCGTACGCGCTGTGGCCGTCCTGGCAGACCGTCACGCTCGCCGGCCGGCTGGCCGACCTGATCGAGACCACCGGGACGTACGCCGCGTCGGCGATCGAGGCGGTCGCCGAGCCGGGGGCGAGCAGCCGCAGACGAGCCCGCGAAGCCCTGCTCGACTCGCGCGACGCCTACCTCGCGCTGGAATCCGCCGCGCTGGCCGCCGCACAGGAGCCGGTACGCGACCGAGGCCCCAGCCGCGAAGGACTCACCCGCGCGCACCACGCCCTGGCCCGGTTGTTCGAGGCGGCGGTCGTCGTGCAGACGCATCTACCTCCTGACGACGAACCGGCGCGACCGGCCGCCTCAGCGTTCGCGCGCACGATGCGCGACGCGCTGCTCGCCACCGCCGGGCAGGTCCGCGACGGGGAGACGGTCAGCTCGACGGACTTGGACGGCGCTTTGGCGACATGGCGCGCGGCGCAGGACGGCACACCGGCGACGATCCTGCTGGACGCCGCCCGCCTCGCCGCCGAGGCCAACCGGCTCCAGGCCCTGCTGACCACGCTCGACACCGCTCCCCCGGCAGGTCCGTCCGCCGCGACCGGCTGAGTCTCAGTTCGACGCGGGCCAGGTCGAGCGCGCGGCGTAGCCGGTGATCAGGGCACTGATGATGTCGGTCAGGGAGGGCTCGACGTCGACGACGGCGTGGGCGAGTTCGGGTTCGGATTCGTAGAAGGCGCGCAGGTTCGTGCTCGGGGCGGCCATCTGCCACATCGCACCGGCCATGGAAGTGGCGGTGGCGACGACGCTGCGCGCCTGGTCGAGGCGCAACGGGGTGACCGTGCAGAGGGTGGCGGCGATCTCGGCCACGGCGGCGATCGCTCGCGTCTTGAACGCCTTGACCCTCTCGAATGAGACGTTGCGTTCCAAGTTCAGCGGGGTGTGTGCGAGCAGGTCGCAGAACAGCGGACGGGACACCAGGGAGTGCGCGAGGACTGCAGCGGCGGCGTGCGCGGCGTCGTCCTGTTCGTGACGTCCGACAGCAGCGGCAGGGCCGGCGTCGAGGGCTTCGAGCTCGGCACGCACCGCCGTCGACCACTCGCCCCAGGCCTCGGCCGCCAGCCGCAGGAAGATGTCCTCGCGGGTCTCGAAGTAGCGCAGCATCGCCGACTTGTGCATGCCGACCTCGTCGGCGACGGCGCTGGCCGTCACCTCGCGCACACCGTTGGCCGTGGCGAGCCGCGCGGCCGCCGCCAGGATGGCGTCCTGCCTGGCGCGCTTGGCCTCGGGGGTTCGGGCACGTTCGAAGTCAACTCCGGTCACCCGTCCAGGGTACCACCTTATCGAAACCTAGTTGCAGTAGGGACCGTCCAGCAGAAAACTACCGCAACCGAGTTGCAGTATTAGTGCAACCGTGTTGCACTAGAGCCATGAGCACACAGCCTGAAACCTGGTTCGTCACCGGCTCCTCCCGCGGCTTCGGCCGCTCCCTGGCCGCCGCCGCCCTCCGGGCCGGCGACAACGTCGTGGCCACCGCCCGGCGGCCCGAACAGCTCGCCGACCTGGCCGCCGAGTACGGCGACCGGGTGCTCCCGGTGGCGCTGGACGTGACCGACGCCGCCGCGGCCGAGGCCGCGCTGGCCGCCGGGGTCGCGAAGTTCGGACGGATCGACGTGGTGGTCAACAACGCCGGCTATGCCAACCTCTCCCCCGTCGAGACCACCGACGATGCCGACTTCCGCCGCCAGTTCGACACCAACTTCTGGGGCGTCTACAACGTCTCGCGCGCCGCGCTGCCGATGCTGAAGAAGCAGGGCGCGGGCGTCGTGATCCAGTTCTCCTCGATCGGCGGACGCGTCGGACACACCCCGGGACTGGGCTCCTACCAGGCGGCGAAGTTCGCCGTCGACGGATTCACGCGCGTCCTCGCGGCCGAGACCGCGCCGTTCGGCATCCGGTACGTCGTGGTCGAGCCGGGCGGGTTCGCGACCGACTGGGCCGGCTCGTCGATGCGGGTCGAGGACGTCCCCGAGGACTACCGGCAGACCGTCGGGACCATGAGCGACCTGATACGCAGCGGCGGCGGCGCCGTCGTCGTGCAGGGCGACCCCGACCGGGCCGCGGAGATCCTGGTGCGGATCGTGCACGCCGACAACCTGCCCGGCCACCTCCTGCTCGGCGCCGGGGCGGTCGGGATGGCGCTGGACTACTCCCGCAGCCAGATCGCCGAGGCGGAAGCGTGGCAGGCCGTCTCCGCGTCCGCCGACAAGGGCGTCGACTACCCGGTCGACCTGCCCGCCGCGGGCTAGGTCCGCGACGGCCCGACGTCCGAGCGCGGTCGGCAGCCGAGTCAGCCGCGCTGGAGCAGCCGCTCCAGGCCGTCGAGGATGAAGTCGAGTGCGAACGCGAACTCGGCGTCGTCGTCGCAGGGCCCGAGGACGCCGGTATGGGCGACGGCGAGGGCCATCTCGGCGATGTACGGGAGGGTGGGGGCGAGTTGGTCGGCGACGGCGGCGGCCGTTTCGGGGTCGCCGTCTCCGGAGTCGTCGAAGAGCATCTGCGTGAACCCGAGTAGGCGGCTGCCGAGGACGTGCAGGGCGTGATGCGCCTGGGCGACGGTGAAGCCGCCCTCACGCAGGACGCCGAGGACGGCGTTGATGTACCGGAGCGCGGCGGGTCCCGGTGCGGCTCGCGTCTCGATCGGCTGCGGGGCCCAGGGGTGGGCCAGGACGACACCGCGTGCGGCGAGTGCCATCTGACGCAGTGACGTCTTCCAATCGGCACCGTCTGCACCGCCGGCGCCGTCAACAGCGCTCGTCGGGATCTCGCCGATCACCGCGTCGACCATGCCGTCGAGCAGGTCATCCTTGGTGCGCACGTGGGTGTAGAGGGACATCGCCTCGACGCCCAGCTCCTGCGCGAGCCTGCGCATGCTGATCGACTCGATGCCCTCCCGGTCGGCCAGCCCGATGCCGGCCGCCACCACCCGCTCCCTGGTCAGCGGAGTGCGGCGTTCGGCACCTGTCTTGCCCGGTCCGGCGATCTTCATGGGCCCATCCTCCCGAAGCCGGCTCCTGTCGTTCAAGGAGACCTTCGCGGAGACCTCCCTTGACGCCCTTACACCGTAAGGCCTAACCTTACAACGTAAGGGACATCCTTACACAGTAAGGCCGAGAAGGGGGCAGGCCCATGACGACCGATCCACCCACGATGAAGGCCATCGTCCAGCGCGGCTACGGAGCGCCGGAGCGCGTTCTCCAGCTCGATCAGACCACCGCCAGACCCGTACCCGGCGACAACGACGTCCTCATCCGCGTCCGGGCCACGAGCGTCAACACCCCGGACTCGGCCACCGTCGCGGGGGTGCCCTACGTCCTCCGCGCGCAGGCCGGGCTTCGGCGGCCGAAGCAGCCGATCCGGGGCAGCGACGTCGCCGGCATGGTGGAGGCGGTAGGTCAGGGGGTCACCGATCTCCAAGCCGGCGACGAGGTGTTCGGGTCCCTGTGGGGCAGCGCCAACAGCTCGAAGCCGGGGACGTTCGCGCAGTACACCGTCGTGCCGGCGTCCCAGCTCGTGAAGAAGCCGGCCGGACTCAGCTTCGAGGAGGCCGCAGCGTCCGTCATGACCGGGCTGACCTCGCTGCTCGCGATGCGCGACGTGGGGCACGTGGGACCCGGCACGCGCGTGCTCATCAACGGAGCCTCAGGCGGCGTCGGGACGATGGCGGTCCAGATCGCCAAGTCGCTCGGCGCCGAGGTGACGGGAGTGTGCAGCGCCCGCAACGTCGAGCTGGTCCGGTCGCTCGGCGCGGACCACGTGATCGACTACGCGACGCAGGACTTCACCAAGAACGAGTCTCGGTACGACGTCATCCTCGACAACGTGCTGAACCACCCGCCGAAGGCCGTCGCACGGTTGCTGACGCCCCAGGGGGTGTTCATCCCGAACAGCCTCGGGATCAGCGGAAAGCTGCTGGGGGGCCTGCCCCGGGTGGCGCGGGCGGCGCTGATGGGCAAGGGCTCCACCGACGTCAAGTTCGTCACACTCGCCGTCAACCACGAGAACCTGAACGCTCTCGTCCGCCTTCTCGAATCCGGCGAAGCCAAAACCATCATCGAGCGGGCCTACCCGCTCGATGACGCCGCCGGTGCCATCACCCGCGTGCTGGGGCATCACGCCAGCGGCAAGATCGCCATCACCGTCTAGGGCGAAACGGCACGGATCCCGAGGAAGACCAGCAGCCCCAAGCCGATCAGGACGAAGAGATCGGCGAACAGCGTCACCAGGACCGGCCCGGGGTTGCCGGGATCGTCGAAGAACACCGCGAACGTCCAGATCGAGGCGAGGGCGAACGCCAGCCACAGCGCGACGATCCCGGCCTTCTCGCGCTCCCGGCCCGCGCCCCCGTCGCCCCAGGCCCGCGCCGCCCCCAGCATGAGCAGCGGAACGCACCACACCCAGTGGAACGGCCAGGAGACCGGGGAGACGAGCAAGCCGGTGATCGCGCAGACGACGACGCCGGTCAGTTCGTCGCCGCGACGGCTCGCGCGGACCGCGAGGGCCAGTCCGACCACGCCGGTGACGACGGCCAGCAGCAGCCACAGCGGCGTCGCGGGGAGGTAGTGCCGCACGCGCTTGAGCGCTCCGAGGATGGACTGGTCGAAGCCCCAGGCGTCGTCGAACGGGATGATGCGCTTGGTGCTCCAGACGTCGTGCCGCCAGTACCGCCACGAGCCGCCGGGCATCACGACGAAGCCGACCAGGATCGTCACGACGAACGACGCGGTGGCGGTCACCCCGGCCCGGACCTGGCGGCTGAACAGCAGGTAGGGGACGAAGATCAGCGGGGTCAGCTTCAGCCCGGCCGCGATCCCGACGCCGATCCCCCGGCCCCGTTCGCGCC
>NZ_JAACYW010000217.1 GCF_015356825.1 Catenulispora rubra | reverse complement strand
CCGAAAGGCTGCACCATGGTCGCGCACTTCGTGATGTCGATCGACCAGGGCACGACGTCCACGCGCTGCATCCTGTTCGACCGCGGCGGCCGCCTGGTCTCGGTGTCCCAGCGCGAGCACAAGCAGCACTTCCCCAGGCCCGGCTGGGTCGAGCACGACGCGGCGGAGATCTGGCGCAACCTGGAGCACCTGGCCCCCGAGGCGCTGGCCAAGGTCGGGGTGGGCGCCGACCAGGTGGCCGCGATCGGCATCGCCAACCAGCGCGAGACCACGGTGCTGTGGGACCGCCGGACCGGCCACCCGCTGGGCCGCGCGATCGTCTGGCAGGACACCCGCACCGACGAGATGGTCTCCGAATACGCGCGGCGGCCGGACGCAGCGACTGTCCTGGAGCACTCCGGTCTGCCGCTGGCCACGTACTTCTCGGCACCGCGCATCAGCTGGATGCTCGACCACACGCCGGGGCTGCGCGAGCGGGCCGAGCGCGGCGAGGTGCTGTTCGGCACCATGGAGAGCTGGCTGATCTGGAACCTGACCGGCGGCGTGGAGGGCGGCGTGCACGTCACCGACGTCACCAACGCCAGCCGCACCATGCTGATGAACATCAAGACCCTGCAGTGGGACAAGGAGCTGCTGGACTTCTTCGGCATCCCGGCGGCGATGCTCCCGGAGATCCGCTCCTCGTCCGAGGTCTACGGAACAGCGACGCGCGCCCTGCCCGGCGTCCGGATCGCGGCGGCGCTCGGCGACCAGCAGGCGGCGCTGTTCGGGCAGACGTGCTTCGCGCGCGGCGAGGCCAAGTGCACGTACGGCACCGGCAGCTTCCTGCTGCTGAACACCGGCGACACCCCGGTGCGCTCCACGCACGGCCTGCTCACCACGGTCGGGTACCGCATCGGCACGGAACCGGCGGTGTACGCGCTCGAAGGCTCCATCGCGGTCACCGGGTCGCTGGTGCAGTGGTTCCGCGACAGCCTCGGGCTGATCACGACGGCGCCGGAGATCGAGACGCTGGCCCGCACCGTGGAGGACAACGGCGGCTGCTACATCGTCCCGGCGTTCTCAGGGCTGTTCGCCCCGCACTGGCGCAGCGAGGCGCGCGGCGTCATCGTCGGCCTGACGTCGTACATCACGAAGGGCCACCTGGCGCGCGCCGTCCTGGAGGCGACCGGCTGGCAGACCCGCGAGGTGGTCGACGCGATGAACGCCGACTCGGGCCTGGCCCTGACCACCCTGAAGGTCGACGGCGGCATGACGGCCGACAACCTGCTGATGCAGTTCGTCGCCGACGTCCTGGACGCCCCGGTGGTCCGGCCGATGGTCGCCGAGACCGTGTCCCTCGGCGCCGCGTACGCTGCGGGACTGGCCGTCGGCTACTGGCCTGACCTGGAGGGCCTGCGCCGCAACTGGCACCGCGCCGCGCTGTGGAACCCGTCGATGGACGCCGGCCGGCGCGAGAGCGAGTACGCGAACTGGCGGCGCGCGGTGGAGCGGACGTTCGACTGGATACAGCCGGGGTCTGAGAGGACAGAGAAGGATAAGTAGGGGGTTGGGCACGGGCCCGTCACCCCGCCCCGAGGATCCCGCACACCTCGTCCGTATCCGTCAGGAACGCGTCGCCGGTGAACTCCAGTCCTGCGAGCGCGCGCTCGGCGGCCTCCTGGTGGCCGGCGCCGCAGGCGTCGCGGACGATGATCGGGATGTAGCCGAGGTCGGTGGAGTGGCGGGCGGTGGGTTCGATGCCGACTTCGGTCGCCGCGCCGACGATGAGGTAGCTGCGGATGCCGCAGTCGCGCAGGACGATGTCCAGCGGCGTGCCTTCGAAGGCGGACATCGTGATCTTGTCGATGATCGGCTCGTCGGGAGTTGGGTCCAGGCCCTCGACCAGGTGGAAGCCGGGCGAGCCGTGCGGGATCAGCGGCCGGGTGTCGACGGCGGCGCCCTTGTGCTGCCAGATCATGGCCTGCCGCAGTTGGAACACGCCGGCGAGCGCCGCGGGCATGAAGTAGTGGCGCAGGAAGATCGTGCGGATCCCGCGTTCGCGGGCCGCGGCCAGGACGCGCTTGACGTTCGCCAGCAGCTGCTCGCCGTCGGCGATCTGGCGCAGCACGCCGACCTGCATGTCGTAGACGATCAGGGCGGTCGTCGCGGGGTCGAGCGCTTCCGCGAGGGATTCGGGGATTTCCAAGCCGTTGAAACGATCCACGGGCACGACGTTACAGGGCGGTCCGCGCCCACGAGGCAGCCGGGCGCCGACCGGCCGACCGGCGTGTCACGACACTGTCATCCCGCCGGTCTCGGCGAGCCCAGGTGGACCGCGGCCAGCGCCGCGAACTCGCTGATCAACCGGCTCCGCCGCGTCGCGTCCCAGGCCAGGGCGACGCGCGTGGGCCCGAGGTCGGCGATCGAGACGGCCACCACGTCAGGGCGCTGATAGAACCCGGCGGTCGAGGCCGGGAGAATGACGATGCCGCTCCCGGAGGCGACGTGTTCCAGCTTCTCCTCGACGGCCAGCGGCGCCGGACCGCCCTCGTCTCGCGGCGCGGTGTCGCCGGTCAGCGCCTGCCACTCCGGAACAGCCTTGTGCGGCTGGAGCAGTGTCTCGCCGGCGAGGTCGTCGAGATGGATCTCGTCCTTGCTCGCCAACCGGTGCCCGCTCGGCAGCACCACGACCCGCGGCTCCTCGAACAACGTCGTCACCTTCAGGCCGCGCTGGTCGACCGGCAGCCGCACGAAGCTGACATCGGCCCGGCCGTCCAGCAGCACCTCGACCTGGTCGGCCCAACTCGTCCGCAGCACCTCGACCCGCAGTTGCGGATGCGCAGCCGTCAGCGCCCTGACCGCGCCGGTCACGATCAGCCCGGGCATGAATCCGACGGTGAACACGTCGTTCCCGCGAGCAGCGCGCCCGACCCGACGCCGTAGCGCCTCCGCTCCCGCCAACACCGGCCCCGCGTCGGCATACAGCGCTTCACCGGCCGGGGTCAGTTCGGTACGCCGCCGATCGCGCACGAACAGCTGCACGCCGAGCTCGGACTCCAGCGCCCGAATCTGGCGCGACAGCACCGGCTGCGCGATGTGCAGCTCCTGCGCCGCGCGCCCGAAGTTCAGCTCGCCGGCCACCGCCATGAAGTAGCGAATTTTGCGAAGGTCCAGGTCCATGCGGGCCTCCCTGCCATCTGTGATGCCTTGAAGGTATCACAGGCGACGGGACAGGTCTTGGACGCGCGGCCACCCTGCGGCGGATCGTGGACTCCGGAAAGCAGACGGCAAAGGCACCAACGAGAAGAGGAACTGCCATGGACATCACCGGACAGCGCGTAGTGCTGATCGGAGGCACGTCCGGGATCGGACTGGCCACGGCGCAGGCGGCGGCCGGGCGCGGGGCCCGGGTCGTGGTCGTCTCGGGACGGCAGCAGAGCGTGAAGAACGCGCTGAGCGAACTGCCGGCCGACGCCACCGGCCACGCGGTCGACGTCCGCGACCCGGCGGCGCTCAACGCGCTCTTCGACCAGATCGGCGCCTTCGACCACCTGACGTACACCTCGGGCGAACCGCTGACCCTCTCCCCCATCACCGAGCTCGACGTCGACAGCGCGCGCCGCTTCTTCGAGATCCGGTACTTCGGCGTCCTGGCGGCCGTCCGCGCCGCCGCACCGCACCTGGCCCCGACCGGCTCCATCACCCTCACCGGCGGCTCGGCCGCCCCGCGCCCCGCCCCCGGCTGGGCCGTGGCGGCCAGCATCTGCGGCGCGATGGAGGCCCTGACCCGCGAACTCGCCCTCGAGCTCGCCCCGGTCCGGGTCAACCTCGTCCGCCCCGGCGTCGTGGAGAGCCCCCTGTGGTCGGCGCTCCCCGAGGCCCAGCGCGACGCCCTGTTCGAGGCCACGGCCCAGACCACCCCGGTCGGGCACACCGGCCGCGTCGAGGAGATCGCGCGCGCCTTCGTGTACTGCATGGAGCAGACCTACGCCTCGGGCGCGATCGTCCCGGTCGACGGCGGCTCCGTGCTGGTCTGAGCCTCTGCGGCACGCGCGAGCGGGCCCGGTGTCCCCATCATCGCGGCCCAGACCGAGGTCAGCCGGTTACCCTGATCAGCATGGACGAGAATCGAGCGCGCCGCGTCGTCGACGCCCTCCGCGAGCGCGGCGTGGACGCGCACGTCGCCAAGGTCAGCGTCTACCAGTTCGGCGTGCGCGTCATGCTCTCGGGCGGACGCCAGGCCGAGTGGGACACCGACGACACCGCGGGCCTGGAGGCCCAGGTGATGAAGGACGGGATGCTGGTCGGGTACGTGCCGACGATCGAGGGCTCCGAGGACTTCGACGAGCAGCAGACCATCGACGCGCTCCTGCGCACCGACTACGACCAGCCGATCGCCACCCGCCGGGCCGAGCCGCCGCCGCCCCGGCCGCCGCTGCCCCGGGAGGGCGGGGTGTTCCGGCGGTTCCTCGGCGGGTTCCGGGAGCGCTGAGACCACAGGCACCGGAGGACGAATTCGATACGATCGCAGCCCCTTCATTCCCAGGTGAGGTCACGATCGCATGAGCACCCTCGAAGGCCTGACATACGCCGAGATCCAGGGCTTCCGGCCGCTCCTGCTCGACCTGCACCTCCCGGCGCACGCGAGTACGCAGTCGCCGGTGCCGGTCGTGGTCTGGATGCACGGCGGGGCGTTCTGGTCCGGCGATCGGCGCTACCTGCCGTCGAATCTCGCGCCGAACGCGGTGTTCGACACGCTCGTCGCCGCCGGGATCGCTGCCGCGACGATCGACTATCGGTTCTCCGGCGAGGCTAAGTTCCCGGCGCAGTTGCACGACGTGCGTGCCGCGATCAGGTTCCTGCGATCCAACGCTTCGACGTGGGGCCTGGATCCGGCACGCGTCGGGGTCTGGGGCGAGTCGTCCGGCGGGACGCTCGGCGCGCTCGCCGCGCTGGCCCCCGCCGACAAAGCGACCGGCGCCACCGACGACGCCGACCTTCCGATCGCGGCAGCCGCGACCTGGTGCTCCCCCACGGACCTGGTCGCGCTGCGCCACTTCAGCGCCATAGCCGGCCTGCTCGGCGGCGACGGCGATGGCGCCGACGGCAACGGCAACGCGGACAAGCTGATGGCCGCCGCCACCCTGGCCAGCCCGGTCACCCACGTCCACGCCGGCGCGCCGCCGTTCCTCATCATGCACGGCGACGCCGACCGCAGAGTCCCCGTCGACCAGGCCGAACTCCTGCACAAGGCCCTGGCCGCGGCCGGAGCGCGCTCGGAGTTCGTCCCGGTCGAAGGCGCCGACCACGTCTTCGAAGGACACCCCGACGCCCAGCAGCTCGTCGACCAGGTCGTGGCCTTCTTCGTCCGCGAACTCGCTCCGACCGCCTCGTAGCCGAGTACCGTGCGCGGCAGCTCCGGGCCGACGACATTGCGGGATAATGCCGGATGTGATGCTGCGTCCGGAACTCACCCCGCCGTTCGTCGCCGAGTCTCGACTCCGCGAGCTCAGTCAGGTCATCGAGAACATCGCCGATGTGATCCGTCACGGTGACGGCCTGGCCGCCGGCGAGGCCGTCACCGCGTTCAACAAGGCCACCGGGCATACGTACACGGACTACGACTTCATCTCCTACAACGAGACCCGGGATCTCGAGGAGTTCGCGCGCGAGGCCGCACGACCCGCATGGCCGAAGGTCGCCGACGCTAGCCGCGCCGAGCTGATCGAGATCGTGCGCCGGATCCAGGCCGCCGATCCCGAACTCGACTACTACCTACTGTTGCTTGGGGCAAACACACCGCACCCCAGAGTCGCTGATCTGATCTTCTATCCGCCAGCCGAGCTACGCGAAGGTTCAGCCGAGGACATCGTCGACGCGGCACTGTCCTATCAAGCGATCGCTCTCTGAACCCGTGGTGTGGTCACCGGCCCAGGTGGCGGCGCATACCAGCCCTCTAATCCGGCTCGGGCTTTGCCGAGAGCTGCAGTTCTTCAACCGCCACCGGCACCGACGCTACCTGATCGGGCTCGACAGATCCCCGGCCAGCAACGACTGCGGGACTTGCGTGAACGTCCAGCCGCCGGTGCCGGGGACGCGCGTGAAGACGTAGACGATGTCGAACCTCGCGCCGGGCCAGGAAGCCGGGGGCTTCGGGGTCACCTGGCCGAGGCCCGCGATGATGTCCGCGATGTGCTGATGCTCCCAGGCCACGAGGGTCGGCCCCGAGGGACCGGTCGGGCCCGTCAGCCACTTGGCGAGCGCCGCCTCCTGGCCGACCGCGAACTGCGTCTCCAGCGTGACGCCGAGGGCCGAGGCCAGCGGCGTCACCGTCTCCTGCGGGCGCTTGCTGTTGCTGCCGCCGGTGCCCGCCGCGGCTGCGGCCACGACCGCGGGCCTGGTCAGACCGGCACGCAGCGCGACGGGACCGCCGGAGGCATCGCGCGGGTCGAACAGGCCGACCAGCGCTCCGGCCCGGGTCCAGCCCTGGATGGTGAGCGAGTGGTCGTCCTGCACGCCGTCGGCGGTGAGGCCGTACGGGGCGCCGGAGCCGGCGGGCTTCTCGGCGTGCCGGATGATCATCAGAACGTCCATGCCGCCGCCCACATCACTCACCGCGCCATTGCTGCTACCGCTGGCGCCGACCGCCGCACCGTTCTGCTTGTCGTGCTTGTGCTTCCCGCCGCCCGAGCACGCGGCGAGCGCCGGCAGCACCCCGCCCACGGCCAGCGCCGCGAGCACGCCGCGCCGACCGAATCGCCCCTCTGTCACCCCTGAACCCTATAACAACACCCGATGTTTCCCTGCCGTTCAGAATCCGTGCTCGTTCAGAATCCGCGCTCGCTGAGGGAGCGCACGTCCAGCTCCGCGCCGAAATCGACCGAGGAGCCGCGCACCACCTGGACCTCCTTCCGGCGGCCCTCGTAGTCAATCCAGACTGGGCCGTCGTCCCCGTACAGCCGATGGACCGACAGGGTACTGAGACGTCCGCCGCGCCAGACCACATCCACAGCCAGACCACCCCGGCAGCGAACACCCCGTACCGCACCATCGGGCCACTCCTGCGGCAACGCCGGCAGAACCCTGATAACCCCGCCATGGCTCTGCACCAGCATCTCCACCACAGCCGCCATCAGCCCATAGTTGCCATCCAACTGGAACGGCGGATGCGTGCTGAACAAGTTGGGCAGCAACCCGCCCCACTCCGTCCCCTCCGGCGGCGCACTCAGCAGCGGGTCGCCCGAAAACGGCTGCACCGCCTCCAACAACAGCTCACGCGCCACCGCAGCATCGCGCAACCGAGCCCGCAACGTGATCTTCCACGACCACGACCAGCCCATCGCCCCCGGCCCGCGCCGATCCAACGTCGCCAGCGCCGCCTCGGCCAACTCGGCCGTCCGGTCCGGATCGATCTGGTCCAGCGGGTGCACACCCACCAGATGCGACATGTGCCGGTGCTGCGGGTCCTGCTCGACGTGGTCCTCGCCCCACTCCAGCAACCGGCCGTCGGCGGTCAGACCCGGCGGCCGCAATCGCGGCAGCGCGGCGCTGATCTCAGCACACACCGGATCCTCGATGCCCAGCAGCTCCGCAGCCGCGAGACAGCGCGTGAACAGCGCACGGATCAGCGCCATGTCCATCGCCGTCGAGACGGACAGAGACTCGATCGTCCCGGCGCGCGAGACGAACAGGTTCTCCGGCGAGGTCGACGGGATCGTGTCGAGCAGCCCGTCCGCACCGTCCACCAGCCAATCAAGGCAGAACTCGGCACAGCCGCGCATCAGCGGCCACGCCCGATCGCCGAGAAACTCAAGGTCCTGACTGAACTCGAAGTGGTCCCACAGATGCTGGGTCAGCCACACGCCACCCATCATCCACAGCGCCCACGACGGATTGCCGTGCCCCATCCCGACCGGCAGGGCCCAGCCCCACATGTCGGTGTTGTGGTGCGCCAGCCAGCCACGCGCGCCGTAGAGCTGCCGGGCGACCGGTCCGCCGGTCTCCGCGAGCCGTTCGATCAGGCCGAACAGCGGGTCGTGGCACTCGCCGAGACCCGCCGGTTCGGCGCCCCAGTAGTTCATCTCGGTGTTGATGTTGATCGTGTAGTTCGACGACCACGGCGGGCTCAGTTCCTGGTTCCAGATGCCCTGAAGGTTCGGCGGAGGCCCGCCGCCAGGCCGCGAGGCCGACGCCAGCAGGTAGCGGCCGAGCTGGACGATCACGGTCGCCGTCAGCTGTTCGTCCTTGCCGGACAACACGTCCGCGGCGACGTCGAACGTCCCGGACCGGCGCGCGCCGATCGTCAGCTCCATACCGCCGAGCACTCCGCGCAGGTCCGCTTCGTGCTCGCGCAGCAGCTCAAAAGCACCGCGCGCGACAGCGATCTGCGCGTTCTGCGACGCACGACGCAGGTGTTCGTCCCGCGACGTCGGGGAGTTCCGCGACCAGAAGTCGGCGCCGCTCGTCGAGCTGGTCACCACGACGAGCAGCCGCGAAAGCCGCGACACCCGCACGACCCCGTCGACCACGCGCACATCGCCGTCGGTATCAACGGCCATCGCGGCCACGCCGTACGGGTCGTACCCGTCGACGAGGCCGCCACCGTCGCCGTAGCGATGCGGCGGCGCGCTCGGCTCATGCGTCGGCGCCCCGTCGATCGGCATCTCGACGGCGAGGCTCAGCCCCGTCCGCCGCACGACCCGCAACTCGGAGGTGAGTTCGAGGTCGATGTCGACGCTACCCTCGGCGACGTCCAACGCGACGCAGACCGCCCCGGCCGGCCGGCTCGCCCACGTCCGCCGCACGATCCGGCGGCCGTCCAGCTCGATCTCCTCGGCGACGACGCCGGTGTCGAGGTTGAGCGTCCGGCCCTGATAGTCGCCGTCCGCGTCGAGAGACATCCAGAGATCGACGAACGGCAGGTACTCCTGGCTGTAGCGGCCTTCGAACTGCATCGCCAGACTATTCGCCTGCTGATAGTCCTCCGCCCGGATCGCCTCGCGCAGCTCGGCAAGCCGCTCCGGACCGGCGCCCGCACCGAGCACCGCGGCAAGCCCATCAGATGGGCTCGACGGACTGCCGGACCACACGCTGGAGTCGTTGATCTGCCAACGCCCGAGCCGCACCCCGCCGAAGACCATCGCCCCGAGCCGGCCGTTCCCGACCGGCGCGGCCTCGAACCAGGTGTCCGCCGGACGAGGCCACGCCAGCATCAGATCACGTGAGGTCACAGCATGATCCGGTCTACGTCGGGCGAGTACGTGTTGGAGTCAGGACCGGTGAAGGTGATCGTGTTGGCCCCGGCCTGCAACGGCAGGGTGATCGTCAGAGTTCCGACCGTGTTCCAGCCGCCGGTACCCGGAGCCTGGATGGTGGTCTCCGGTCCGCCGTTGGCGCTGTAGGTGAGAGGACGACCGTTGGTGTCGCCGTCGTCGTAGACCACGGTGATGGTGTGCGGGCCCGCCTTCGCCGCCTTCACCCCGGTGAACGTCAGCGCGCCCTCGTGGCCGAGGCTGCCGACCTTCTGAGATCCGGAGCAGCCGCTGCATCCTGTGACGGCCGCGCCGCCGGTCAGGACGTTGGACGGCGCCTCGGCCTCGTACGAGACCAGGCTTCCGCCGCTCGGCACGACCTTCAGCAGCCGGGAGCCGTGCGCCGGCAGCGTCGCGGAGAACTGACCGGACATCGAGCCCAGGTTCTGGTGCGCCCACAGGTCCCGGACCGTCGCCGAACCGCCGACGCCGAGCGAGACGAACGGCGCGGTGACGGTCGCCGGGGACGTGCCGAGGTTGAACAGCGCCACGGTGAGCGAGCCGTCGGGGTTGCGGCTGTACCAGACCTGCTGATCAGTGTTCTGCGTCAGCGGCCGCGCCGGACGCCCGGCCTGGTCGACCGCGATGACCTCGTCGTTCCCAAGAAGCGACAGGCCGTAGGAGTCGAGCTTCGTCAGGTCGTCGCCGGTGTACAGCGGCGCGTCCTCGATCGCCCACAGCGACATGTAGGTCTGGCGCTCGTCATCGGTCAGGCCGTCCATCGAGCCGACGCCGACGTCCAGGGAGTCCAGGTTGTTCCAGCCGCCGGGCTTGGCGTCGGCGATCCACGGGACGACGTCGGTCCAGCGGCCGACCACGGAGTTCTGCCAGGTCACCAGCGTGTTGCAGTAGCACTCCACGTCGGTGTCGATGCGCCAGCCGTTGGAGTACCGCTGCCAGGTGGCCACGTGCGCGTGGTCGAGCGACCAGGACAGGACGAACTGGATGTCCCGGCCGGTCCGCTTCAGGGCCTGCGACCACGCGGCGACGTCCGTGGTGTTGTCGTAGTTGTTGCCGCTCTTCACCGAGCCCGGGCCGACGCCGTCCATCTTCAGGAAGTCCATGCCCCAGGAGGCGAGGCGCTTGGCTTCGGAGTCGACGAACTTCTGCGCGCAGGGGTTGGAGAAGTCGATTTTGTAGGCGCTGTCCCAGCCGTTCGTAGTGCGCAGATCGGAGTAGACGATGTCATGGGTATGACACGACGGCGCACCGGCGATCGGGAAGTTCCCGGCCTGGTAGTCGGCGATCTCCAGCCCGACCGGCAGATAGAGGCCGAGCTTGAGGCCTTCGCGGTGGACGTGGTCGGCGACCGCCTTGATGCCGTCGGGGAAGCGAGTCGGGTCGGCCTTCGGGATGCCGTTGCCGTCGTACTCCGTCTTCCACTTGTCGTCCATCCACCAGCCGGCGTCGATGTTGACGTAGCTGTAGCCGTGCGACTTCAGCTTGGCGGCCATGACGTCGGCGTTGGCGATGACCTCGGCCTCGGTGAGCGAGCCGCCCTGGCCGGCGGCGTTGACGCCGGGAGCGGTGGTGGACTCCAGGCTCCAGCTGCTCCAGCCCATGTAGGGCTTGGCGGCAGTGGTGCTGGCGGTGCTGGTGGCGGCGATGGCGGTGCTGCCGCCGTCGGAGGTCCCGGGGGCCCGGGAGGCGCCGGCGGCGTCGGGAAGCTGGATCAGCCCGAGCGCCGGCAGCGTGCCGAGCAGGGCGGTGAGCACGACCGCGCGACGCGGCCGTCTGATGTTTATACGCATGATGATTCCCTCAGGTCAGGTCTTGCTGGCCCCGATGGTCAGACCGCCCACGAAGTGGCGCTGCAGGACCAGATAGATAAGCAGCGTCGGGATGCACGTCAGGAGCGCCCCGGCGGCGATGAGGTTGGGATTGGTGAAGTACTCGCCGGACAGTCCGGCCAACGCGGAGGTGACAGGCCGCTTGTCGCCGGTCTCCATGAGGATCAACGACCAGAAGAAGTCGTTGTAGATCCAGATCGACTCCAGCGTGGCCAGCGCGGCGAAGGCCGGCCGGCACAGCGGCAGGATGATCTGGAAGTACTGCCGCCACACCGGGGCGCCGTCCACCAGCGCCGCCTCGCTGATCTCCCGCGGGATCGTGCGCATGTAGTTGCTGAGCACGAAGACGCAGAAGCCGCACTGGTAGGCGACGTGGATGGTGATGACGCCGAACGCCGAGTCGTAGAAGTACCCGGATCCGCTCAGGAAGCTCGGCAGCGGCAGCTGGAGGTAGAGCTTGTACAGCGGGGTGATGATCACCTGGGCCGGCAGCAGGTTCCCGGCGGTGAACAGCATGAGCAGCGCGATGTTGAAGCGGAAGTCGAACCGGGAGACGAAGAAGGCCACCGCCGAGGCGAACAGCAGCGTCAGCAGCACTGCCGGGACGGTGATCAGCAGCGAGTTCCAGAAGAAGTGCGGCATGCCGGACTGGTCGAAAGCCGTGCTGAAGTTGTCGAAGCTCAATCCGTGCGGCCAGCTCAGATAGCCGTGTTCGGCGGTGTCCGAGTACGAGCGCAGCGCCGTGAACAGCGCCCAGCCCAGCGGGATGAGCCAGCCGACCGAGACGAGGGCCAGGAACACGTGTCGGCCAAGCCCGCGGGGTTTGCGGCTGCGAGCCGGCGGACGCCCCGCCGGGGCCGCCGCCTTCGGCAGGTCGGTCGCGGTGGTCGTAGTCACGCCTGGCGCTCCTTCCGGAAGTTCTGCACGAGGAAGGTGACGATCGCCGCGAGCGACACCACCAGCAGCACGGTGGCCAGCGCCGAGCCGTACCCGGGGCGGGGCGACTCGCCGACGGTGTTGTTGGTGATCAGCAGCGACAGCAGCTCCAGGCCCTGTTTGCTGCCGTTGTTGCCGGAGAGCACGTAGACCATGTCGAAGGCGCGCAGCGACTCCATCACCGTGACCACGATGATGGTCACGTTGATCGGCTTCATCGCCGGCACGATCACCCGCAGGAAGGTCTGCCGGCCGTTGGCGCCGTCGATCGCGGCCGCCTCGCGCAGCGAAGGGTCCACGCTCTTGAGCCCGGCCAAGTACAGGATCATCACGTAGCCGGTGTGCCGCCACGCCGAAGCCACGAGCACCGCCCACAGGTTCAGGTGCGGGTCGCCGAGCCAGTCGATGTAGTGCTTGCCGCTGGGGTTGTTGGTCCCCAGCGCGCTGTTGAGCAGGCCGTGGTCCGGGTCGTAGACGATCTCCCAGATGAACCCGACGACGGCCGTGGACAGCACCACCGGCAGGAAGATCGCCATCTGGTAGACCCGGCTGAACCTGATCTTGCGGTCCAGCTGGTAGGCCAGGAAGATGCCGGCCGGCGTCGGCACCAGCGCGGTGAACACCATCCAGATGATGTTGTGCTCCACGGCCGGCCAGAACGGCGGGTAGTTCGTGAAGACGTTCTTGTAGTTCCGCAGGCCGACCCAGTGGATCGAGGAAAGCCCGATGCCGTCCCACTGGGTGAAGGAGATCCCCACCGAGGCCAGCGCCGGGAGCCAGACGAAGGCGAGCAGCGCGAGCAGCGGCACCCCGATCAGCACCGCGAGGAAGAGCTTGTCCCCGACCGACAGCACCCGCGTGCGGGGTCTGCGCCGTGGTGCCCCGGCCTTGGCGTTCTTGCCGGTCACGTCAGCTGTGAGGGCCATGCCACTCCCCTTCGTCCTCTTGCCGTCCGCCGCCCGCCATCAGGACGTGAAGTACTGGGAGCGCTGCGACTCGATCTTCTTCAGCGTGGACGTCCCGTCGTCGGGCGAGGCGAGCCACTGCGCGAATCCGGGTTCGACCACGGCCGAGATGAAGCCCGGGTCGCTGTCCCGGTCGCCGAACTGGGTGATGTACTTCGCCGAGGCGATCATCTGCGCCGACTTCTGCTGCAGCGCGTTGTACTTGCCGGTGTCGGCCTTGGTGCTGGCCCCGACGTTGCTCGGGTCGACGCCCGCGTAAACCGTCTCGGCGGCCGCGGTGCCGATCCACTCGAGCATCTTCTTGCCGGCGTCGACGTGCTTGGCCTTGGCGCTCAGGACGAAGCCGTCGGTCGGCGCCTCGACGGCGTCCTGGCCGTGGGTCGGGTCGATGGCCGGGAAGGCGAAGAAGTCCATATCGTCGCGGAGCGACTCGTCGGTGATCGCCTGGCCCATGAACAGGCCGGTGACCGTCATCCCGGACTTCTTGTCGAACACCGACTGCGCCGCGTCCTGCCACTTGCGGCCCGAGGCGCCCGCCTCCAGGTACGGGGAGAGCTGCCGCCAGTGATCCATCACGGCGTTCAGCCGGGGGTCGGACCACGCGACCTTGCCGCCCATCAGCTGCATGTGGAAGTCGTAGCCGTTGATCCGGAGGTTGAGATAGTCGAAGGTCCCCAGGTTGGTCCAGGAGTCGCCGCCGCCGAAGCCGGCCGCGAGCGGGGACAGGCCGTCCTTCTTCATCTGTCCGCACAGCGCGACGAAGCTGTCCCAGTCGGCGGCCGGCTGGTAGCCCTTCGCAGCGAACACGCTCTTTCGGTAGAAGACGCCCCACGGGTAGTTGTAGAGCGGGACGAAGTAGGCCTTGCCGTCCAGGCCCAGGCTCAGCTTCTTCGCGGCGTCGGAGAAGCCGCCGCCGATCTGGGCCCAGACGTCGTCGATCGGGTGCAGCAGGTTCTTCTGGGCGAAGAACTGCATGCGGTAGCCGGCGAACCAGGTGACCACGTCCTCCGGGGTGCCCTGGAGGTAGGCGGTGATCTGCTGGGCGAAGGTGTTGTGGTCCAGGGTGTTCGTGCGGACCTGCATGCCGGTGGCGGCGGTGTAGGCGCTGGTGAGCGCGCCGTAGGCCTTGCGCGGCGTCGGGTCCGAGCCGTCGGAGCCGAACGTCACCTGGCTGCTTCCTCCTCCGCTGCCGCTGGAGGTGGAGGAGGCGCTGCTCTTGCCGCAGGCGGCGAGCGCGGGGCTGGCCAGCAACAGGCCGGCGCCGCCTATCGCGCCGCGAAGCAGGGTACGACGATCGGTGATCGGTCCACGGGACATGGTCGTCCTCCTGAGTGAGGGGTGAGGGTATGGGAGATCGCCTGCGGGCGGGCAGGTCCCCGTGGTGCGTCGAAGGGTGCGTTGAAGCGTGCGTTGAAGGTGCGTCGAACTCCGGGTCCGGCGGGTGCCGGTCCGGTCAGAGGCCAGGGGTATTCGGTGTTGTGGGGGTCGCCAGCCCGTTATCGGCGGGCGGGCGCGAACAGGGTCTGGATGCCGACCGAGGCGGCGCCGCGCGCCCACTCCTCGAACGGCAGCGGCCGGATGGTGAGCGAGCACCGGGCCGCCGCACCGAAGGCGTGGGTGGCGTACGCCTCCCGGATCTCGGTCTCGAACAGGTCGTAGGCGTCCAGGCCTTCGCCGGAGACCACGATCCGCTCCGGGCCGATCAGGTTGACCACGGCGGTGATGCCGAGCCCGATCGCGGTGCCCGCCTCGGAGAACAGGGCGCGCACCGGGGCCGAGCCGGACCGGGCGAGGTCGGCGGCCTCGGTGAAGGTGAGGTCGTCGCGCCCGGTCAGCTGCCGGGCCCGGCCGACGATCGCCTCGGTGGCGGCGATCGCCTCGACGCAGCCCCGGGCCCCGCAGTGGCAGCGGGGACCGGAGGCGTCGACGCAGACGTGGCCGACTTCGCCGGCCACGCCGTACGCCCCGGACAGCAGCCGGCCGCCGGTGACGATGCCGCAGCCGATGCCGGCGCCGACGGTGACCAGGGTGAAGTCGTCGGTGCCGACGCCGTCGCCGAACCAGTGCTCGGCGACGGTGAGGGCCTTGACGTCGTTCTCGACCACCACGGCCAGGCCGGTCGCCTCGCTGACCGGACCGGCCAGATCGACGTTCTCCCAGCCGAGCAGCGGCGAGAGCCGGACCAGGCCGGCGACCGGATCGACGTCGCCGGAGACGGCCAGGCCCAGCAAGCGGGTCTTGGCACGCAGCTCCGGTTCGGCGTCGAGCAGTTCGTCGACCAGCGCGGTGAGGGTGGCCAGCACGGTCGCGGGCCCGCAGTCCGCCAGCGGCCGGTGCGCCGAGGTCCGGATCCGCGCCTTCAGATCGCAGACCACGCCGATCACCTCGTCGGCGGTCACCTTCACCCCCGCGACGAACTCCCGGTCCGGGGTGATCGCCAGCGGGCTCACCGGGCGTCCGGCGCCGGGCGCCGTCCGCTCGGAGTCGAGCTCGTGCAGGTAGCCGTCGTCCAGGAAAGGCCGGGCGGCCTTGGTGACGGCGGCCGAGGAGATGCCGAGCCGCCGAGCCAGATCGACCCGGCTGAGCGGGCCCTCGGTCAGGACCATGGCCAGCACGGCGGTCGCGGCCGGGGTGGCGGCGAGCGGCTGGGGGGAACCGGGCTTCGGAGACATGGCGGAAACCTAAGCGCAATAATTTCTTTCGTCAAGTATTGATTTCGAGCGAGGGCCCGCCCTACGCTCGCAGCTCGCGGCTCCCACCGCCCTAGACCTGTTTGGTGAGGTTGACCTGTGCGTGTTCCCCCGCAACCCGTTACCTACGACGCTGCCCGCGGCACCTGGCTGCTGACCACACCCGACACCAGATACCTGCTCCGGACCGATCCGGACGGCAGCCCCCGGCACGTCGCGTGGGGGACGCCGGAGGCCGTCGCAGCCCACGAAGACGCCGGCTCCCTGACCTCGCCCGGGAACGCGAACAGCTTCGACGGCGACGGCGTGGCCGACGAACTCGGCATCGAGACCGGCGCCCGCTTCGGCCCGGCGGGCCTGCAGGTCCGGTTCGCCGACGGCACGCGCGGCGCGCAGTGGGGCCCGGCCGGCCATGAGATCAGTACCGGCTCCGAAAACAGCGACGGCCACCTGGTGATCCGGCTCCAGGACCGCCGGTATCCGCTGCGGGCGGAGCTGCACTACCGGGTGTATCAGGACACGGATGTCATCGAACGCTGGACGGTGCTGGCCAACGACGGTCAGGAGCCGATCGGCGTCGGCCGGCTGGACTCGGCCGCCTGGAGCGTGCCGCGCCTGAACGACTACCGGATGAGCCACGTGGTCGGCGGCTGGAACCACGAGTTCCAGCCGCGCCGCAGCCAGGTCCCGGTCGCCGAGACGGTGTTCACCAGCCGCCGCGGCCTGACCGGGCACCAGGCCAACCCCTGGCTCGCGGTCGACGACGGCACCGCCGAGGAGGACCGGGGCGCGGTCTGGAGCACGGCGCTGGCCTGGAGCGGGAGCTGGCGGATGACGCTGCACCGCGACCCGGCCGACCACGTCACCTGGACCGGCGGCTTCGGGCACGAGGGCGTCGGCTGGACCCTGGCCCCGGGCCAGAGCCTGGTCACTCCGGTCTTCGCCGGCCTGCACACCACAGCCGGCTTCGGCGGCGCGGCCCGCGCCTGGCACGACTACGTGCGCCGGCACGTCTCGCCGACGCCGCACGAGGACCGGCCGGTGGTCTACAACTCGTGGGAGGCGACCGGCTTCACTGTGGACGAGGCCGGCCAGCTCCGGCTCGCCGAGGCCGCCGCCGAGCTCGGGATCGAGCTGTTCGTCCTCGACGACGGCTGGTTCGGCGGCCGCCGCGACGACACCGCGGGACTCGGAGACTGGCAGCCGCACCCGGGCGCGTTCCCGCAGGGCCTCGGGCCGCTGGTGGAGAAGGTGCACCAGCTCGGCATGCGCTTCGGGCTGTGGGTCGAGCCGGAGATGGTCAACGCCGACAGCGACCTGTACCGCGCGCACCCCGACTGGGTCGTGCACACCCCGAACCGCGATCCGACCGAGCTGCGGCACCAGCTGATGCTGAACTACGGCCGCGCCGACGTGGCGGAGTGGGCCCACGAGTGGCTCGACCAACTGGTGCGCGAGTACGGCATCGACTTCCTGAAGTGGGACGCCAACCGCGCCGTCACCGACGCCGGCTGGCCGGGGCACCCCGATCCCGACCGACTGTGGATCGACCACACCCGAGCCGTCTACCGCATCATGGACCAACTCCGCGCCGACCACCCGCAGCTGCGCATCGAGGCCTGCGCCGGCGGCGGCGGCCGCGCCGACCTCGGCGTGCTGTCGCGCACGGACCAGGTCTGGACCTCGGACAACACCGACCCGGTAGACCGCCTCGCGATCCAGCACGGCTTCAGCATGCTGTACCCCGCCGAGGTCATGGCCGCGTGGGTCACCGACAGCCCGAACATCGCAACAGGCCGCACCACACCGCTACGCTTCCGCTTCCACGTCTCCATGGCCGGCGCACTAGGCATCGGCGGAAAGCTGACGGAGTGGACGCCGGCGGAGCTGGAGGAGGCGGCGGGGTTCGTCGCGCAGTACAAGCGGATCCGGCATGTGGTGCAGCACGGTGTGCTGCACCGGCCCTCGACGGAGGGGCAGTCGACGGCAGTGCACTACGCGTCTGCGGATGGCGCGGAGCACGTGGTCATCGCGTGGCGGACCGTTGCAGCGTTCGGGCTGCCGCAACCGCTGGTGCGCCTGAGCGCGCTGGATACCGAGGCTGAGTACTACGACGTCGATCGAGATGTGCGGATCAGTGGTGCCGTGGCCCGGACGGGACTGGAGCTTGACCTGCCGGCCGGGGACTACAGCAGTACTCTGCTTCACCTGAGGCGGGTGTAGGCGACGCTCGCAGGCGGCGCGTGATCATCGTTCCGGCTACTCAACACCGGCGATGATCGCGCGCGCCGTCCGCGCCGCTCGCTCTGCGGTCTCGTCCAGCGCGTCCGGCTCGATGCCGAACAAGCCCTGCCGCAGGAACACGGCCAACCCGTGCGCCGCCGACGAAATCCGCAGCAGGAGGTCAAAGGCCGCTGCCTCGTCCGGAGCAATGCTGACGGCGATCGGAAGCAGCGCCGCCAACAGAAGGTCGCCGGCTTCGGCGAGTTCAGGATGACGCGACTTGTCGAGGCCCGCATAGAAGGCCACGTCGAACAGCGCCGGCTGCTCGGCGGCGAAGCGCACATAGGCGGCGGCAAACGCGGCGAGCTGATCGGCCGGGTCGTCGAGCCCGGACACCGCCGCCGAGTACAGCTCACGCTGCTCGCGGTAGCCGCTGACGGCCAGCGCCGCGAGCAGCGCCTCCCGATCGGCGAAGTGCTTGTAGGGCGCGGCGACACTCACCCCGGCACGGCGGCTCGCCTCGTTCAGGCTGAAGCCATGCGGCCCCTTCTCAGCGACGAGTTCAAGGGCCGCCTTTTCCAGGACGTTGCGCAGGTCGCCGTGGTGGCGGCCGGTGGGGCGGCGCTTGACGGGTGGCGGCATGGGGTTAAGGTTAACACTATTCACCAGGTAAATGGTGTTCACCTTGCGAGGAGAGCGAGAGGCTCATGTCCAGCACAAGCAGCACGACCAGCACAAGCAGCTCCGCAGACCCCACCACCAGCACGGCCGCCGCGCCAGCCGCAACCACCGCCGGCACTGCCAGCACAACCAGTTCCGCAGATCCCGCGACCGCCAGCACCGCCACGCCAGCCATGCCAGCCACGACCACCACCAGCACAGTCGCCACGCCAACCACCGCCGCCGCCACCACGACGGACGCCGCCAGCATGGCCGCCACGCCAGCCACCACCGCAGCCACCGCCAGCACGAGCGCAAAGCCGGCCACCGCCACAACTCCTGCGGCTACCGCCGGCACAGCCGCCGAGCCGGCCTTCGGCATCCACCACATCAGCCTGTCGGTCGCCGACCTCGACGTGCAGGAGAGCTGGTACCGCGCCGCCCTCGGCCTCGATCAGGTCGAGGAGCGCCTGGAGCTGCCCGAAGCCGGCGTGCGCACCGCCATCCTGAGCAACGGCGCGGGCCTGCGCGTCGAATTCACCGAACGGGCAGGCTCCACGCCGATCGACACGCCGGACCCGTTCGCGGCGACCGCCCGGCAGACGTTCACGCATCTGGCGCTGCAAGTCACCGACCTCGACGCCGCTTTCAAGCGCCTGACCGCCGAATGCGCAGCCCCCGCCGTCGTCGAGCCTGGCCCCGGTGCCACCGAGGGCGTGCGCTACGCCTACGTCCACGACCCGGAGGGCAACCTCATCGAGCTGATTCAGCCCGCGGCCCGCTGAGTGAAGCCGCCGGCGTCACAGCGTCAGGACGTTGCGCCGCCGGCGACTTCCTCGCTGATCTGCGCGAACTGCGCGCCCATCGCCTCGGCGAGCGCCTGGGCGCCGGACAGGGGGCGGATCATGACCATGAAGTCGTCGATCTTGCCGTCGTCGTCGAAGTGCAGGAAGTCGCAGCCGTTGACCTGCTTGCCGTTCACCGTGGCCGTGAAGACGAGCGCGTGGTCGCGGCCGTCCGCGCCGGCGATCTCGCGGACGTAGCGGAAGTCCTCGAACACCCGCAGCACGCCGCGCAGGATCGCCGCGGTCATCGGCTTGCCGGGGTAGGGCTTGAACGCGACAGGGCTGGTGAACACGACGTCGTCGGCGAGCATCGCCTCGATCGCCGCCGTGTCACGAGCCTCCACCGCCGCACGGAACGGGTGCATGGTGCTCCTGGTCGGGCAAGCTGAGCTACTGCTCAGTAACAACTGGGTCGTGCCCACAATAGCCCTCCCCGAC
>NZ_JAACYW010000216.1 GCF_015356825.1 Catenulispora rubra | reverse complement strand
GGGCAAGATCGGGGGCAAGACCGGGGCGAGCGCTCGGAGCGGGTGCCGTCCGCGTCGACCGCCGAGCGGATTCTGGCTGCCTGGCGGGCTTTCGACCGCGATCCCGACGCGTTCGGGGGCGAATCAGGGCTCAGCGTCGCGCTGCCGATCATCGATCTGCTCGACGACGCCGTGGACCTCAGTCCAGGGCGCCACGTGCCGCGGCCGGACACCGGTCTGGGCTACGGCAGGCTCCTGGAGTACCGCACGGCCGCGCAGGAGGTCCTGGGCCGTCTGACCGACCTCCTGCCGCCGCTGGGCACCGAGGCGGCGCCTACCGCCGCCTGGCCGCTGACGACACTCGGCGATCTGGCCCGGGCCGGGGCGCTGAGCATCGGCGGTGACGCGGAGATCGCGGTCGGCGACGTCGTGGTGCCGGTCCTGGGCGGAGCGCTCGGCCAGGCGTGGGTCGTCGGCGAGGGCGACGCGGCCGTCGGCACGCTGCCGGGACGCGGGACGGCCGTGGTCCGGACCGACCCGGCGCGGTTGGACCCGTGGTTCGTCGCGGGATATCTGCGCAGCGACGCCGTGGCCCGGCAGGCGGTGAGCCACGCGTCCACCAGCAGCCGCATGGACCTGCGCAAGGCGCCGCTGCCGCGGCTTCCGCTGGAGCGGCAGCGCGGCTACGCCGAGGCGTTCCGGAGGATCGCGGAGTTCAGCGACGTCCTGCGGCAGGCCGCCGGCGCGGGCGAGCGGCTGGTCCAGGGCATCACCGACGCGCTCGCCGAGGGCAGCGTGGTCCCCTCCACCGGCGCGGGACAGCCCTGACCCGGAGGGTGTTCGCGCGGCTGGTTCGGCGCTCCCAACCTCAGTAATCTGAGCGCACTATGAGCGCTCCCCAGCCGCCTTCGGCCTATTACCCGCCGCCGTCGGCGGCCGTGCGGGCGGGGTCGTTCGTCGCCCGCGTGCTGTGGACGGTGATCCCGATCGCGACGGTCGGGCTGCTGGGCTGGGTGCCGGCGGTGCACATCGCCCGGCGGCGGCGCACCCCGGCGGCGTGGTGGTGGCTGGCGGGCATGGTGGCCGGGATGGTCGGCGAGTGCGTCCTGGTGTATCTGGTGCCTAACAACAAACACGGGAACGCGGAAGCCGGAGCCGGCGCGTTCGCCCTCAGCTACCTGATCACGGCGACCGTGTACGCCTGGCGCGGCTGCGGTCCCGAGCCGGCGCGACGGCAGCCGGAGGCGGCGCCGTACCCGTTTCCCTATCCGCACCCGGGGTACGGCAGCGCGGCGTGGCAGCCTGCCGCGTTCGGGAGCGCGCCGTCGACCCCGTATCCCGCGCCGACCGCCCCGTCGACTCCGACCTTTCTGCCGATGCCGCCGACTCCGCCGGTCACGCCGGTCGCGGCAGTCCCGGCGGTCGCGGCAGTCCCGGCGGCTGCCGCCCACGACATGGCCGCGGAGATCCAGGCCGATCTCAGGGAGCTGCGAGGCTTCCTCGGCGGCGAGGACGCCCGGTGACCCGGGGCCGGGTGATCGCCGGCCGCTACCGTCTGGACGTCCCGCTCGGCCGCGGCGGCATGGGCGAGGTGTGGCGGGCCTACGACGAGCGCCTGGACCGGCACGTCGCGGTCAAGCTGATCGCGGCCGGCGCCGCGCACCAGCCGGACCGGCCGATGCTGGCCAAGCGCTTCTCCCGGGAGTGCCGGGCGCTGGCCCGGATCGACCATCCGGGCGTGGTCGCCATCCACGACGCCGGGGTCGACGGCGAGCTGTACCTGGTGATGCAGCGGATCGACGGCATCAGCCTGGCCGACTTCGTCGCCGAGCGCGAGAGCGTGCCGTGGCCGCAGGCGGCGGCTCTCGGGGCGCAGATCGCGACGGTGCTGGCGGCGGTGCACGCGATCCCGGTGGTGCACCGGGATCTGAAGCCGGGCAACGTGATGCTGCGTCCCGACGGGACGGCGGTCCTGCTGGACCTGGGCATCGCGGCGGTGTTCGACCCGGATCTCAGCAAGCTGACGCGGACCGGCGAGTCCCTCGGCAGCCCCGGCTACATGGCGCCGGAGCAGGCGTCCTCCGGGGTCGCCGGGCCGGCGAGCGACCTGTACGCGCTGGGCTGCGTGTTGCACGAAGTCCTCACGGGCCGTCCGGTCTTCAACGCCCCGACGCCCTACGCGCTGTTCGCCAAGCACGCCACCGAGCCGCCGACGCCGGTCCGTACGCTGCGTCCCGACGTCCCGCCGGTGCTGGAGCAGCTGATCCTGGCGCTGTTGGCCAAGCAACCGCAGGCGCGGCCGGCATCGGCGCACGAGGTGTACGGCCGGCTCGCGGCGTTGCTGCCGAAGGGGCCGGCCGACACCGCCGACCTTCCCTTCGACCCCTTCCGACCGTTCCACTCGCCGATGGCCCCGCCGCCGGGCCCGGTCCCCGCGCCGCACCGCGCGGTGCAGGCCGCCGAGCGCAGCGGCCCGGAGATCGACCTCGCGACCGCGCTGGCCGAGGCCGAGCGGCTGGTCGGCGAGGGCAGCTACGCCCCGGCCGTGCAGATCCTCGGCTCCGCGCTGGCCTTCGCGCAGCACAAGCACGACCCGCACGGCCCCGTCGTGCGCGCCCTGCGCAAGCAGTACGCCAAGATCCTGATGCTCGACGGCCAGTCCGGCGCGGCGCTGACCGAGTTCGACCGGCTGGCCCGCACGGCCGCCGCCGACCACGGACCGGGCAGCGACGAGGCGCTCGGCTTCCGCTACCAGGCCGCGCAGTGCCGGGAGCAGACCGGCGACCTGGCCGGTGCGCTGGCCGAGTACCAGGCGGTCCTGCCGGCGTACATGGCGCTGCCGAACCACGACGCCCGCAAGGCGCTGGCGATGCGCGACCGGATCGGACGGCTGTTGGTCGCGACCGGGCAGCCGCAGCACGCGTGGCCGGTGCTGATGGGGGTGTTGCAGGACCAGGAGCGGATGCTGGGGCCGCAGCATCCTGACACGCTCGCGATGCGGGGCGTGGTGCAGCAGATCGGCGGCTTGCCGCAGGGCCGATGAGGTGCGGCAGTCCGGCGCGGGATAGACAGCTCGACGCCGGTTCGATCTCGGCACCGCATCACCGGCGCGGCACAGGCAGCATCCCCGGCTCGGCGCCGCCTCACCAACTCGGCACGGGGCTACCAGCTCTGCGCCGGCAGCATCCCCAGCTCGGTACCGCGTTACCGGCTCGGCACGGAGCTACCGGCTCTGCGCCAGCGGCACCCTCGGCTCGGTACCGCGTTACCCGCTGCACGGGGCTACCGGCTCTGCGCCGGCGGCATCCCCGGGTCGTGCAACCGTCGGATGATGATGTCGCGCTTGTGGATCCCCGTCTCCACCAGCTCCTCGGCGCGCATGAGCGAGCACTCGGCGACCGCGATCGCGACCGCCTCGGCGCCCGGGGTGGCCCGGTGGATGGCGCGGGCGATGAACGAGCCGGGCACCGGCAGGTCGAGCACGGTGCAGTTCTGCAGCCAGTCGGCATGGAACCGCGGCGCGATGACGGCACCCAGCCCGGTGGCGGCCATGATCTCCAAGGCAGCCGGGGTGAAGGCCAGGTGCTCGCGGGAGGGCACGATGCCGTGGAGATCGGCCAGGCGGCGGAAGCACCGGCCGCGGGCCGTGCCCGGCAGGGCACTGATCCAGGGCTTGCCCGACAGCTCCGCCGGACTGGCCGGGAGATCCCAGGAGATCGGGACGGCGATCCGGTACTCGTCTTCGATGAGCACGCGGGACACGTAGCCCGGCGGCAATGGGAACGCGGTGTCCCGGTCGTCCGCGACGAGCATGATGTCCACGCTCCCGGCGCGCAGCATCCGCAGCCCCTCGGCTTCTTCGACCTCGATGATCGTGGGCCGCAACTCGGGCTGACGCTGGGCCAGGACGGACACCGCGCCAGCAGCCACCAGCACCGTCCCGCCCGGCGCGACGGCCATCGTGACCGGCCCGGCGACCGTGCCGGTCAGGGTGGTCAGCTCGCGCTCGGCGTCGGCCAGCGAGTCGCCGATCCGGCTCCCGGCGCGGGCCAGGATCCGGCCCGCCTCGGTCAGTTCCAGCCGTCCCGCGCCCCGGTCCACCAACGCCAGGCCGGCCTCCCGCTCCAGCTTCGCCAGCTGCTGGGACACCGCCGAGGGCGTGTGCCCGAGCCGGCGAGCGGCCTGGGCCAGGCTGTCCGTCTCCGATATCGCCTGGAGCAGGAGCAGGCGGCGCGGGTCCAGATCCATGCGTCCATTAGCGCCGCTACATGGGGTGCTAAGCAAATCTCGGGGCCGTTTTCTGAGACGCTGTGCGAGTCTGGCGGCCATGACGCGGATACATTTTATCCCGTTCGTCGGGATCATAGGGATAAGTGCCATCGCACTCGCAGGGTGCGGCAGTTCATCGGGGACGACGGGCTCAGCACTCGCACCGAGCCAGAGCATCACTGCGGCGGGGAACAGCAATCAGAGCGCGCCGACCAGCGGCGGCAGTCCCGGCGGCGGATGGGCACTGTCGGCGCCGAAGTCAATCTTCGGCTTCGCCCAGATCCAGCCCCAGGCTGCCACGCTCAGCCAGATCCAGTCCGAACTCGCCAAGCACACAGCCCCGCTCGGGGTCAGGGGATCGCAGATCATTGCGGTCTATGACGACACGACCCACGACGTCTATGTCATCTTCGCCGGCTACAACGGCAGCGGCTTCAAGCCGGACAACATGAAGCCGGTCTTCACCGCCGCGCCGCTCTACACCACTGACGGGGCGGGCGACCACGTCGTGGAGAACCACGTGATGATCGACGCGGGACCGCACGGCGGCCTGGCCGGCTGCGGCTCCAGCACGATCGAGTCCGGCGGCCTGGCCGCGGAGAGCACGGACTGCATGTGGATGACAGCCACCACCATGGGCAGCATCACATACTATCCCAAACCAGACCACCAGCAGATGGTGTTCGGCACCGGCCCGGACGTCATGGGCAAGGTCATGCGAGATCTGCGGAACCTGGTCGAGCACCAGTCCTGACCCGGATTCCGTTACACCAGCCCGGAATCCCGCACCCGCACTTCCTTGGAGAACCGCGCCGACCACTGGCCGCGGTCGATGTTCAGCGCCGCCTCGGCCAGGCGCAGCCGCTGGATGTCGGCCGTGCCGGCGGGCGCGAGCACGTGGTAGGCGTCGCGCAGGTACCGTTCGATCCGGTACCGGGTCTGCAGGCCGCGGGCGCCGACGATGTCCATCGCCGCGCGCGCGGAGTCGATGGCGAACTCGACGTTGACCAGCTTGGCGTTCATCAGCTCGGTGTCGCAGGGCAGGCCCTGGTCCAGCAGGTAGACGGCGTGGTACGCGGCGAGGCGGGCCGTCATCAGCCGGGACTGCATGTCGCCGAGCCGGACCTTGATCGAGGAGATCTCGTGGATCGGGGCGTCGTAGAGCCGGCGCTGCTGGCAGTAGGCCACCGTGTCCTCGACGATCGCCTGGTGGATGCCCAGAGCCACCGCGGTGAGGTTCGGGCGCCCGTAAAGAGTGCTGGACGAGTAGGCCACGTCCAGCCCCTCGCCCTCCTGTCCGAGTCGGTTCTCCACGGGTATTCGGCAGTTCTCCATGACGATCTCGCCGAAGCTGAAACCGTGCAGGCCCATGGTCGGGTCCAGCGGTTCCAGGCGGACGCCGGGGCGGTCGTACTCGACCAGGAAGGCGCTCAGGCCCTTGGAACCGGGGCCGGTGCGGACCACGACGCCGTGTACGTGCCCGACGTGCGAGTTGCCGACGAACACCTTGCGGGCGTTCAGGATGTAGTGGTCGCCGTCGCGCACCGCGTTGCCGGACATGCCCAGCACGTGCCCGCCGGACTCCGGCTCGGTCACCGCGATGGTGGGCAGGCAGTTCCCGGTGGCGATCGGCGGAAGCCATCTTCGGCGCTGCGCCTCGGTGCCGAAGTGCAGGATCTTGGCCACGCCGAGCTGGGACGCCTGGACCATGGCGCCCATCGCCCCGGAGACCCGGGACAGCTCCTCGATGATGATGGTCTTGCCCAGGTGCCCGAGTTCCATCCCGCCGTACTCGGCCGGGATGGTCGCGCCGATCCAGCCGCGCCGGGCGATCGCCGCGGAGAGCTCGTGGTCGACCTCGCGGGAGTCCTCCATCTGCGCCACCCGCGGCCGCACGTGCTGCTCGGCGAAAGCCCGGACCTCCTCCCGCACCGCCTCATGCCGGTCGTTGGTGAAGACCTGGTTCATGAGTGCTGACACCGACTCTCTCCTCACCGTTGTACGGCGTTTCCGCGCGGGCCCGATCGTGATCGAAGAGCGCGCCAGCACTCATACCTATCACGTGATCATCGCCTGGCAATACAGTGTCCTGGCTCGTATATGCCGTGCCCCTCCGGGGTACGTGTTACTCCTGGGATTCAGATAGTGTCCGCAAGGTCCCCGATGTCCGAGGCGAGCGTTCTGGCCCGGCTCAGGACGGTTGCGCCGTCGCTGTCCCGCAGCCCCAGAGTCAGTACCGCGGCGTCGTGACCGGGGACCCGGACCGGGACCGCGGCGAAGATCACCGAGCCGGTCGCGGGCTCGTTCAACGGGATCGGCGCGGTGACCGTCGGCTCACCGCCGCGGTCCAGGTGCTCGATCACCGCCAGGATGCCTACCGGCGCGAGGTGCGGGTACGCCTCGGGAGCCGGCGTGCCGAGCATCTCCACAGTGCCGAAGAGCTGATCGTGCAAGGAGTTCGCGTACAGCACCTCCAGGCCCGGACGCGCGGCGATCATCGCCGTCCCGCCGACGCCCTCCAGCACCCCGGCGATTTTCTGCCGACCGCTGATTTCCGCCAGTACCTCGTCGCGCGCCGCCTTCAGCACCTGGAGGCCCTGATTGCCCCAGGAATTCCCCTCTGCTTCACTTCGGGGTGCCGGGTCGATCGCGCACACGGTGCCGATCACCGTTCCGTCGTCGTCGATCAAGGGCACGCCGATGTAGCTGCGCACGCCGAGCTCGTCCACCACCGGGTTGCCGCGGAAGCGGGAGAACTCGAAGACGTCGTCCAGGGTGAGCGCGGCCTTGCGGCCCACGACGTGCACGCAGAAACCCTGGTCCATGTCCATGAACCGGCCCGGGTCGCCCAGGAACGCCGGGTCGCCGCTGGCCGGCTCCTTGCCGTACAGGCCCACGAAGTACTGCCCGGACTCGCCGACCAGGTTCACCATCGCCGCGGTGGCGCCGGTGGCCTCGGCCGCGCGGCGCGCGACCTCGTCGAACACCGAGTCCGGCGTGCTGGCCAGTCCCAGTTCGCGCTGGCGGGCGGCGCGCGCGGTGGCGTCAGAGGGCGCCGGCCGGCCCAGCCGCAGGGCCGGGGTCTGGAAGTCGTCGCGCTCTGTCATATGTAGCTTCCTTCATGCGCGGCCGGCTCCGGGGCGGATGGCCGGACGGTCCGGTAGTCGGTGCTCTGCAGGTGCTTCACCAGCGCGATGAGGACGTTCACGGCCGAGGTGCGCGAGCGGGCGTCGCACATCACCACCGGCACCTCGGCGCGCAGCTGGAGCGCTTCACGCACCTCCACGGCGGTGTAGGCGAACTGCGCGCCCTCGAACTCGTTGACCGCGACCAGGAACGGGATCCCGGTGCGCTCGAAGTAGTCCACGGCCTCGAAGGAGTCCTCGATGCGGCGGGTGTCGACCAGCACGATGACGCCGAGCGCGCCGATGCACAGCTGGTCCCACATGAACCAGAACCGCTCCTGGCCGGGCAGCCCGAACAGGAACAGCACGTACTCGTTGGCGATGCTGATCCGGCCGAAGTCCAGGGCCACCGTGGTGGTGGTCTTGCCGCCGGTGAGCGCGATGTCGTCGTAGCCGACGCTGGCCTCGGTGATCGTCGCCTCGGTCTTCAGCGGCGCGATCTCGGAGACCGCCCCGACCAGCGTGGTCTTGCCGACGCCGAAGCCGCCGGCTATCAGGAGCTTGAGACCGCCGGGCAGCTCAGAGCTTGTAGAGGGCATCCAGCACCTTCTCCAGAAGGTCTGTGCTCGGCCGGGCCCGTTCGAAGACGGGCACGGGCGCGCGGGTGTCTATCGCGCGCCAGCCGAGCAGGTCGGACAGCAGGATCTTGGTCACGGCCAACGGGAGCCCGGACAGCGCCGAGACCTCGGCGACCGAGATCGGACGGTCGCACAGGCTCAGGATGTCGTCGTGGTCCGGGCCCAGGTCGCCCAGGGCCCGGCCGGTGGCCACCACGTAGGTCACCAGGTGGAAGTCGGCGTTCGGCGCCGTCCGGCCGCCGGCGACCGCGTACGGCCGGATGAGCCGGCCGGCCGCGGAGTCGACGAAGGCATCGGGATCGCTCCGGCTCACGACCGCGCCCGCGCCGCTGCCACCGCCCCGTTCCCGGCGTCCCGCGGGGCGGTGCGCAGTTCCCGCTCGACGGCGGTGACGCAGCGGTGCATCTCGAACCCGATCTGCTGGGGGTCGGCGCCGCGGTCGGCGAGCACGCCGATGCAGGTGCCGGGGCCGGCGGCGCCGACGCACAGGAACGCGCCGTCCAGCTCCACCACGACCTGGCGCACGCCGCCGGCGTGCACGGTCCTGCCGATGGCCGTGACGATGCCCCACATGCCGCTCTCGGCGGCGGCCAGGGTGTCGGCCTCGTCCTTGGTCAGACCGGTGGTGTAGGCGCGGACCAAACCGTCCGTCGACATCAGCAGCACGCTGCGGGCGGCCGGGATGCTCTGCAGCATCCGGTTGATCAGCCAGCTGAGATTCTCTTCGGTCTGGTTGCTGCTCACTGGTTCCACTCCTGACGGTTCGCGGTGGTGCGATCGTGCTGCGAAGGGTCCGGTCCGGCCGCCGGGGGGTCGGCCGGCGCGGTACCCGAGGACAGGCCTTGCCAGAAGTCCGACATCATCGTCGGCGACAGGGCGCCGCCGTCGTGCGGCCGGCTCTCCTGTCCTTCAGCCTGGATCAGGCGCGCGGAGATGTGGCCCTGGGGGGTGCGGCGGCGCAGCTGCGGACGGCCGTCGGGCAGCACGCCGGGCGTGGAGCCCGGCTGCGGCTGCGGGCCCGGCTGGGCGCCCGGCTGCGAACCCGGCTGCGAACCCGACAGAGAGCCCGGCTCGCCGACCGGCGGCTGCGGCGCACCGGCCTGGGACCACGGCGGCGCGCTGGTACCCGGGCCCTGGCCCGGGTACTGACCGGCCGACGGCGGCGGGTACGCGGCGGAGCCGGTGGGGCGCGGCACCGGCGCGGCCTGGACCGGCGTGGGGCCGCCGGTCGCCGTCGGCGGGGTGGTGGAGGGCCATTGCGGCTCGGCCGGGGCCGGCTGCGGCCGGATCGGCAGGCCCTGGGCCGACTGGGAGTAGCTCGGCTGCGACCCGGACGAGGATGCCGAGTGCGCCGATTGTGCCGAGGGCGCCGAGGCCAAATGGGACTGCTGGACCTGCTGGGCCTGCCGCGGTTCGGCGGGCCAGACCGAGGTCGCCGGAGCCGGGCGCGACAACTGGTCCGCGGCGGCCGGCGCGGCCGGCGCGGCCGGCGCGGTCGGCGCGGCCGGCGCGGTCGGCGAGGCCGACAAGGCGTCCCAGCCGGAGCCCGAACCCGACGCCTCGTCGGCGGCGTTCGTCGATGTCGACAACGCGTCCCAGGAGAAGCCGGAGCCCGACGGCTCAGACCCGCCGACCGGCGAGGTCGGCAGCGGGGGCACCTGCGACGTGGCCGGTGCGGGCAGCGGCGGCGTCGAGGCGGCCACCGGGGACAGCGAGGCGGCCGAGCTCGGGGCGGCGGCGGGGGCCGGCGTGACGACGTCCGGCAGCGAGACCAGAGCGGGGCGGGCCGGCAGCTGCGTGGTGTCGATGCCGCGCCGCGCGTGGCGGTTCTTGTCGGCGGCCAGCTCCTCGTTCGCCAGCAGCGCGTCCGGGATCACCACCAGGGCCATGGTGCCGCCGGTGACGTTCGGCGCCAGCTCGACGGCGATCCCGTGCCGCTGGGCCATCTTCGCGACCACGGACAGGCCGATGCGGCCCTGCGAGAGCAGGTCCCTGACGTTGGCGCCGGAGGGGTCGCGCAGCAGGGTGTTGAGCCGCCGGAACTGGTCCGGCTCCATGCCGATGCCGTGGTCGTTGATCTCGATCGCCAGCCCCGCGGACACCCGGTGCGCGCCGACGGTGACCTTGGTGGTCGGGTTCGAGTAGTTGGTGGCGTTCTCGACCAGTTCGGACAGGATGTGGATGACGTCGGAGACCGCGTGGCCGTGGATCCGGCCCGGGGCCCGGGGGATGACCTGCACGCGCGGGTAGTCGGGGGTCTCGGAGACCGCGGAGCGCTGCGCGACGGTGACCGGCACCGGATGCGTCCACTGCCGCTGCGGGAGCGCTCCCACCAGGACGCCGATGTTCTCGCCGTAGCGGCGGACCTGGGTGGCCTGGTGGTCGATGCCGAACAAGGACTTGAGGAGCTTGGGGTCCTCGACCTCGTTCTCCAGCTCGTCGAGCCGGTTGATCTGCTGCAGCACCAGGGTGAGCAGCCGGCGCACCAGCTGCGCGAAGATGACCTGCAGGTCCACGCCCTCGTCGGAGATGGACGTCGGGCCGGCCGCGGCCTTGATCGCGGCGGCCAGCGTCGCGGCCGCCTCGGTCGCGTTGGCGACGACCTGCGGGGGCATCGGGGGCGGCGGCGGAGCCTGCGGCGGGACCCGCTGCGGCAGCGGGGCCGGGGCCTGCTGCGGCCGAATCGGCGGCTGCTGCTGGTGCGGCGGCTGCGGCGGCATCGGCGGCATCGGCGCCTGGCGGCGCTCGGGTTCGGGGTAGGACACGAGTTCGGCCGTGCGGCCCGGACGCCCGGCGAGGGCGACGGTGGCCACGACGACCGCGAGTATCAGAGCGCCGAGCACGTAGACCGTCGTCATCGCACCGCCGCTGATGCGGTAGCCCGCCGAGTGCGCGCCGTTCACCACGATGACGATCGCGGCGGCCGCCAGCACCGCCGAGCACACCGAGGGGGCCACGATCCAGGCGGTCGGCCGCCGGCCGGCGGGCCGGCGCTCGGGAGCGGCGCCGAAGGCCGAGTGCCGGCCCGCACCGTGGCCGGGACGCGGCGCCTCCTGGACGCGGTCCGCCGCGGTCACCGGGCGTCACCACCGGAGTGGCTGCGACTGCGAGCAGATACGGAAGCCATATGCCAACCCTACGTTCTGAGTCGATTACGAAGTGGATACCGGCTCGAATTCGAAGAACATATCAGAAACCTGACAAAGATGTGCCATGATCGACCCTGGGCCCATTACATCAGGAGACGCGCGCGAGGCGATATCTGAGGGCGTGGATAAGGGTTTCACGCCGCGCGCGCAGGTACCCGCGCGAGGACGGGCCACCGGGTCCGCGCCGGGTACGTCAGCGCCGGATCATACGCCGCCGGGCGGATCGCGAAGGGCCGCGGGGGCGGCGTGCCGGTGAACGACACACCGGCGCGCCCCGTGCTCCGCACACAAGTTCCCACCCACACCCTCACCAACGCGCGAACCCGCGATCGGTTACGCGGGCTGTTTCAGCCTTCCGGGGTTCGGCGGGTTCGAACAGGTTCGGGGCGTAAAGACTTCGGAAAACCGGCTGCGCCGCCGGACAAACCTTTGGGACGCCTATATACAGACCTCTGATTTGCGACAAGTGGCAGATTGGTCTGGACCACCCGAGAAGATCGAGGTGGGGCGGCAGAAGTGACAAGGTTTCATCTTCGCCGCCGCCGGTATCACGCCTTGGTGAAGGATTTCAGCCGCTGCCACGCATCCTCGGCCGCCGCAGTGTGACCTGTCTCACCAAGATGGTTGTACTCGTAGAAGCCGTGCGGGTGGTTCCGATAGACCGCGATCTCATGCGGCCGACCGGCCGCGGCGGGACACACAGGGCACTGATAAAGTCATCTGGCAGCGCCTCGGCGCGGCCGTAGGCACCGGTCCAGGGACAGAAGGCGACGACGCCGGCCAGATCGGCGCCGAGCGCCTCGGGCGCGACCGTGCCGGAGTAGAGCGCGTGCGCACCGCCGACGCAGAAGCTCGGTGAAACCGGCGCGGGCTGCCGGTACCGTGGCCTGGTGAACAAGCGGTCATTAGTGGTCGGCGGACTCCGGATGAACGTGGTCGAGGCCGGTACCGGTCCCGCCGTCGTGCTGCTGCACGGGTTCCTGAACCACTCCTACTCCTGGCGGCACCAGCTCCGTGACCTCGCCGCCGCCGGCTACCACGTGCTCGCGCCGGACCTGCGCGGCTACGGGGAGACCGGCCGTCCGGACGACGCCGGCCAGTACTCGATGCTGCACCTGGTCGGGGACGTGGTCGGACTGCTCGACGGGTTCCGGATCGAGCGGGCGACGGTGGTCGGCCACGACTGGGGCTCGACGCTGGCGTGGAACACCGCGCTGATGCGGCCCGACCGGGTGCGCGGCGTGGTCGGGATGAGCGTGCCGTATGTGCCGCGCAGCGAAATCGGCCTGCTGACCGCGATGCGCGAGCGGTTCGGCGACTCCTTTTACATGCAGTACTTCCAGGAGCACGGCCCGGCGGACCGGGAGCTGGCGCGGGACGTCCCGGCAACGTTCCGCAGTGTGCTGGGATCCGGATCGGAGCCGTGGGATCCGGTCGTCCCGGAGGGCGGCGGATGGCTGGACTGCCTGCCGGACAAAGGGGTTCCGGACTGGCTGTCGCCCGCCGATCTCGACGAGCACGTCGCCACATTCGAGCGCACCGGATTCACCGGCGCCCTCAACTGGTACCGGAACCTGGAGCGGAACCACGAACTCACGGCCGCCTGGCAGCACGCGCCGATCCAGGCGCCGGCACTGTTCCTCTACGGGACGCGGGACGCGTTCAGCCGCTACGCGTCGGCGCTGATCGAGGAGCTGCCGAGCCACGCGCCGGACCTGCGGGGCGTGGTGCGGCTGGACGCAGGGCACTGGGTTCAGCATGAGCGGCCCGACGAGGTGACGGCGGCGTTGGTCGACTTCCTCGACCGCGATCGCTGAGCTGAGCGCACGGGGAACCTCATCGACTACCGACCGGAACCCGGTGTTCGAAGTGCCGGCTGAGTTGCCGCGCTGAGGGCCGCCTGCAGGGTGCTGAGATCTGGTGGCAGGGGGCGATAGCCTTCCCTCTTCCACCGGTCCGCGCCCGGGCTCGCCTTGGCGCCCCTACCCTCAGGAGCCGTGCAATGGCCCAGGTCAGGCTGCCGCGTCAGCGTTCGTCGGAGACCGTCAGCGTTCTGGTCGGCGGGTATGCCGGCCGGGTCACGGTGGTGCGGCCCGATGATCGGCCGCCGCAGGTATCGCTGATGGCCGGGGCGCACGGGTCGACCGTCGCGGGGTTCGCCGACGCCATCGGCACCGCGATCAGCCTGGGGCTGGCGAACGGCGCCGGGTTCGACGACTACCGGGTGGCGCTGGAGCTGCTGGGGCTCAGCGCCGAACAGCTCGGTCGGGGATAAGGCGGCACCGCCCTCAGCCGCCTCCCCTCCACCCACCTGCGTTCCACCCGCCTTCCACCCCCGGATGGAAGCGACTCCAACCGGCCGCCTGCGAATCTTGCATTGTCAGCAAGAACGGGCAGGTCAAGAGGGGAAAAGATCATGGACGCCAGCGTGTGGATCGTCAACATCGCGGTTCTGGCCTCGGTGCTCGGCACCGACCTGGGACGGCGCAAGGTGGGGACGGCGCGGCTGCTGCGGCCGGCGATCGTGGCCGCGGTGATCGTCCCGCTGTATGTGAAGCACCCGGCCACCTCCGGGAGCGGGCTGGTGCTGGAGCTGGCCGCGGCGGCCCTCGGGCTGCTGCTCGGCCTCGGCGCCGCCGCACTGCTGAAGGTGCACCACGACCCGAAGGACAACACCGTCTACACCAAGGCCGGGGCCTCGTACGCGGCGCTGTGGACCGCGGTCATCGGCGCGCGGCTGCTCTTCGTCTACGGCTCGAACCACTGGTTCACCGCGCAGCTCGGCCGCTGGATGTTCCAGCACCAGATCTCGGTGAACGCGCTGACCGACGCCCTGGTCGTGATGGCCATCGCGATGCTGCTGGGCCGGACCGGGACGCTGGCCGCCAAGCGCCGGGCCGCTCTCCTCGGGCACGCCACCGGGGCGGCGTCGCGCAGCGCGCAGACCGTGCGGTAGCGCCGGGCGTGACAACTCGACCGAACATCTCCCTTCCGAGGCCGCCGGGCATATTCGCCCGGCGGCCTCGGGGTGCGTGGGGCCCGGCCCGCATCAGCGGCAAGGCCGCACGAGGGAACGGATAGGCGAAGACGTGTTCGCCTTTGTAGACTCGAAAGCTGCCATAACACCTTCACCGCACGGGGGAACCACAGGATGTCCACGGCTGCCGACACGGCGCACAGCAAGCCCATCACCTACCGCCTGGACCTGGGCGAGGGGTGGACCCGGATCCGCCTGGACGAGCACGCCGAGGCCGACGTCAGCGCCTTCCTGGACCGGGCCTTCGCCGCGGTGCCGGCCGACGCCGCCGAGGCCGGCCGCGGCCTGATCGCCGGCCGGCTGAACACCCAGATCGCCGCCGGACGCGCCAAGGGCGGGATCGACTTCTACATCCCGACGCCCGGCGCGGGGCCGGTGCCGGCGCTGACCGTGATGGCCTCCGAGGTGAAGATCCCGAGCGCGGCGGTCCCGGAGCCGGCGGACGTGGTGGCCCGGGTCGCCGCCTCCAACCCGACCGCGCGGACCGGCGTGATCGCCGGGATGCCGGCCGTGCGCATCGACCGCAGCGCCGGGCTCGACCCCGAGGCCGAGGCCGCCGGGGAGGACGCGGACGACGCTGACGACGACGGCCCGCAGCCGCCCCGGCCCCGGCACATCGAGTACGTCGTCCCGGTGGCCGGCGACCCGGACCACCGCTGGCTCTCGATCGCGCTGACCGGCCAGGCCGGCCCGGGCGCGGACGAGGCGAAGGTGGACGCCGCGGTCTCGCGGTTCGACCAGGCGGTCGCGGAGCTGGCTTGGACTGAGGATGAGGGCGAGGGGTCGGCCTCCTGAGAACGCTGTACTTCCCGGACCGGGCCGTAGAGGCGAGAATCCGCGGCCCGGTCTGCTTTCCGGAAGTGGCGTGTCGTCTCAGTACACGCCTCAGTACACAGTTCAGTACACGGTCTCGGGTCAGTACACGGTCTCGGGCGGGTCGTAGAGCCGCAGCCCGTCGGTGAGCAGCCCCGCGCGCTTCACCGTGCGCAGCACCGTCACCACTTCAAGCTGCGCGACCTCCTTGATCGCGCCGAGCCGGCCGGTCATGTACTCGTACAGGTCCTCGATCTCGCGGCACACCACCACGGTCGTCAGGTTGGTGGCCCCGGTGGTCGCCGCGACGAACGGCACCTCGGGGTGGGAGCCGATCGCGCGGCCGACCGCGTCCAGGTCCGAGGGCGCGACCGAGGCCGACATCAGGGCCTCGACATGGAAGCCCAGGTGCGCCGGCAGCACCTCGACGTCGAAGTAGAGCACGCCGTTCTCGGTCAGCTGCTCCATCCGGCGCCGGACGGTCGACTCGGACTTCCCGACGGCGGCGGCCAGCTCCGGATACGGCGTGCGGCCGTCCCGGGCCAGGACGGCGAGCAGCGCGCGGTCGGCGTCGTCGAGCTCGTACTCCCCCCACACTGTGGGGAAGTCCTGGCGCAGCGCGGCGACCTGGTCCGGGGCCAGTCCGGCGGCCAGGCCGGGCCAGCCACCGGGGCCGCCGACGAAGGCGTGCAGGATCGACTTCACCGACACCCCGGTCACCTGCCGGGTGCGGGGCAGCTTGTCGAGCAGCAGCGAGTCGCGCTCGTGCCGGCTGCGGGAGCGGGTCATGCAGGACACCTCGGTACCGCTGGCGTTGATCGTCACCCAGGCGATGTCCGGGCGGCGGGCCAGCGCGTCGGCGATCGCGCCGGACGCCCCGGGCACGCACTGCACCCGGACGTTGGACTCGTAATGGCCGACCCGGTTGCTCATCGGCAGGCCGATCACCCGCAGCAGGCCGTCGCCCCGCAGCCGGCGATAGCGGCGGGTCACGGTCTGGTCGGTGACGCCCAGCACTTCGGCCAGCCGGCTGAAGGACGCGCGGCCGTCGAGCATCAGGGCCTGGGCCAGCTGCCGGTCGAGCGCGTCGAACTCCTGGACCGCGGGGCTGGGCTGAACGGTGTCGCTGCGCTGCATGGTCGACATGGAAATCCATCATGCCAGGCGTGATGGTTATTGAAAACCGCCGCCATCGGTGATCTGGATAAGCGGATGCCGCCAACGGCTGGGACCGTCGGTACGACCGATCATCCCTACGCGTCCTCGAGGAGGACTCATGCGCAAGTGGCTGCCGCTGATCGCGGTCTGCTTGGGGACGTTCATGCTGTTGGTGGACGTCACCATCGTCACCGTCGCCCTGCCCGACATGGCACGGAACCTGAACACCACGTTCGCCGACCTGCAGTGGGTCATGGACGTCTACGCGCTGGTGCTGGCCGCGCTGCTGCTGGCCGCCGGGTCGCTCGGCGACCGGTCCGGGCACCGGAAGCTCTACGTCGCCGGGCTCGTGGTCTTCGCCGGCGCCTCGCTCGCCTGCGGCCTGGCCACCAGCCCCGGCGTGCTGATCGCGTTCCGCGCCGTGCAGGGCGTCGGCGGCGCGGCGATGCTCGCGACCACGGTCGCGCTGATCAGCCATCTGTACTCCGGGCGCGACCTGGGGACGGCCTTCGGCGTCTGGGGCGCGGTCAGCGGGGCCGCGGCGGCGGCCGGGCCGATCATGGGCGGGCTGCTGACCCAGCACCTGGACTGGCGGTGGATCTTCTTCGTCAACCTGCCGATCAGCGTGGTGGCGGTGGCGATGACGCTGCGGTACGTCGGCGAGTCGCGGGGCGAGCGGCGTTCGGGGGCTGACCTGCCGGGCCTGGTGACGTTCACCGCCGCGGCCGGGCTGGCGACGTACGCGCTGATCAAGGGCAACGACTACGGCTGGGGCTCGGCGCGGACCATCGGGGTGTTCGCCGGGGCGGCGGTGGCGCTGATCGCCTTCATCGTGGCGGAGCTGCGGGGGAAGACGCCGATGCTGGACCTGGGGCTGTTCCGGAAGGGGACGTTCACCGGTGTGATGATCGGTGCGCTGATGCTGTCCGGGGCGGCGTTCTCCTACTTCGCCTACGAGTCGCTGTGGTTGCAGTCGGCGCGGGGGATGGGACCGGTGACGGCCGGGCTGTGCTTCCTGCCGATGAGCTGCATGTCCTTCCTCACCGCAGGGCTCGGCGGACGGCTGCTGCAGGACCGGATCTCGCCGCGGGTGATGATCGGCGGCGGGCTGCTGCTGATCGCGGCGGGGTCGGCTGCGCAGATGGCGGTCGGCGCCGGGTCGAGCTGGACGGTGCTGGTGCCGGGGCTGGCGATCAGCGGGGTCGGGGTCGGGATGGCCACGCCGAGCCTGGTCTCGACGGCGGTCGCGGCGGTCGGGTATCAGCGCGCGGGGATGGCCAGCGGCGCGGTGAACACGGCGCGGCAGCTGGGGAACGCGCTGGGCATCGCGGTGCTCGGGGTGGTGTTCCACGCGGGGCTGGCGTCGTCGGTGCACGGTTCGGGCGTCGCGCGGCCGGCGGCGGTGACCGACGCGCTGGCGGCCGGGCAGGCGCAGGGCGTGCTGGCGGCCGGCGGGGCGGACCGGCGGGCCGGGCTGGAGCACGTGGTGCACGCGGCGTTCGCCTCCGGGCTGCGGTCGGCGTTCCTGGCGGCGGCCGTGATGGGGGTGGTCGGCGGGCTGGCGGTGCTGGCGCTGGTGCGGCGGCCGAGCGGGGCGCAGGGCGGGGGACACGGTGCGGGCTCGGACGGGGGACAGGGGCAGTCGGCGTCGGCGTCGGCGGAGTGGTCGGGGGCTGACGCCGTGACCATCGCTGCGGAGGCCTAGAACCGACCGACACGCTAGCTATCAAAATCCGGGGATTCGCCCTCTGCCATGGCTAATGTCCTACCCGGTCTTCCGGGTAGGACGAGCAGAGGGCGAGTCTCCATGGTTGGGCGGTTCAGGCACCTCACGGCCACGTTGGTGGCCACGGCGCTGCTGACGGGGCCGAGCACGCTGTCGGCCACGGCCACGGCGGCGACGGTTGTGGATGGTCCTACTACTGCGCGGATCGGGTTGGCCGGCGCTGACCCGGACGGGTTGCAGCGGTTCGCGGCGGCGGTGTCGGATCCGCACAGCGCGCAGTACCGGCACTTCCTGACGCCGGAGGAGGCGCAGGCGGAGTTCGGGCCGACGGCGGCGCAGCTGAAGAAGGTGCACACGTGGCTGGCCGGCGGCGGACTGACGGTCACCGGGGAGAACAGCCACTGGATCGACGTGACCGGGACGTCGGCGAAGATCCGGAAGGCGTTCGGGCGGCTGCCGCAGCTGCGGAGCAACCCGGGCGAGGAGCTGGCGGCGCGGGTGGCCGCGAAGGTGCCGCCGGCGCTGGTCGGGACGGTGTCGAGTGTGGCGGGGCTGGCACCGGAGACGCATGGGGTGCGGCAGTTCTCTTATCGGGTCGCGGCGGGGCCTCGGCGACGGGTGGTGGGCTCGGGTGGTGGCGGGGTGAATCCTGGCGGGCCTATGCAGCCTGCCGGACCTCAGGCTCCAAACACGCAGGTCAACCCTGGCGGGCCGATGCAGCCTGCTGACCCTCAGGCTCCAAACACGCAGGTCAACCCTGGTGGGCCGATGCAGCCTTCTGGGCCGGTTGGAGCTCGTTTGCCGGTCATCGTCGGCGGACCGATCAAGCGCAGCCTGCCACTCGGTCCCGGAGACCCGACGCTGCCGTCGACCGCGTCCACGGCGTGCTCGTCCGACTGGGGCAGCGAGTCCGCGACCGGCGTTCCGCAGGGCTACAACAAGCCCGATCCGCTCGTCGTCTGCGGCTACTCGCCGAAGCAGTTGCGCGCCGCGTACGGGATCACCGCGTCGGGGTTCACCGGCAAGGGCGTCATCATCGGGGTCGTCGACGCGTACGGCTCGCCGACGATGCGGGCCGATGCGAACCAGTTCGCGACGTCGGTCGGGGACAAGGCGTTCGGTGCGGGTCAGTACATGGAGTCGGTGGACCGAGGTGCGTGGAAGCACCTGGGCGACGGAGCGTGTGAGACCCCGGCGGCGTGGGACGGGGAGGAGGCGCTGGACGTGGAGATGGCGCACGGGCTCGCGCCGGACGCGGTCGTGCATTACTTCGGCGCCGCTTCGTGCCAGGACCAGGACATCGCCGCGACGCTGGCCTCGATTGTGGACAAGCACCTGGCCGACACCGTCACCGGGTCCTTCGGCGAGATCATGCACTCCTCGGACCAGGGCGTGGATCCGGCGGTGGTCGACCAGGAGAACAAGATCTTCGCCATCGGGGCGGCCGAGGGCATCGGGTTCGCGTTCGCCACCGGGGACTGCGGGGACCAGGCGCCGGGGCTGACCGGGCCGGGGTGCGACGCGGGGTCGGCGGGGGCGCAGGTGGAGTGGCCGGCGGCGTCGCCGTGGGTGACCGCGGTCGGCGGCACGGCGCTGGCGCTCGGGCCGACCGGGACGCGGCACTGGGAGGTGCCGATGGGCGACCTGCGCTCGGACCTGTCGACGGACGGGAGCAAGTGGGCGCCGATGCCCGGCCGGTTCTTCTTCGGCGGGGGCGGGGGCGCGAGTGCGGACTTCGCGCAGCCGGCGTATCAGAAGGGCGTGGTGCCGAAGGATTTGGCGCAGGTCGCGGTCGCGGCTGGCAGCGCCTCGACGGGTACGAAGGGCGCGGCCGGTTCGAAGGGCACGGTGAGTTCGCCCGACGCGGCTGGACCGGTTGGACCGGTTGGCCCGATCGGCCCAACGGACCCGACCGGCACGCCTGGGCCGACCGGACCTACCGGACCTACCGGACCGACCGTCAAGCCAAGCCCGCCACCCACCACGACC
>NZ_JAACYW010000215.1 GCF_015356825.1 Catenulispora rubra | reverse complement strand
CTGCTGAGCCGGTGTTGGTGCCGACGCGGTTGGTGGTGCGGGGGTCTTGTGGGGTGGTTGTAGGGGGGTGAGGTGAATCTTTAGGCGATGCTGGCGGCCGCCGGTATTCGCGTGCAAGACCACGCATGAGCCCGAGTCACTGCGCACACGTCATGCGGGCGGCTGCCGGCCGCGTTTGGTGGGTGCCTTGAGGCCTCTGGCGGGCCTCCTCGACGAGGGGGCGACCCGCGCGTCCGGCTGTTTGGCGGCGGTCCGTGACTGTTCGGCTTTCTGTCCGCTGTTGCCTGCGTTGCGTTGTGCGGTGGCGGTGCTGCTTGTGGTCGCCGGGTTCTGGGTCCCTCGCCGCGTCATCGCCGTAAACGGAACCTGCCCGGTTTGGCGGAATCAAGCCGCATCGCTGCTGCTGTGGTCCATCTCCGTTCGGCTTGACACCGCCAAACCGGGCAGGTTGGCTGCGCCCGCTGACGCGGCGAGGGACCCAGAACCAAACCCCCACATGGTCCTTCGGACCCCCTCACGACGTCGCCGGTCGTGCGCCGCCCGTCGCTGGCGAGGCGCCGGCTGGGAAGTCAGGGCTGCGATCTTTCAGCCTTTCAAGAGAGCGCTCTCACGCGCTTCCTCAAGAAACCTCTCCGGTGGCGGAGGGTCCTGAAGTCCTCACCGGTCGCCATCTGTTGCCGCCACCTGCGTGTTTCTGGGTGTTCGGTGCACGTCAGTCGCTTCGGGGTGGGGGTGCGCGGCGCCCTGTGGCCCCGTGTCGGCAGTCGGTAACGTCCTGGTAACGGCTGCGGGAGCCTTGTGAGAGCGCTCTCTTTCGGTTACGGTACCGGCAAATCCGCAAGGCAAGAGCACCCCAAGAGCCCCATCCGTGACTCCCGTCCGGCCACCGTCCGTGCCACCCCTGTGAGGGGGTTCAGCGCGCGGTCCCCGAAATGTAGGCAGTCTCATGATTCGTATTCCGGCGATGCCGTCGCGACTGAGAAGAAGGGTGTGCGTGCTGTGAGAGCCATTCTGCGCAGGCTCGCGTTCTACCTTCTCGCCGCCTGGTCGGCCGTGACGCTCAACTTCTTTCTGCCCCGAATGCTGCCTGGCAGTGCGCTGCAGGCGGTGCTCAGTTCGATTCGCTCCGCGCCGATCACGCCGGACGAGCTGCATGCGCTCGAGGCTGAGTACGGTGCGGGCAACAAGAGCCTGCTGTCGCAGTATGCGACGTATATCAGCAACCTGTTTCACGGCGATCTGGGTACCTCGACCAGCAAGTCGGTGCCGGTGACCGACATTCTCGGCACGGATCTGCCGTGGACCATCGGGCTGGTTGGTATCGCGACTGTCATCGCCTTCGTGCTCGGGACGTTCCTGGGGGTGATCGCCGGGTGGCGGCGGGGCGGGTTGCTCGACACGCTGCTGCCGGTTGCGACGTTCTTCCAGGCGATTCCGTACTACATCCTGGCGTTCCTGCTGCTGATGACCATGGGCTACCTGTGGAAGTGGTTCCCGTTGGGTGGTGGCTACGACATCAGCCGTGACTCGACGGTGACGCCCGGGTGGAACGGGGGCTTCATCGGCAGTGTCGTGGACCATGGCTTCCTGCCTGTGGCGACGATCGTGCTGGCCTCCATCGCGGGCTGGATCCTGGGCATGCGCAACGTGATGATCACGACCATGGACGAGGACTACGTGCTGGTCGCCGCTGCCAAGGGGCTGCCTCGGTGGCGGGTGGTGTGGGTGGCGGCGCGGAACGCGATCCTGCCGTCGATCTCCTCGCTGGCGCTGTCCGTGAGCCTCATCGTGACCGGGTCCATCATCACCGAGATCGTCTTCAGCTATCCGGGGCTGGGCCTGGCGATGAACAACGCCACGCTCGACGCCGACTATCCGCTCATGCAGGGCATCCTGCTGTGCGTCACCTTCGCGGTGTTGGTCGTCAACTTCCTGGCCGACATCATCTACGTGATCCTCGACCCGCGCGCCCGCCGGGAGGCCTGAACCATGTCCGTCGTGGGTGTCGCCACCGCAGAGCCCGTGGGGAACGCCGTCGCCGCCAGGCGGCGCAAGTCCCGCATCACCAAGTCGCCGAAGATCGTCGTCGGCGCCTCCATCCTGGCCTTCTTCGTCTTCATCGCGATCTTCGGCCCGACCCTGGCCCCGCACTCGGCGAGCTGGCAGGCGAGCAACTCCAGCGCCTTCGCGCAGCCGCCGTCGGCGAAGTTCTGGCTCGGCACCGACCGCCAGCAGCACGACATCCTGTCGCAGGTGCTCTCCGGCGGCCGGTCGACGATGGTCATCGCGTTCGTCGCCGGCATCGTCGCCAGCTTCCTGTCGATCCTGTTCGGGGTGACCGCCGGTTACATGGGCGGGCTCGTCGACGAGGTGCTGTCCATCATCGCCAACATCTTCCTGGCGTTGCCGGGACTGCTGATCCTCATGGTCGTGATGAAGCCGCTGCCCGCTGGGGACACCGACAACCCGTTCCTGATCGGGTCTGTCATCGCCCTGACTGCTTGGGCGTATGGCGCACGCGTGCTGCGAGCGCAGACCCTCGCGCTGCGGGACCAGGACTACGTGGAGTCCGCGCGGATCATCGGCGAGCGCCGGCCGCGGATCATCGTCTCGGAGATCCTGCCCAACCTGCTGCCGATCCTGGCCTCGTCGTTCATCTTCACCGTCATCTACGGCATCGGGATCTACGTGGTGCTGTCCATCCTCGGCATCATCAACCCGGCGCAGGCGTCCTGGGGCACGATGATCCAGAACGCCCAGGGGGCCAGCGCGATGATCTCGAACGACTGGTGGTGGTACGCGCCGCCGGCGCTGTGTGTGGCGCTGCTGGGCATCGGGCTGGCGCTGCTGAACTTCGGGATCGACGAGATCGTCAACCCGCGGGTGCGGTCCCGGCGGGGGAGCCGGCGGGGCGTGCGGTTCCAGCTGGGCCTGACCCCGGTGGTCCGGGCCGCGCGGCCGGATGCGTCGTTGAACCCTGATATATCGGCGCCTGTTCTGGAAGGGGAGAGCTGATGGCCGATCCGGTCCTGGAAGTCCGCGGGCTGTGTGTCGACTACGGCCTGGGTGCCGATGCGGTCCGTGCCGTGACCGACGCCGATCTGGTGCTGCGCCGGGGCGAGGTCCTGGGCATCGCGGGGGAGAGCGGCTCGGGCAAGTCCACGCTCGCCTACGCGCTGACCCGGCTGCTGCGCGCGCCGGGCGTCATCACCGGCGGGGACGTGCTGTTCCACTCACGCTCGGCCGAGACCGGCGAGACGACGACGGTGGACCTGCTCGCCGCCGGGGCGCACGAGCTGCGGCGCTACCGCTGGTCGGAGATCGCGGTGGTGTTCCAGAGCGCGATGCACGCCCTGAACCCGGTGGCCCGGGTCGAGAATCAGCTCACTGACGTGCTGCGTGTGCACCGGCCGCAGATGTCCGCGCAGGAGCGGCGGGCCCGCGCGGTGGAGATGCTGCGGATGGTCGGGATCAACGCCGACCGGCTGCGCAGCTACCCGCACGAGCTGTCCGGCGGGATGCGGCAGCGGGTGATGATCGCGATGGCGCTGATCCTGCAGCCGCAGGTCGTGATCATGGACGAGCCGACGACCGCGCTGGACGTGGTGACGCAGCGGGAGATCCTCGAGGAGCTGATGGCGCTGCGCGACGAGCTCGGGTTCGCCGTCATCTTCATCACCCACGACCTGTCGCTGCTGATCGAGCTCGCGGACTCCATCGCGATCATGTACGCCGGGCGGATCGTCGAGCGGGCCAAGGCCGCGGAGCTCTTCCACGCCCCGCGCCATCCCTACAGCCTGGGGCTGCTGAGCTCCTTCCCGAGCCTGCACGGCGAGCGGGTGCGGATGGAGGGCATCCCGGGCTCGCCGCCGTCGCTGGCCGCGATGCCCGACGGCTGCAAGTTCCACCCGCGCTGTCCGCACGCCATGGACCGCTGCCGGACGCAGGAGCCGCCGTTGGCCCGGCCGACCGATGAGGGCGGCGGCCGGGTCACGGCCTGCTGGTTGCAGGACGGCCGGCAGGATCCGCCCGAGGCGCTGGCCCGCGCTTACCCGCCGCTCGCAACGCCTTCGGCCTCCGCTGTCGGCGACCTGTCCAGGAGCACTTCATGACCGGCACCACTGAACCCGCCGAGCCGAATGAGAGCACTGAGGCGGCGGAACCCGTCGAGGCTGCGGAACGTGCTGAGGTTGCGGAACTCGCGGAGCCGGTCGAGGCTGCGGAGCTTGCTGAGCCGAATGAGAGCACTGAGGCTGCGGAACGTGCTGAGGCCGCGGAACTTGCCGAGCCGGTCGAGTCGACTGAGCCCGCTGAGACTGTGGAACTTGCTGGGCCGGTCGAGGCGACTGAGTCTGCCGCAGTGGTCGAGTCCGCCGAGCGCTCCGCGGTCGTCCACGGCCCCCGCCGTCCCGGCGTCCCCAGGCTGGAGGCGCGCGGGCTGGTCAAGCACTTCCCGATGCACAGCGGCATCGGCCGTGGCATGGTCGTGCACGCCGTGGAGGACATCTCCCTGGTCCTGCCGGCCGGCACCGTCACCGCGGTGGTCGGCGAGAGCGGCAGCGGGAAGTCCACGCTGGCGCGGCTGCTGACCGGCCTGATCAAGCCCACGGCCGGCGAGGTCCTGCTGGACGGTGTGCCGGTCGGGACCGGGGCGAAGGCGCGGCGCACCTACACCAGCAGCGTGCACCTGGTGTTGCAGGACCCGTTCTCGTCCCTGAACTCCGTGCACACCGTGCGGTACCACCTGGAGCGTCCGCTCAAGCTGCACACCAAGCTGGGGCGTGCGGCACGGGCCGAGCGGATGCGGCAGCTGCTGGAGCGCGTCTCGCTCACCCCGGCCTCGGACTACCTCGACAAGTACCCGCACGAGCTGTCCGGCGGACAGCGTCAGCGCGTCGCTATCGCCCGCGGTCTGGCCGTGGAGCCGCGGGTGCTGCTGGCCGACGAGCCGGTCTCGATGCTCGACGTGTCGATCCGGCTGGGGGTGCTCAACCTCCTGGACGACCTGCGCACCGGCGAGAACCTGGCCACCATGTACGTCACCCACGACATCGCCTCGGCGCGCTACCTGGCCGACTGCATCGTGGTGATGTACGCCGGGCAGGTCGTGGAGTCCGGGCCCGCCACCCGGATCACCGACGAGCCCGCGCACCCCTACACCCAGCTCCTGCTCAGCGCCGCGCCCGACCCGGCCCGCGCCGAGACGCCGGTGCTGCGCGGCCGGGGGGCGCCGCCGAGCCTGGTGAACCCGCCGTCCGGCTGTCGGTTCCATCCCCGGTGCCCGTTCGCGATGAAGGTGTGCGTGGAGCAGTCGCCTGTCGCGCAGCCGGTGGCCACGGACCATGTCTCGGCGTGCTGGCTGCACGTCTCAGGGCTCAGCGACGACCAGCGCGAGCCGCTGGCCGCGGCCGCGAGCAACGGAAGCAACGGAAACGGTACAAGCAGTACAAGCAGTACAAGCAGTGTGAACGGCGCAACCAGCGCAACCAGTAAGGAGAACGCATGAAAGACCGCAGCCGCGAAGGGAGCTCGGGCGGGAACGCCGCCCGCCCCCCGCCGGGGGACGGGCGGCCAGGCTTCGCCCGAGGGGCAACTCGCGCGAAGGGAAGTCAGATCCGTTCCACATCCCGTACAGCCATAGTCATCGCCCATGTCCGCTCAGGACAGGCCGGCCCCGAAGCCGGTCCGGATCTTTAGGGAAGTGTACGCAATGCGTCGTACAGCTATCAAAGGGCTAGCCCTGGTCGCGGCCGTCAGTCTCAGTGCGGCGGCGTGCAGCAGCAGCAAGGCCAAGCCGTCGTCGTCGGACAAGAGCAGCACCGGTTCCGGCAAGGTCCGCACGCTGGTGGTCGAGGACAAGCCGGTCGCGTCGTTCACCAACGACTTCAACCCGTTCGACGGCAACTCCTTCGTCGGGCAGGAGAACGCGATCTCGCTGTTCTACGAGCCCCTGTACCAGTTCAACACGCTGAACTCCGCGCAGGCCCCGATCCCGTGGCTGGCGTCGAACTACACCTGGTCCAACGGCAACAAGACGCTCACCTTCACGCTGAAGCCCGGCGTCAAGTGGAGCGACGGCCAGCCGTTCACCGCCGACGACGTGGCCTTCACCTTCACGCTGCTGAAGAACTTCAAGGCGGCCAACACCAACGGCACGCCGGTGCCGGACAGCGTCACGACCACCGATCCGCAGACGGTGGTCCTGAACTACTCCTCGCCGCAGGCCGCGAACTTCCAGGCCATCGCGAACCAGATCATCGTCTCCAAGCACAAGTGGTCGGGGATCACCAACCCGGACAAGGCCGTGGTCACCGGCGCCGACACGGTCGGGACCGGGCCGTTCGTGCTGGACAACTTCACCCCGCAGAACATCACGCTCAAGGCGAACACGACGTTCCGCGACGGCGCGCCGGCGGTGAAGAAGATCTCCTTCCCGGCCTACGCCGACAACAACGCCGCGACGCTGGCCCTGGCCAACGGCGACATCGACCTGACCGGCAACGACATCAACGACGTGCTGAACACGTTCGTCGCCAAGAGCAAGGACAACCAGCTCTTCCAGAGCACGGCGCCGTACTTCCCGGCGTCCAACACGGTGTCCCTGCTGCTGAACGAGAAGAGCTCCAACGCGCCGGCCCTGGCCGACGTCGCGGTGCGCAAGGCGATCAGCGCGGCGCTGGACCGCACCTCGATGGCGGCCCAGTGCGAGACGAACTACGAGCTGCCGGCCTCCTCCTCGGGCGGCCTGACGCTGCCGATCGACCAGAAGTCGCTGGCCTCGGCGCAGACCAACGACCTCAAGCCGGCCCCGGACCCGGACGCCGTCAGCACGCTGCTGAACGCGGCCGGCTACACCAAGAACGCCGGCGGCAAGTGGACGAAGAACGGGGCCACGATCAAGTTCACGATCATCGACCCCAACTCCTTCACCGACTACTGGTGCGACGCCGAGGCCATGGTCAAGCAGCTCAACAGCGTGGGCTTCGACGTCAAGGACAACGGCGCCTTCGACTACAACAGCTGGAACACCGCGATCACGACCGGGAACTACGACGCGGCGCTGCACTGGGGCCAGGGGACCACGCCGTTCCAGCGGCTGCAGTTCATCCTGGACTCCAGCCTGTCCGCGCCCGCCGGGCAGACCGCGGCCGGTGACTTCGGGCAGTACAAGAGCTCGGCCGCCGACGCCGCGATCGCCGCCTTCGAGGGCGCGACCACCGACGCCGACCAGGCCACGGCGCTGAACACGCTGCAAGGCGTGTTCTCCTCGGAGGTGCCGGCCGTCCCGGTGCTCTACGGGGCCGCCTGGTACGAGTTCAGCACGGCGAACTTCACCGGCTGGCCGACCAGCGCCAACCCGTTCGTGAACCCGTCGCCCCGGAGCCAGGACTACGAGTACCTGATCCTGAAGCTCACGCCGAAGCCCTGATCCGAGGCGGCTAGGCCGGCGAGCGTCCCGGTCGGTCCGGCCCCGGTTGGCGGCCGGGCCGCCGGGACGCTCGCTGAGAAGGACATCACCACCGCGGCCCGGCAGGGCGGCTCAGGTTATCGCAAGGAGTTGTCTTAAGAATGAGTACAGGTACGCGGGCCGCGGCCGGTGACACAGTGTCGGCGAGCGGCCGGAAGGCCCGCACCAGGGCCTTCCCGACCGACTTCCTGTGGGGCGCCGCCACCGCCGCCTATCAGGTCGAGGGCGCGGCCTTCGACGGCGGGCGCACCGCCTCGATCTGGGACACGTTCAGCCGGGTCCCCGGCAAGGTCGTCAACGGCGACACCGGCGACATCGCCGCCGACCACTACCACCGGTTCCGCGACGACGTCGCGCTGATGGCGGGCCTGGGCCTGGGCGCCTACCGCTTCTCGCTGTCGTGGAGCCGGGTCCAGCCCGGGGGGCAGGGGGCGGCGAACTCCGCCGGGCTGGACTTCTACTCCCGCCTGGTGGACGAGCTGCTGGCCAAGGGCGTCAAGCCGGTGGTGACGCTCTACCACTGGGACCTCCCGCAGGAGCTGGAGGACGCCGGCGGGTGGGGCAGCCGCGCCACCAGCGAGCGGTTCGGCGAGTACGCGGCCCTCGTGGCCGCGCGGCTCGGCGACCGGGTCGACCTGTGGACCACGCTGAACGAGCCCTGGTGCTCGGCGTTCCTCGGCTACGCCTCCGGCGTGCACGCCCCCGGGCGGCACGAGCCGGAGGTCGCCCTGCGCGCCGCGCACCACCTCAACCTGGCCCACGGGCTCGGGACGCAGGCTTTGCGCGCGGCGCTGCCGGCCGGCTCGCGCGTGGCGCTGACCGTCAACCCGGCCGAGGTCCGGCCGCTGAGCCAGGCGCCGGAGGACCTGGACGCCGCGCGGCGGGTGGACGCGCTGCAGAACCGGATCTTCCTCGACCCGGTCCTGCGCGGCTCCTACCCGCAGGACCTGATCCGGGACACCGCGCACGTCACCGACTGGTCGTTCGTCCGGGACGGCGACCTGGCGGCCGTGAGCGCCCCGATCGACCTGCTCGGGGTGAACTACTACAACCCGGTGGTGGTCGGGGCGGCGGCCGAGGACGGCGGCGAGCCCGAGCGCGGGGTCGACGGCCACGGCGCCAGCGACTACTCGCCGTGGGTCGGCAGCGAGTCGCTGCGCTTCGTCCGGATGCCCGGCGAGCCGACCGCGATGGGCTGGCCGATCGACGCCTCCGGCCTGCACGACCTGCTTCTGCGCATCCACCGCGACTACGGCCCGATCCCGATCGCGATCACCGAGAACGGCGCCGCGTTCCACGACTACGTCGGCCCCGACGGCGAGGTGCGCGACCCCCAGCGGGTGGAGTACCTGCGCGGCCATCTGGTCGCGATCCACGACGCCATCGAGGCCGGGGTCGACGTCCGCGGCTACTTCTGCTGGTCCCTGTTGGACAATTTCGAATGGGCTTACGGCTACTCCCGGCGCTTCGGGGTGGTCCACGTCGACTTCGCGACCCAGCGGCGTACGGTGAAGGCCAGCGGGAACTGGTACTCAGGCGTCATCGCGGCCAACGCGGTCCAGGGTTGACGCCCGGTGGTGCCGGTGTCCGCCGGCATGACTTGCAAGGAGCACAGGCGAGAACATGAAAGGCAAGGACGGGGGAATCCCGGAGACGGTGGTGCCGCGCACGCCGGACACGGCGGCGCCGACCCTGGAGACGGTGGCCGCCGAGGCCGGCGTCTCCAGGGCCACCGTCTCCCGCGTCGTCAACGGCTCGCCGAAGGTCTCCCAGGAGGTGCGCGAGGTCGTCGAGGCGGCGGTGGCCCGGCTGGGCTACGTGCCCAACCGGGCCGCGCGCTCGCTGGTGACCCGCCGGACCGGCTCGGTGGCGCTGGTGGTCAGCGAGGCGGAGATGAAGGTCTTCACCGATCCGCTGCTCGCCGCCATGGTGCGGTCCCTGGGGGTGGCGCTGTCCTCGCACGACGTCCAGCTGGTCCTGATGATGGTCCGGGCCGACCACGAGCGGCAGCGGCTGACCGGCTACCTGCTCGGCGGGCACGTCGACGGCGTGTTCCTGATGTCGCTGCACGAGGGGGACCCGCTGCCGCAGATCCTGTCCGACTCGGGTATCCCGGTGGTGCAGATGGCGCGGCCGCTGGGTGACGTCAAGCTGCCCTACGTGGACGTCGACAACGTCCACGGCGCCCGGCTGGCGGTCCGGCACCTGGTGGCCATCGGCCGGCAGCGGATCGCCACCATCGCCGGACCGCACGACATGGTGGCCGGCGTCGACCGCCTCGACGGCTTCCGCCAGGAGCTGCTCGCGGCCCGGATGGCCGACCACCGGGTCGCCTTCGGCGACTTCAGCCAGTCCTCCGGCGAGCAGGCGATGCTCGCGCTGCTGGCCGACCACCCCGACCTGGACGCCGTGTTCTGCGCCAGCGACCTGATGGCCGCCGGCGCGCTGCGGGCCCTGCGCCGCCACGAGCGCCGGGTCCCGGAGGACGTCGCCGTCGTCGGCTACGACGACCTGGACGTCGCCATGCTCACCGAGCCGCCGCTGTCCACCGTCAGCCAGCCCGTCGAGGCGATGGCCGTCACGATGGTGGACATGCTGCTGTCCCGGGTGGCGGGGCGTCCCAAGCCGAGCCCGGCGATCCTGCCGACCCGCCTGGTGCTGCGCGCCTCGGGATGAGCCCGGTGTCGGAACGTGCAGCGCAGCCGACCCTGGCCGACGTCGCGGCCATGGCGGGAGTGTCCATGGCCACGGCCTCGCGGGCGCTCAACGGAGCCGCCGGGGTCAGCCGGGGCACGCGGGCCGATGTGCACGCGGCGGCGGCGCGGCTGTCGTATGTGCGGCTGCGGACTCGGAGCGTGTCGGCGGGCTTGGCGACGGGTCCGGTGAATGGGGCGAGTCCGGTCAGGGCGGCGCACGCTGCGAGTTCGGCGCGCGCCTGCCAGGAGGTCGGGTCGTCGGGTCTGGTCGCGGCCATCGTGTGTGAGGACGGCGCTCGCATGTTCGCCGACTCGTTCTTCTCCCGGCTGCTGCTGGGGGTGACCGGGGGGCTGCCGGTCGGCGAGGTCCAGCTGGCGATGCTGGCGATCCGCGGAGCGGCGGATCGTTCGGCGGCCGAGCGGTTCCTGACGCGCAGCCGCCCGGACGGCGTGCTGATGATCAGCGCGCATGACGGCGACCCGGTGGCGGCCTGCGTCCGGGCGCTCGGGGTGCCGACGGTGCTTGTGGGCCGTCCGCTGTCGGGGTACCCGCATTCCTACGGCAGCCATTCCTACGTCGATGTGGACAACCGAGCCGGTGCGGCTGAAGCGGTGGAACACCTCATCAGCACTGGCCGACGGGAGATCGTGACGATCGCCGGTCCGCAGGACATGGCCGCGGGAGTGGACCGCCTGGCGGGCTACCGTGACGCGGTCCGCGAAGCGGGGATGCCGCAGGTGTCCGTGGTCGGCGACTTCTCCGGGCCGTCGGGGGAACGCGCGATGGCGAGCCTGCTGAACGCCCGGCCGAACCTCGACGCGGTGTTCGCCGCCTCCGATCTCATGGCGGCCGGTGCGCTCCGGGCGTTGTGCCGTGCAGGACGGCGCGTCCCCGATGACGTGGCTGTCGTCGGGTTCGACGACGCTCCGTTGGCGGCGCACACCCGGCCGCCGCTGACCACGGTGCGGCAGCCGGTGGAGGACATGGGAGCGGCGATGGCGCGTCAGTTGCTGCGGGGGATGGGGGACGGCGCCGGGGCTGGGTCTGAGTCTGGGTCCGCGGAGCCGGTCATCCTCGGGACCACGCTCGTGCGTCGCAGCTCAAGCTGACCGCGGAGGCTGTCAGTGCACTGCCGAGGGCTTCAGCGCGAAGGCGAGTCCGACGTCTTCGCTGATCCGCGACGCGGTCTCACGTATTGCGGGAAGCAACTCTCGGGGCATATCGACCGCCCAGGTCCTTCCTGCGGGAAGCGCGATGTTCACTGCCGCCACGACTCGGCCGTCCGGTCCCCGCACTGGCACGGCGATCGAGCGCACCCCCTCCTCCAGTTCCTCGTCCGCGATCGCGAACCCGTCGTGCCCGGCCTCGGTGAGCAGGGCTTCGAGCCGGGCCGGGTCGGTGACGGTGTGCGAGGTCAGCGGTGCGAGCTCGGCGCCGGCCAGCCAGGCCGCGCGCTGCTCGGGCGTGAGCGCTGCGAGCAGGACCCGCCCCATCGACGTCGCGTAGGCGGGGAACCGCGTGCCGACGGTGATCTCGACCCGCATGATCCGGCTCGCGGCGACGCGTGCGATGTAGCGGATGTCCGGGCCGTCCAGCACGGCGACCGAGGCGGACTCGTGGACCCGGTGGACGAGCTCGACCAGATGCGGTTGGACCAGATCGGCGAGGGGACGCGCGGAGACAGTCGGATAGCCGAGGTCCAGCACGCGGGGCAGCGGGGTGAAGCGGCGGCCGTCCAGGGCGACGTAGCCGAGCTGTTCCAGCGTCAGTAGCGAGCGTCGGGCCGTGGCCCGGGGCAGCGCCGTCGCGTCTGCGACCTCGGTGAGCGTCATGCCGCCCGGCGTGGACAACGCGGCGAGCACGCTCAGACCGCGGGCTAGCGATTGCAAGTACTCCGGGCCGAGTTCCTGTTTGGGGTCCAGGGAATCGTCGCGAGACGGGACCGGACCAGGGTGGCGGTCTTCGGGTTCTTCGAGCGCCGCCGTCATCTGCCGGGCTGTACCGTGCAGCCGCTTCAGCACGTGATCGTGCAGCGAGGCGGCCGAGTGCCGGCTGGAGTGGCTGACCACGCTTAGCGCGGCGACTACGTACCCTGACACGTCCCGGACCGGCACGGCCATCGCGACGAGTCCCGACTCGATCAGCTGGTCGTCGAGGGCCCAGTCGGTGTCGCGGGCCGCCGCGGCCAGGGCGCGGAACTGCGGGGCGGTCAGCCGTGGCTGACGGTGAGCGCGGCCCAGGGCGGGGAACGACGCGTCCTCGGGATCGGCGGCCATGCGCGCCTGCCAGCGTTCGAAGGCCGGCTCGTCCCACTCGGCGGCGAACAGGAATCCCGGCGCGCAGCGTTCCGCCGGCAGGGCGTCGCCGGCGCGGAACGTGACAGACAACGCGCGCCGTCGCGGCGTCTGCACGACGAAGCGCACCGCGTCGCCGTCCGGGACCGCCAGCGAGACGGACTCGTCGATCTCGTCGGCGAGGGTCTCGGCCAGTGGTCCGAGCCGCTCGGCCAGGCGCCCGGCGCGCAGGTAGGCCAGGCCGAGTTCCAGCACCCGGGGCGCGAGCGCCAGTTCCCGGTCGCCTTCGTCGCGCAGGTAGCCGAGCCGCAGGAGGGTCGTGGCGATCCGGTCGACCGGGGATCGGGCCAGGCCGGTCGCGCGCGCCAGGTCGCTGGTCCGCATCCGGCCGCCGGGGGCCAGGGCCAGGGTGCGCAGGACCGCGAGCCCGCGCTCCAGCGGGCCGACAGAGGTGTCGGCGGCGGTCGGTGACATCGGTGCTCCTTGTCCTCCTGTGCTCCCGAACCGTACCGGTCAGGGCCGTTGACACCCGCGCCGGTCGCGGTGGAGACTCACAGAATCGAAGTATATGAAAAAAACTTCACTGGGCGAACGCGCAGCACATGGAACGCACAGCAGAGAACGCAACCCGGCGGGCGCGGAGCCGACGCCGGTGGGGAAAGGCAGCCGATGGACAAGGTGGTGCGGTCGGCCCACGAAGCCGTGGCCGACATCGGCGACGGGGCGTCCCTCGCCGTCGGCGGCTTCGGGCTCAGCGGCGTCCCCGAGACGCTGATCCGCGCCCTGTTCCAGCAGGGCGCCGGCGGGCTGAGCGTGGTGTCCAACAACTGCGGCGTGGACGGCGGCGGCCTGGGCCTGCTGCTCGCCGCCGGCCGGATCGCCCGGGTCACCGGCTCGTACGTGGGGGAGAACAAGGAGTTCGCCCGCCAGTACCTGGCCGGCGAGCTGGAGGTCGAACTGGTGCCGCAGGGAACGCTGGCCGAGCGGCTGCGCGCCGGCGGCTGCGGCATCCCGGCGTTCTTCACCCCGGTCGGGGTCGGGACCCTGGTCGCCGACGGCGGGCTGCCCTGGCGCTACGCGGCCGATGGCGGCGTGGCCATCGCCTCCCCGCCGAAGGAGGTGCGCGAATACGACGGCCGCGAACACGTGCTGGAGCGCGGCATCACCACAGACTTCGCCCTGGTCCGTGCGGCGCGCGGCGACCGGCACGGCAACCTGGTCTTCACCAAGGCCGCGCGGAACTTCAATCCGTTGGCCGCGATGGCCGGCCGCGTCACCGTCGCCGAGGTCGAAGAACTCGTCGAACCCGGGGTGCTCGACCCCGACGCGGTCCACCTGCCCGGCGTGTTTGTGCAGCGCGTCGTGGTTCTGAGCCCGGAGCAGGCCACCGACAAGCCCATCGAGAAGCGGATGGTGCGTACGCCATGAGCTGGACCAGGAACGAGATGGCGGCGCGCGCCGCTGCGGAGCTGACCGACGGCTCGTACGTGAACCTCGGTATCGGATTGCCGACACTGGTGCCGGGGTTCCTCGCCGACGGCGTCGATGTCGTCCTGCACTCGGAGAACGGTTTGCTGGGCGTCGGCCCCTATCCGAGCCCTGAGGAAGTCGACCCGGACCTGATCAACGCCGGCAAGGAGACCGTCACGGTCCGGCCGGGCGCCGCGTTCTTCGACTCGGCGCTGTCCTTCGGGATGATCCGGGGCGGCCACATCGACACCGCGATCCTCGGCGCCATGCAGGTGTCCGCGCACGGCGACCTGGCCAACTGGCTGATCCCCGGCAAGATGGTCAAGGGCATGGGCGGCGCGATGGACCTGGTCCACGGCGCCCGCCGGGTCATCGTGCTGATGGAGCACACGGCGAAGGACGGCTCGCCGAAGATCGTGCCGGAGTGCACGCTCCCGCTCACCGGGCGGCGGTGCGTGGACCGCGTCATCACCGACCTCGGCGTCATCGACGTCACCGACGAGGGCCTCGTCCTGGTGGAGACCGCGCCGGGGGTCACCGTCGAGGAGGTCGCATGCCACACGGCGGCTCCCCTCCGGCAGGAAAGGTAAAGCCCTGATGATACCGACGCAGCAGGACATATCCGAAGAGATCGCGGAACGATCCCGGGCGTATGTCGAGGCCGAGCGGACGCAGCATCACCCGGCGCGCGACTATTCGCCCTATCGCAGCAGCCTGCTACGCCATCCCGAGCAGCCGCTCGTCACCGTGCAGGATCCGGAGGCGGTCGAGCTGTCAGGTCCCGTGTTCGGCATCACCGACGTCACCGAGCTGGACACGGACCTGACCCGCCAGCACACCGGTGAACCGCTCGGCGAGCGCATCACGGTGACCGGCCGAGTCCTGAACCGCGACGGCCGACCGGTGCGGGGGCAGCTGGTCGAGATCTGGCAGGCCAACGCCTCCGGCCGTTACGCGCACCTGCGGGACCAGCATCCGGCGCCGCTCGACCCGAACTTCACCGGCGTGGGCCGCTGCCTGACCGACGGCGACGGCGGCTACCGTTTCACCACGATCAAGCCCGGCGCCTACCCCTGGCGCAACCACACCAACGCCTGGCGGCCGGCGCACATCCACTTCTCGCTGTTCGGCACCGCGTTCACCCAGCGCCTGGTCACTCAGATGTACTTCCCGGGCGACCCGCTCTTCGCCTACGACCCCATCCTGCAGTCCGTCACGGACGCCGCCGCCCGCAGCCGACTCGTCGCCGCCTACGAGCACGACCTGTCGGTGCCGGAGTGGTCGCTCGGCTACCGCTGGGACATCGTCCTCGACGGTCCGGCCGCGACCTGGATCGAGGAAGGACGCTGATGTCCGGCGAAGAGTTCGCACCGACCCCGTCCCAGACCGTCGGCCCCTTCTACGGATACGCGCTGCCGTTCGCCGACGGCGGTGCGATCGCGCCGGCGGGACATCCCGACGCCGTCACCGTGTACGGCCACGTCTTCGACGGCGCCGGGGATCCGGTGCCCGACGCGCTGCTGGAGATCTGGCAACCGGCGTCGGACGGCACGCGTTCCGGCGCGCCCGGATCGCTGCGGCGTGACGCGACAACCGGCGGATTCGCCGGACGGGATGGCGTCACCTTCACCGGGTTCGGGCGTGTCGCCACCGACGCAGCCGGCCGCTACGTCGTTCGTACGCTGCCACCTGGCGGCGTGCCGTACTTGTCGGTCTGCGTCTTCGCTCGCGGGCTGCTGCATCATCTGTTCACGCGCATCTATCTACCCGGGCCCGACCTGACCGACGATCGCCTGCTCGCTGCGGTGTCGCCAGAGCGACGCAGCACTCTGATCGCCGACGAGGAGTCGGAGCGGGTTTACCGGTTCGACGTTCACTTGCAGGGGGAGAAGGAGACGATCTTCCTTGACTTCCGCTGATCAGAACCCTGATGTGGTGTGGCTTGCCGCCGACGTCGGTCTGCTCGCGCCTTCCAGAGTCGGGACCCGCGTCGAGGCAGCCACCGGCGACGCCGCGTTCCTGCAAGCGATGCTTGACGCCGAGGCTGCGCTGGTCCGTGCGCAGGTCAGGATCGGCCGGGCTCCGGTGTCCGCTGCGGCGGCGGTTACTGAAGCGGCGCGCGCCGAGCGGTTCGACGTGCGCGGCATCGCTTTGCGGGCGCGGGGCGGCGGCAATCCGGTGATTCCGTTGGTCGCTGATCTCAAGGCGGCTGTGTCGGTCGAGGCGGCGCCGTATGTCCATCAGGGTGCTACCAGCCAGGACATCATGGACAGCGCGTTCATGCTGGTCGCCAGCCGATGCGTGGCGTTGGTGTTTGACGATCTCCGGCGTGCGGTCGAGGCTTTGGGGCGGTTGGCCGCTGCGTATCAGGACACGTCGATGGCCGGTCGGACGTTGACGCAGCATGCGGTGCCCACCACGTTCGGGCTCAAGGCGGCCGGGTGGCGGAGCTTGGTGCTGGACGGTGCGGACCGGCTGGTCGCGTTGCATCTGCCGGTTCAGCTTGGCGGGGCCGCCGGGACGCTGGCCGCGTTCGAGGTTCCGGCCGGTGTCTCCGGTTCCGGCTCCGGATCTGGCCTGGACCTCGTTGAGGCGTATGCCGAGGAGCTCGGCCTGGTCGCGCCGCAGCTGCCGTGGCACACGCTCCGCACGCCGATCGCCGACCTCGCCGCGGCGCTCGCGGTCACCGTCGGTGCAATGGGGAAGATCGCGGCCGATGTGCTGGTGCTCGGCCGCACCGAGATCGGCGAGGTCGCCGAGGGCGACGCGGGTGGTTCCTCGGCCATGCCGCACAAGGCGAATCCGGTCCGTGCCACGGTGATCGCCGCTGCCGCGCGTCAGGTGCCGGGGCTGGCGGCCGTGCTGTTCGGCGCACTCGCCGCCGAGGACGAGCGTCCCGCCGGCGCTTGGCACACCGAATGGCAGACGCTGCGGGAGCTGCTGCGGCTTGCCGGCGGCGCGGCCGAGACGGCTGTCGGGCTCGTCGAGAACCTGAGTGTGTTTCCCGACCGGATGCTTCAGAACTTGCAGCTGACGCGAGGGCTGGTGGTCAGCGAACGCCTCGCTGCGGAGTTGGGCGATCTCATCGGCCGCGAACCGGCCAGGACGATGCTCACCGAGGCCGCTCATCAGGCTGTTCGCGATGGTCGGAGCCTTGAGGAGGTCCTGGCGGAAGTGCCCGGACTCCAGGGTCGGATCAGTCGGGATCAGCTGCGTCGGCTCGCTGATCCGGTCGACTACCTTGGCGCGGCGTCGGCGTTGGTCGATCGCGCCTTGGAACGAACTCTGCCGACGTTCTCGGATGGGAGCGGCCGATGAGCCCTCTGCTGCACTTCGTTGTTGACGGTCCGGAGGACGCGCCGTCGTTGCTGCTGGGGCCGTCCCTCGGCACGTCACTGGCTGTGTGGGATGCGCAAGTCAGTGCTCTGGCTCGGTACTACCGGGTGGTTCGCTGGGATCTTCCGGGGCACGGCGGCTCGGCGGCTGATCTGGTCGGCGCCGGGGCCACCGTTGCCGATCTGGCCGACCTGGTTCTGGCCGTGGCCGACCGGCTGGGGCTGGCGCGCTTCGGCTATGCGGGCATTTCGATCGGCGGGGCTGTCGGCGCTGAGCTTGCCGTCAGCCATCCTGAGCGGATCGACTCCCTCACGCTGATCTGCTCGTCCGCGCGGTTCGGCGATCCGCAGGGGTGGCGGGACCGGGCGGCGCAGGTGCGTGGCGCTGGGACCGGGGCGCTTGCGGCCTCGGCGGCCGGTCGCTGGTTCGCTCCGGCCTTTGCCGACGCCGAGACGATCGCGGCGCTGGTCGGTGACCAGCGTGCTGCCGATCCGGAGGGTTACGCAGCATGCTGTGACGCGCTCGCCGGGTACGACCTTCGTGCGGAGTTGGACCGTATCAGCGCGCCGACGCTTGTCATCGCGGGGCGGCAGGACATTGCGACGCCGCCGTCGCACGCGAGGGAGCTTGTCGACGGCATCCACGGTGCGGGCCTGGTCGAGATCCCCGGTGCCGCGCACCTCGCGCCGGTCGAGCAGCCGGGGGCAGTACTTGATGCACTGCTTAGCCATTTCGGCAGGCCGCAGTCCGCCGACGCTGCAAGACACGCCGCGGGTATGGCCGTCCGCCGTGCCGTTCTCGGCGACGCCCACGTCGATCGAGCCGTCGCCGGCACCACCGCCCTCACCGCCGACTTCCAGGACTTCATCACGCGCTACGCCTGGGGCGAGATCTGGACGCGTCCCGGCCTGGACCGCCGCACCCGCAGCTGCATCACGCTCACCGCCTTGGTCGCCGGCGGCCATCATGCCGAGCTGGCGATGCATGTCCGGGCGGCCGTCCGCAACGGCCTCAGCGCTGAAGAGATCGGAGAGGTGCTGTTGCAGATCGCGGTCTACTGCGGCGTGCCGGCGGCCAACGCGGCGTTCGCCGTCGCGAACAAGGTGCTTTACTCCGAAGACGACGACAAGGACGGCCACTGATGCACACCACCGTCGGTATCGTCGGCGCCGGTCCTGCTGGCCTGCTCCTCGCGCGGCTGCTGCATCGGGCGGGCATCGACTCCATGGTCCTGGAGGCACGCGATCGCGAGTACGTCGAGCAGCGGCAGCGTGCCGGGATCCTAGAACAGGTCACCGTCGACGCCTTGCGCTCATCCGGGGCGGGGGAGCGCATGGACCGCGAGGGCATCGTGCACCACGGCATCGAACTCCGCTTCGACGGCCGGTCCTATCGCATCGACTTCCCCGGCCTGGCCGACGGCCGCAACGTCATGGTGTACGCGCAGACCGAGATGGTCAAAGACCTGATAGCGCTGCAACTCGCCGAGGGCGGGCCGCTGGTGTTCGAAGCCGAGGTCCTGGCCGTCGACCAGCCCGACGGCGCGCCTCTGAGCGTGCGCTACCGCCACCACGGCCGCGAGCAGGTCCTCACGTGCGACTGGGTCGTCGGCTGCGACGGCTTCCACGGCGTCGTCAAGAACGCCATCCCGGAGGGCCTGCGACGTACCTACGAGCGCGAGTACCCATACTCCTGGCTCGGGATCCTCGCCGACGCGCCGCCGGTCTACGACGAGCTGATCTACGCGCACTCCGACCGCGGTTTCGCGCTGGCTTCGATGCGCTCGGCGACCGTCAGCCGCCTGTATCTCCAGGTCCCCAACGGCACCGACCCGGCCGACTGGCCCGACGACCGGATCTGGGACGAACTCGACCGGAGGTTCGCGCTGCGCGGCGACCCCGGCTGGCGGCTGGCCCGCGGCCCGATCACCGCCAAGTCCGTGCTGCCGATGCGCAGCCACGTCACCGAGCCGATGCGCCACGACCGGATCCTGCTGGCCGGCGACGCGGCCCACATCGTCCCCCCGACCGGCGCCAAGGGCCTGAACCTCGCGGCCGCCGACGTCATCGTCCTGGCCCGCGCCTTCACACAGCTGCGCCAGACCGGCTCCACGGATCTGCTCGACGCGTACTCCGACACCTGTCTGGAGCGAGTCTGGCGCGCCGAGCACTTCTCTCACTTCATGACCACGACCCTGCACGCAGACCCGGCCCAGTCCGCCTTCGACACCCGGCTGCAACTGTCGCAGCTCGCTCGGATCGCGGCGTCGCCGCACGCGTCGGCGGAACTCGCGCAGAACTATGTCGGTGTCCCGATCGTGTGAGCCTGGATATCGCGCGCTGCGGAGAGCCGGACTTGGGGCTACTATGTAGGTCGGCATACCTTGGATTGCGACGGGACGGCACGGCGATGGGACAGCGGTCCGACGCGAGGCAGAAGATGGTCCAGGCCGCCAAGCAGCTCATGCGCGAGCGCGGCTACAACGCGACGGCGTTCTCCGACGTGCTCAAGCTCAGCGGCGCGCCGCGCGGTTCGGTGTACTTCCACTTCCCGGGTGGCAAGACGGAGCTGGCGATCGCGGCGGCCGGGGCGCACGCGCGCGAGCAGGTGGAGCTGATCGACCAGGCTGCCGAGCAGGCGGACGGCGCGACGCGGCTC
>NZ_JAACYW010000214.1 GCF_015356825.1 Catenulispora rubra | reverse complement strand
ATCATCGACGAGGTGGTGCGCAACCACCGCAACCACGCCGCGGCGCAGTAGCGCAGTGGCGCGGTAGGCGCGGCGGACCTCGCCGGCGCCGGCCGTCCGCCATCAACGGTGCTCGGTGGACGGCCGCACCAGGTCACAACGGGTGCCCGGGGCCCGTTTCGTGATCCCCGAGCCCGAAGCCAGCAATTCAGGAGGGAAATCGAGGGACCGTTCAGGTCCGGTTGTTTCGGGCGGTTCGGCAATTGTGGAGGCGACGCCCGCCGCCTCTCCCGCAAGACTCTCGCTCAGGGGAGCGCGATTTCTCTACGGCCGCGCCGGCTTCAGCTCCTGCCGCTGCGCGCGACGGCTGGAGCGGGGCTCCAGCTCCGGGGTGATCACCGGCCGGCGGTAGACGCGGGTCAGGAGCGGTCCGGTCATCACAGTGGTGATCACAGCCATGGCGACCATGAGGGAGTACAGCTTCCCGTCGAGCAGGCCGAGTTGCAGGCCGACGCCCAGGACGATCAGCTCGGTGAGCCCGCGCGTGTTCATCAGCACGGCCAGGCCCGAGGCCGCACGCGGCGGCAGGCCGCGGTAGCGGGCGCCGAGATACGTGCCGCCGAACTTCCCGATCACCGCCACCGCCATGATCACACCGAGCCGGGCCAGGTCGCCGACGCTCAGCTTGCCGAGGTTCACGTTGAGCCCGGCGACGACGAAATACACCGGCAGCAGCACGGTGGTGAGCTGCGTGGCACTCTCCCGCATCCGTTCCCGTGTCTCCTCAGTACCCTGCCGGGGCAAGGCGGCACCGAACAGGAACGCGCCGAAGATGAAGTGCATCCCCATCGCCTCGGTCGCGGCACCGGACAGCAGGGTGCCGATCACCACGACGACGAACGCGGCCTGCGCACGCCGCTCCGGATGGTCCACGACGATCCCGTGCAAGCGGTGCAGTCCGGGCCGGACGATCAGCGGCATCGCCAGGACGAACGGCACCATCAGCGCGACCCGCCAGGCGTCGCCGGACCCGACCGCCAGGGCCTGGACGAGGGCCAGCCCGACCCAGGCCGCGATGTCGACGATCGCGGCGGTGGCGATCGCCATCCCGCCCAGCGGCGTGCTGGACAGGCCGCGGTCGGTGAGGATCCTGGCCAGCACCGGGAAGGCCGTGATGGACAGGGCCAGGCCGACGAACACCACCGACCCCGCGAAGTTCTTCTCCCGGTGCCCGTGCAGGATGTAGAAGGCGGCGGCGAGGCCGAGCCCGAAGGGGACCAGCATGGATCCGGCCGCCGAGCGGATCACGCCGGGTCCGCGACCGCGCAGAGCGCTGCCATCGAGCTCCAGACCGACGCCGAACATGAACACCGCCACGCCGAGGTTCGCCATGGCCGTGAGCAGAGGGCGGACATCCGAGGGGAACAACCGGGTGGCCACGGCCCCGTGGAACAGCGTCGGCCCGAGCAGGATGCCCGCGATGATCTCGCCGACGACGGGTGGCTGGCCGAACCGCACACCGAGCAGGCCCAGGGCCCGGCCCAGGAAGAGGATCAGCGCGAGGTCCACGAACAGCAGCTGGATCTGATGGCTCGTCATTTCAAGGTATCTCCGCTCTCGCTGACAATGGGGCGGGCTTCTCGGCCGGGCTGACAGCCGGCTCAGGCGGACGCGGGGACGCCGGACGCCTCGGCAACGAGGTCGTCGAGTCGGAACTCCTGGTATTCGATGGGCTGTGGAGGCGCTCGACGAAAGCGCGGATCCCGTCGAGGAGGGCCCGGTTGTGGGCATGACGGCGTTCAGGGGACCCAGACAGTCTGGAAGGGTGGGTCTGGAGGATTCCTGGAATCGTTCTGTACGGCTGCGCCGGGACGGGCGTCGTCGCAGATGCCGCCCGGGCGGCGAACCGTTCGGCGGCGTCGGGTCCCGGCACACCGTGCCAGTGGCCGGACACGGCGGTCCCGGTCAGGGAGGGACCGTCGTGTCCGGCGTCGGACCGGGTGTCGGACCCGGCGTCAAGCGGGCGTCAGGCAGCGCGCGCCAGTACGTCCTCGGCGGCCTCCAGCTGGGGCAGGGCGAACAGCATCGGTGGATCGGTCCACCGGTGCGGCTCCACGGTGAGGTCCACCTCCACCTTCCCGCCCGAAGCCACCTCGACGGGTCCGCGGCTGTCCACGAGCAGCCGTCGAGCACGCCGGGCACCGTCCCCGCCCGGTGCCACGCTGCCGATGGCATGGAGGTACCAGGCGCCGGCCGGGACCCGGTCGAGGCGGAACGCGCCGGGCCGTTCGAGGACGGCGTGCGCCACGGGCGGGCATTCCAGGATCGGGCTCTCGAACACGCCGACGTACAGCGCCGGGGCGGCCTGGTCCGGTGCGTGCAACGTCCCGGTGACGGCGCCGCCGCCGGGGTGGGCCGGGACGACCCGCCGCTGCTCGACGAGCGCGTGGTTCCGGTACTGGATCGGCGAGCAGCCCACGGATGCGGTGAACCGCCGGGTGAAGCTCCCCGTGCTGCTGTACCCGACCTCGGCGGAGATCTCCGAGACGTTCATCGTCGTGCTGCGCAGCAGGCGCTTCGCGTGCTGGATCCTCAGGGCGCTGAGATATCTGCACGGCGTCACGCCCACCACCACCCGGAACATCCGGATGAAGTGGAACTTGCTCATGATCGCCGCGTCTGCCATGTCGTCGAGGGTGAGTGGATCGAAGTAGCGCGCCCGCATCAGGTCGACGGCCTGCCGGATCAACTGTTCCATGCCGATCTCCAGAAGTGGGGGGTGAGTCAGCGAACGATGACTGGTCGAGAACGCGGATTCCTGGTGATGCCACCTCCGGCGTGCACGAGGACGGGCGCTGCCGGGCGGCCCGCCGTTCGATGGGCCCGGGCTGCCGCCGGACCGGCGCTGCCGGCGATCGCCGATCACCGGCGATCACCGCTACCGCGGACCGCCTGTGGCGTGACAGGTCCGCGCACTACTGCCGTGAAACTCCGCACCCCGCTGGGAACGACAGAGTCCGGACACCTTCCGGCACGTCGAGGCGGGGTTCACCGAAGGGCGCCTCAGAGAATCGACGCCCTGAACCGCCGTGACCTCCGCGGGCGGACTCCGGGGCCCCACCCCGCGTCCGACGCTCTCCGCAATGCCATGTCGAAACCCACTCTCCCCGTGAACCGGCGACGCAAGGTCAGCCCGATGGGTCGGTGTCCATGTCGTTCCCCCGTGAGGGCGGCCCCGCGACTTCGAACACACGACCAGAATCGGAGTCTGTCCCAGGCCCCTCGCAAACGACACACAAAACGCTGTCGCGTCTCACCGGCACAGCTGTCAGCTCAACAGAGCGCCGCGATAGGGGTCGCCCGCCAGGCCGGACCGTCGGCGCGCAGGGGCCGTTGACGTGGTGTTGTCAGGGCACGGCTGCCGAAGCCCTCTATATCAGGCTTCAGATATCAGTGGACTGACTTCTGTCAGATCGCACTCGGCTCCACCCCGGAAGGCAGCAATATGCGCGACGACTCCACATGCGCCCGGACGCCACGCTGGAGATCGCCGATCGCGGAGAGAGTCGCCGAATGGATGCTCTGATCACTACCGACGCCGAACCCCGGCGAATGCCTGCGGCCGTGGACGCCGTTCGCTGGCCGGCCTCGGACCCGCCCCGGCTCCGGTTGTTCTGCCTGCCGCACGCCGGCGGCGGCGCGGTGACGTACCGGCTGTGGGCGCGGCACCTGGGGCCGGACGTCGAGGTCGTCTCGATCCGCCTGCCCGGCCGGGAGACCCGGCACCGGCAGGCCCCGGCACGGCGGATCGACCAGCTGGTGCCGGCGCTGACCAGGACCCTCGCGGCCGGCACGGATCTGCCCTACGCCGTCTTCGGTCACAGTCTGGGAGCCCTGCTGGCGTTCGAGACCTGCCGGGAGCTCGCCCGGCTCGATCTCGCGCAGCCGGTGCGGCTGCTGGTGTCCGGCCGGCCCGGGCCGCACCTGGTCCCCCGGCTCGCCCCGATCCACGACGCGTCGGACCGGAGACTGTGCGAACGGCTGCGGGAGATGGGCGGCACCCCGGAGGAGGTCCTTCAGGACCAGGACGTCATGTCCAACCTGCTGCGGGTGCTGCGCGCGGACCTCGAGGTCGCGGAGACCTACCGGTGCCTGCCGGCTCCGCCGCTGGACATCCCGATCTCGGTCTTCGGCGGCGCCGGCGACCGGTTCGTCCCGACCGGGGATCTGGGGGCCTGGGCCGAACACTCCAAGGTCGGCTGCCGGGTGCGGGTCTACGAGGGAAGTCACTTCTACCTCCACGAGGATCCCGCGCCGATCCTGCGCGACATCGCCACCGACCTGTCGGAGTTCTGCCCCTCGCCGCGATGAGGTGGTCTGCCCGGACCGGCGGACGGATCGGGCGGAGGCGGCGTGCCAGTATTTTGCGCGCCGTTTGCGAGCGTGCTCGGAAACACTGCCGACATGACCCCCTCGGTCGAAGCAGAGGGCCCGGTCAAACCCGATCCAGGCCGTACTCGACGAAACCGGCGGCCGGGTCGTGAGACACCGAAATCTGGGAGGAACCCGATGACGTCGCAGAAGACGACGCCTGCCACCCACACGAGCGCCGGGGCCGGGCCACCGCGCCGGCGCCGGTTCGGGCTGCTCAGGCACAGCTTGCTGCTCGCGGGGCGCAGCCTGACCAAGACCCGCCGCAACCCCGGCGTGCTCGGCGACGCCGTGCTGCTGCCGGTGATCTTCCTCCTGCTCTTCGTCTACCTCTTCGGAGGGGCCGTCGCCGGGTCGACGCACGCCTACCTGCAGTACATCTTCCCGGGGATGCTCGTGATGACCACGATCCTGAGCGGGATGATGGCCACCGGGGTCAACCTGAACATCGACATCAAGAAGGGCGTGTTCGACCGGTTCCGCAGCCTGCCCATCGGCCGGTCGGCCCCGCTGCTCGGCTCGATCCTGGGCGACGCGATCCGCTACCTGCTCTCGATCGCCGCCCTGTTCGCGATCGGGTTCGTCCTGGGGTTCCGGCCGCACCGCGGGATCGTGGACGCCGTCGCGGCCTGCCTGCTCACGGTGCTCTTCGGCTTCTGCCTCAGCTGGGCGTTCGTCCTGGCCGGCGTGCTGATCAAGGAGACCAGCGCGGTGCAGAGCGTGGTGGTGCTGACCATGTTCCCGCTGGCTTTCGGCACCAACATGGTCGCGCCGGCCAAGACCATGCCGGGCTGGCTGCAGGCCTTCGTCAACGGCAACCCGGTGACCCAGGTGGTCGACGCCGCCCGCGGGCTGCTGGTGGGCGGCCCGGTCGCGCACGCGGTCGTCAGCTCCCTGGCCTGGTCGGCCGCATTGGTGGCGGTCTTCGCGCCGGTCTCGGTCCTGGTGTACCGGCGGCGCACCTACTGACTCACGGCGACCGGCGCCGGACCGGCGCCGGGGCCGAATCGCAATCTGGGCGACGCCAGGGCGGCCCGCCGGCTGTTTGACTTCCGACCGTGCCCAAGGCCGTCCCGGCCGATCCGCGGTACGGGACGGACCCGGCGCCAGCCTTGCGACCGCCCGTGCGTCCGATTGAAGGAGACCGGTGTTGAACAGCCCCAGTCAGGACACTCTGCCGGCCCATGCCGACCCTGAAGCCGAGCAGCTCTTCTACAGCATCATGGTCAGTTCGGGCGACGACCTGTACGCCAACTACCAGCGCCTGCGCGAGACCGCGCCGGCCCTGCTGACCAGCGACGGCACGCTCGTGCTGTCCCGTTTCGCCGACTGCAGCGACGCGCTGCGGCACCGCGCCCTGGGCAAGGGCGACGAGTTCATGCGGCTCAAGTTCGCCCCGGTGTCCCCGGAACAGCTGAACGCGGTGCTCGAACACCTGCAGCGCAGCATGATCATGATCAATCCGCCGGACCACACCCGGATCCGGGGGCACGTGAACGCCGGCTTCACCGGAGGACACGTCGAGGCCCTGCGCGCGTCGGTCACCGAGCGGGCCGAGCGCCTGCTGGAGAAGCTGGCCGCCGAGCCCGGCGGCGACTTCGTCAGCGGGTTCGCGCTGGCCCTGCCCAGCGGGGTGATCTGCGACCTGCTGGGCGTGCCGGAGGCCGACCGCGCCGCCCTCACCCCGCACATCCTCGACCTGGCCCTGCTGGTGCAGGCCACACCGACCGAGGAGCAGCTCGGACGCGGGGTCGCCGCGGCCGCGAGCCTGGCCGACTACTTCACCGGCCTGCTCAAGGAGAAGCACGCGAACCCGGCCGACGACATGCTGAGCCGGCTGGTGGCCACCCGGGACGGCGACGGCCTGGACGACGGCGAGGTCCTGTCGACCGCGCTGCTGTTCTTCCTGGCGGGCAACAAGACCACCGCGGACATGCTCGGCAACGCGCTGCACGCGATCGTCACGCACCCGGACAAGCTCGCGGAACTGCGCGCCGATCCGTCCGTCATCCCCACCGCCGCCGACGAGCTGCTGCGCTTCGACGGACCGATGCAGCTCAACGCGCGCACCGTGCTGGAGCCGGTCACCATCGCCGGGGCGGACCTGGAGCCCGGCAAGGCGGTGATCATCCTGCAGGGCGCGGCCAACCACGACCCGGAGCGGTTCGAGAACCCCGAGGAGATGGACCTGCGCCGGACCAACAACGGCCACCTGGCCTTCTCCTCCGGCATCCACTTCTGCACCGGCGCCCAGCTCGCCAAGCTCGAGATCGAGGTGCTGCTGAGCACCGTCTTCCTGGGCTACAGCGAGGTCTCCTTCACCGAGACCCCCGAGCGCTACCCCGGCGTGGGGATGCGCTACTTCGAGGAGCTGCGGGTCTCGCTGAAGCGCTGAGCGCCGCCGGGCATCCGCGCCGGCTGACATCCGGCGCGGCGGCTCACCCGGCCCGGGAGTGGAGCAGCTGACATGCGGTGGAGCGGAATGAATCCGCCGCTGTCAGCGCGCCCGGCACAGCCCGCCGGCCAACCGCCAGGCCTGGCAGCCAACCGCGGGCCGATTGCCCGGCCGATCTCCAGCCTCATGGCGATCGCCGGACCTCCGAGCAACCAAGCCTCCAGCCCACCTCCAGCCCACCGCCAGCTCTCCGGCCGATCGCCCGGCGGGGCGCGTCAGTCGGCGCGGCTCAGGCCCGGACAGCTGGCCAGCTCCGCCTCGATGAACGCCAGCGCGGCGGCCCGGTCCCGGGCGTGGCCGGCGGCGTAGGCGGCCGCGTATTCGGCTATCCTCAGCCGCTTGATCAGCTCTTCGGCCAGCCGGGCCACGTCCGGGTTGCGATCGTCGCCCGCACCGCGCAGGGAGTGCGCCGCGCCGAGCACCTCGGCGGCTGACCGGGGCCGGCCCAGAGCGGCTCGCAATCCGGCGACGCCGACGGCGACCATCGCCACCACCGGCATGTCCGGCACGTTCACCGCGAGCGTGAGCGCCTCGCCGAGCAGCCGCGCGGCCTCGCCGAAGTCGCCGACGGCGACCGCCCAGTGCCCCCGGGCCGCGCCCAGGGTGGCGTGGAACAGCGGGCCGACGTTCGCCACCCGCCCCAGGTCCTCGGCCGCCGCGGCGTACTGCTTCTCGGCCTCGACCAGGTCCCCTTCGTAGCGGCCCAGGTTGCCCAGGGCGATCCGCGCGAACATCAGGTGGCGGGGCGAGGCCTTCCCGGGGCGGGCTCCGACGATCGCCTCGAGTTCCACGCGCGCGCCGGCCACGTCCCCTTCCTGGGTACGCGCCAGGGCCAGGGCCGACCGCTGGAGCACCGCGGCGTCGTCCGGATCGAGTTCGCGCAGCAGGCGGATCGACTCCTCCAACGCGACCACCACCCGGTCGGGTTCGCCGAGGATCGAGCAGGCCTCCGCCAGCGCGGTGAGCGACATCGCCGAGCCCCAGCGCTCCCCCGCGGCCCCGAAGGCCTCCACCGCGGCCTCCAGCGTCACCCGGGTCCCCCGCATGTCCCCGTGGTTGCCCTGAAGGAACGCCCTGACCAGGAGCAACATCGCCTGGGCCCACGGATCGGGGTGCGGCAGCCGACGCCCGATGGCGGCCATCCCCCACTCGACGTCGTCGGCCACCAACGCCAGACAGGGTTCGAGCAGGTCGGCCGCCGGCTGGCCGGCGCCGTGCCGGGTGAGGGCCAGCACGCGGTACTCCGGCAGGGGAAGGCTGGCCCGCGTCATGCCGCCGGCCAGAACGGTGTTGATCAGGCACAGGCTCGCAGCCGCAGCCCTGGCCGGCGTGCCGGCGCCACCGGGAACCCGGAGCGCGAGCAGCAGCCGGGTCGCGGCCCCGGCGTGATCGCCGTGGATGGTCCACAACAGCCCGAGCGCGGCGGCCAGGCGCACCGCGGTGTCGGCGTCCTCGACGTCGATCGCGTACTGCAGCGCGCACAGGAGGTCTTCGCGATGGCAGGCGAGCCGGGCGAGCCACGGCAGCTGCCCGTCGCCGCGAAGCGCCGGGGCGGCCTGCTCGGCCAGGCCGAGGAAGTGGGCGACGTGGCAGCGCCTGGCCTGCTCGAGCCGGCCGGACTCCAGCAGGCGTTCGAGCGCGTACTCACGGATCGTCTCGAGCATCCGGTAGCGGCCCTCCGGCCCGTCGACCACCTGTAGCAGCGACTTGTCCACCAGTGCCGCGAGGACGTCGAGCACCGTCTCCGGCGACGTGCCGTCCTGCGCGCACACGCCCTCGGCCGCCGCGAGCGTCACCTCGCGGGGAAAGACCGCCAGCCGCTCGGCGAGCCGCCGCTCGTCCTCGCGAAGCAGGCTCCAGCTCCAGGCCACGACCGCCCGCAGGGTCTGGTGCCGCGGCAGCGCGGTCCGGCTGCCCCCGGTGAGCAGCCGGAAGCGGTCGTCCAACCGGGACACCAGCTGTTCCAGCGGCAAAGAGCGCAGCCGGGCCGCGGCCAGTTCGATGGCCAGCGGCAGACCGTCCAGCCGGCGGCAGACCTCCACGAGCGCCGCGACGTTGTCCGCGCCGAGCTCGAAGTCCGGCCGGACCTCCGAAGCCCGGTCCAGGAGCAGCCGGATCGCCGGGGACTCCCGGGCCTGCTCCACGGTCGCCCCCGGCTCGGGCCAGCCGAGCGGCAGCACCGGGCACTGGGCCTCGCCCGGGACGCCGAGCGGTTCGCGGCTCGTCGTCATCACCTTCAACAGCGGACAGCGGCCCAGGAGTTCGTCGACACAACGGGCCACGGTGTCCAGGAGATGTTCGCAGTTGTCGAGCAGAAGCACTGTGAGCGATCCGCTGAAGAACTCGACCAGCCGGTCCAGGACCGCGTCGCGGTCCCGCTCGGCCAGGTTCGGCTCGCGCAGGCCCAGGGCGTCGGCCACCAGGCGGGTGACGTCCTCCGGCTCGGTCGCGGAGGCGAGTTCGACGACCCACACGCCGCCGGGCACGCAGCCCTCGTACCCGGCCACCAGCTCGCCGGCCAGCCGGGTCTTGCCGACCCCGCCCGGCCCGACCAGGGTGACCAGGCGGGACCGTTTGAGCCGGTCGGCGACTGCCGCTATGTCCTCGGTGCGGCCGACGAAGCTGCTCAGCGGGACGCGGAAGTTGCCCGGCGTCCGCATCCGCACCGCCGGCGGCCGCTCGGCGGCGGCCGGGTCGGACGTGCCGCGCAGCACCTCCATATACACCCTTTGCAACCGTTGGCCCGGATCGGTGCCGAGCTCCTCGGCCAGCAGCCGCCGGTACTGTTCGAACGCCGCCAGCGCCTCGGACTGGCGGCCGTCCGCGTCGAGAACCTGCACCAGCAGCGTCCGTAAACGTTCCCGCAGCGGATGTGCGGCGACCAGTTCTTCGAGCTCTGCCACGGCATGGGCGGGCAGGGCCGAACCGGCCAGCAGTGCCTCGAACTTGTCCTCGACGGCGCCGAGCCGGACCTCCTCCAGCCGGGCCGCGACGGCCTGGGCGAACGGCGCCCCCGCCACGTCCGCCAGCGCCTCACCGCGCCACAGGCCCAGGGCTTCGTCGAGGCGCTGGCGCGCGACCGAGGCCCGGCCCTGGGCGAGCGCGCGCCTTCCCTCCTGTGCCAGCTGCGTGAAGTGCAGCGCGTCCACGGCCTCGGTGGTCAGGTCGAGGCTGTAGGCCCCGCTCGACGAGCGCAGAGCCGGGTGCCGTCCCAGGGCCTGCCGGAGCCGGGACGCCAGAGAATGCAGGGCGTGCGCCTCTTCCTGCGGTCCGCCTTCCGGCCACAGCGCCGCCGACAGGGAACCGACCGTGACCGGCCGGCCGGCGTCCAGGGCCAGCCGGATCATCAGCGCCCGCAGCCGGGCACCGCCCATCGGGACCTGTTCACCGTCCACCACCACTTCCAGCGGACCGAGAATGCCCACCCACATAGGCGGTTCCACCCCCGGGCTGGACCCCGTTCCGACCACCGTCGTACCGCCGCCCTTCGAGACAGTCACCGACGACTCGCCGTGACAAGTCCTTTCGTCACGGTTCGCCCCGATGCACCCGCAGCCCCCCCGGGCCGCTCGATCACCACTCGAAAAATCAATGTACTGACCTCGCCGGGGATCGGCCATAGCGGTGCCGGGCGGGGCGTACGAGCGGATCGACAGCGATCTGACAGCGTCCCGTGCGAGCGTGGACCCCATGAATCACGCATTCGAGACCGTCGGCCTGGTCAAGCGCTTCGGCCGGGTGAGCGCCCTGTCCGGAGTGGACCTGGCGGCCCGCCCCGGAAGCGCCCTGGGCGTCCTGGGACCCAACGGTGCCGGAAAGACGACACTGGTCCGCATCCTGGCCACTTTGCTGCGCCCGGACGAGGGCCGGGTCTTCGTCCACGGCCTCGACGCGGTGCGGCAGGCCTCCGAGGTCCGCCGGATCATCGGCGTGACCGGGCAGTACGCCTCGATCGACGAGGACCTGACCGGCCGGGAGAACCTGGTGCTGATCGGCCGGCTCCTCGACCTGTACGCCGCCGACGCCCGGACCCGCGCGACCGAGCTGCTGGAGCGGTTCGGACTGGCCGAGGCCGCCGACCGGAAGGCCGGCGGCTACTCCGGCGGCATGCGCCGCCGCCTCGACCTCGCGGCCAGCCTGGTCGGCCGGCCCGCGGTGCTCTACCTCGACGAGCCCACGACCGGCCTGGACCCGGCGGCCCGCCAGGAGGTCTGGCGATCCGTCCGCGCCCTGCTCACCGACGGTGTCACGGTTCTGCTGACGACGCAGTACCTGGAGGAGGCCGACGCGCTCGCCGACGAGATCTCGGTCATCGACCACGGCAAGGTCATCGCGCACGGCACGCCGGGCGAGCTGAAGCGGCGGGTCGGCGGGCAGACGGTGGTGGTCCGCCCGACCGTCCCGGACCGGCAGGAGGAGCTCGCCACGCTGCTGACCGAGCTGACCGGGCACGGCCCGGAACAGGACAGCCGGGGCGCTCTGGTCGTGCCGCTGGACGGGGGAACGGCCTTCAGCCAGGTGGCGTTCCAGATCGAGTCGCGCGGGATCGAGGTCAGCGAACTCGCGCTGCGGCTGCCGAGTCTGGACGAGGTGTTCCTGACGTTGACCGGGACGAACCGGTCCGAGTCCGGTTCGGACAGCTGACGCGGGCGCCGAGCGCGCCAAGCCGGCGGACCGACGGGCTGGCGGGCCGGCGGGCCGCGGTCGGCACGCCGGATCCGACGACCGCCGCGGCGCGCCGGCCGTCGCGGGCCTACCGCATCTCAAGGAGCGAGTTGAACACCCACCCCCTGATCTCCTCCGAATGCTCCGGCGATCCGTGAACGTCGTCATACTCGGTCAGTGAGAGCCGGCGCGCGTTCTCGCGCAGGAACCCCACTTCGCCTGGCGGGATGATCTCGTCCCGAAGACTCGCCGTGTAGTACAAGGGGATGTCGAGCCGACCCAGAGCCTGCGGACCCACCATCCACTGCTGGTCGAGGAAGGTGTCGACCAGCTTCTCCGCCGGCGCCCCGATCAGATGGACCAGCGTGTCCACGGTCACGCGCGGGAGTCCGCCGAACCAGTCCCGGTCGGTGAAGAACTCGCTGACCGGCGCGCCGATCGTCACGATGCCTCGTACCCGCGGATCCTCTGCCGCCCAGCGCAGCGCCAGATGTCCGCTGAAGCTCAGCGCGGCGGCGTAGACGCGGTCGGTGTCACAGCGGCCCCGCACCGCCTCCAGGATCGCCGGGAACATCCGCCAGCTCTCCGGGCCGTACGCCACCGAGTTCTCGCCGACGCCCGGCATCTCCGTCACGACCATGGCCATGCCGAGACGTTCGGCCAGCGGCAGCAGGGGACCCCACTGTTCCTTGACGCTGACGATCCCGCCCAGGATGATCACCAGCGGCCGGGCCGGGTCCGTGAGCCCCGAGGCCCAACAGCCGACCGTGCCGCCGCCGGGCGGACTCACCTCGAAGCGCTCCGCGCCGGGCACCGTCCCCGCCCACCGCGCGAAGGAGTTCACACAGCTTTCCAGCGACCGGCGGCGGGCGGCGTTGTCGACGAAGGGAAAACGGCCCATGTTGTAGCAGCTCGTCGCTTCGAGGAAGCCGCCCTCGGACTCCAGCGCCGCACCGGCCCGGATCCACTCGCCCGCCCAGGAGCCGTCCGCCCCGTCGCCGTCGTCGTGGATACGGTCGAGCACCGTACGGTAGCGCTCCTCGGGAACCTGCTGGGCCTTCGCGTGCGCCACCACGAACTGCTTCAGTTCTTCGATGTCGTTCATACCCGGCTCTCCGTCGTCTGCGCGGGGCTGTCGGCGGCCTCGGCATCAGCATCGGCATCGGCGGCCGGGAACGTCTCGAGCGCCTCCTTGATCTCGGTCAGCACATCCGCCGCCTGCGCACCGTCGATCACCCGGTGGTCGAAGGCGAGGTTCAGCCGCATCACCGGTGCGATCGTGATCTCCCCGTCGCGGACGACCGGACGGGGCGCCACCCGGCCCACGCCGAGCGTGATCGTGGTGCCGCCGACGGACTGGAAGCCGTCCACGGCACGATGGCCGAGCGAGGTCACCGCGAACGTGCCGAGCCGTGCCGGACGCGCCGCCAGCGGACGCGTGGCCCTGTGGTAGAGCAGGCGGGCGAGCGGCGGGGGCAGGCGTTGCAGGGTCCGAAGCGCCTTGAGCTGCGGGGCGTCGCCGACCTCGACGTCGCGAAGACGATCCAGACCCTGCTGGATCTGGTCCAGCTCCGCGCGGTCCAGCCCCGGAAGGACCGCCGCCACCACGATCCGCTGGCCGTCCAGGGCCTTGTCGAAGGTGACCTTCCCGTTGACCTCCGGATAGCGCGCGACCTTGGGCCGGCCCCGGCCCCGGATGGCCGCGTTGGCCTGCGGGTGCCGGAGCAGAACGCGGCCGGCGGCGTGCAGGATGTAGGCGACGTGGGAGTAGGCGCGCCCCTCCGCCTTGGCAGCGGACCGGTGGTCGCGGACCGCGGTCATGTCCACCTCGGTGTCGAGGTAGACGGGCGAAACGCCGCGGATCTCCTCCAGGAAGTACAAGGTGTGCCGGCGCTGCTGCGGAAACCGCCCGATCTGCGCGGGCATCAGTCGCACAGCCAGAGGTCGAGGCTGGCCCGGGTGTTGATCGTCACGGGCACCTGCAGCAGGCGCCAGGTGAGATATCCGTGCTTACCCGCGTAGGCACCGGTGGTGCCCTCGATCCGGAAGACCGCCGGCACGCCCTGCCACGTCGCCGTCCGGTCGACAGTGCCGGTCTCGTTGAACTGACCGTCGGGCAGGTCCTCGGTGGCGTGGTAGTAGCTGATCAGGTGGCCGTCGGCGGGGTCCTTCCGCTGGATCGAGACGTAGCCGACGGCGTGACCGACCTGCTTGTCGTTCTGGTCGAACACCGCGTCGTTGTAGATGACCGCGTCGCCCACCTCGTTGCCGGGGGGCACAGGCGTCCCGGTGCTGTTGTAGTTCAGTGTCAGCTCCGTCCATCCCTGGAGCAGGTGCTGACAAGAGTGTCCGGCGGCCTTGGCCCCGGTTGGATCCGCCTGTCCGGACGAGGCGTCCTTCGCGAAGCTGGATCCGGCCAGGGCACCGCTGACGCCGACCACGAGGGCCGTGCTCACGGCAAGGCGGGCACCGAGAAGGGGAAGATGTCTCATCGAGGGCCTCTCAGTCGGCGAGCTTTATCAGGACTCCGCCATCGTCGGCGCGGGCACTGAACGCCCGCTAAAGCGGCGACCGCTCTGATCGCCCGTCGGCCAGCTCGGCGACCAGGTACCTGGCCAGTCCGGCGGGCGAGGGGTAGTCGAAGATGACGACGGCCGGCAAGGTCAGGCCGGTGGCAGTGCACAGGATGTCCCGCAGTTGCAGACCGGTGAAGGACGAGAATCCCAGTTCCAGGAACGTCGATTCCGCGTCGATCTCCTCCGGGACGTCGTGACCGAGCACCTCGGCGGCCGCGGTACGCACCGCGCCGAGGACAGCCTCCACACGCTCGTTCTCCGGCAATCCGTCGAGATCTCGCAACAGCTCGGACGGCGGCCAGGCGCCCGAAGCCGCGTCGGTCCGCTGTGTGGTCGGCTTCTTGCGCCGCACCTCGGGCAGCTCCTCGAACAAGGCTCCGTACTCGCCGCCGTCATGCACGCGCTCGGCGAGGACGTCCCAGTCGGCGTCGAACACCGCGCAGGGCAGCCGGGCGTCGCCGAGCAGCCGGGGCAGCAGACCGGCGACGGAGGCGGGCGCGACGGTCCGCAGCCCGAGACCGGCCGGTCCGGTCACCACCAGCGTGCAGGGACGTCCCTCCCGTCGCCGAGTCTGGTGCAGACCCTCCAACAGCGCCTCGACCACCGCCGAGACCACGTCGTCCGGATCCCCGAGAGCCGCGCCGAGCGAGCCGAGCAGGAGGAAGTCGGCGACGTCGCGCTCGCGGGTCGCCTCGTGCAGCGCCCGCACCGCCTCGATCGCTTCACGGACGTGCCGGATCGTGTCGTCGAGGTCCGGAACGTCGTGATCCTGACTTGGGCGCTGTCGCGGCCACGGACTGTAGAGCAGGCTGATCGGACGATCCGGATCAAGGGCGTCGAGGCTCGCAAGCTCGTCAGGCGATACGAACGTTGCGCCCTGTTCGCAATACCCTTCGTCCAGCAGTCGGCCTACCGCAGCCTCCACCTGGGCGGTGGCCTCCCCGAGCACCGCCAGTCGGGCCGGTCCCCGGTCCGGAGCCGGCGCGGCGTCGGGGAGCGTCAGGACGCGACGCAGGCGGAGTCCGAAGACTCCCGACGCGCGCAGCGCCAACTGGCGTTCGGCCGGAACGGGTTCCGGGGCTCGGGCCAGCAGCCGCATGAATCGGTCCGCGTCGCGCGTCGTGGAGCCGAGGCCCTCGGGCGGCAGGTCGAGAAGGAAGCAGGCCGGGCCGGAGCCGGCGACCGCCGTTCGCCCGACTCCCCACGCGGCGCCCTGATGCAGATCGGGGGCCGGATCCGGCTCGATCGCGTCGACCGCGCCCCGGGTGAGGATCCACAGCGGGGCGCCGTTCGCGCCGTTCGCATGCTCTGCGTGGGCGGCCGCCAGTCGCAGGGCGAGCGGTGCCGCGGCTTCGCCGGCGTCGGAGAGCAGCACGATCGCCGCGGTGAGCGGTGCGAGCGGACTCGATCCCGGCTGCGGGACCGGGTCGGCGAACGTCTCGGCCAGGTCGTCCTCGGGCGCCACGGGCACGATGTGCGCCTCGGCGCCGTGGCGGGTCAACGCGTCGGCGATCGCCTGCGCCTCACGCCCGTCCTGGTGTGCGGCGTCGACGACGACGGAGTACCGGTGACCGTTCATGGAAGGCGTCCCGTGTCCCTCGGCAAGCCGCTTCCACACGAAGCGGTGCACCAGGTGCTGGCGGCGCTGCCACTGGGTGAGCGCCGGGAGCAGAGCCTCCAGATGATCCCGCTGCTGGGGGTCCAGATCGAGTTCGAGGGCGAGCGCTTCGGAATCGCCGTCCACGACCGCCGACCAGAAGCCCGCTTCGGACGAACCCGTGTCGTGGCTGTTCCGGTCGTCCGGTGTGGACGCTGGTTTGCCCGCATCCAGCCAGTAGCGGGTGTGCTGGAAGGAGTAGGTCGGCAGGTCAGGTAGCGGATCGGAGTTCTGATTGATGCGAGGGAGAGTCGTCCATGTGATGTCGGTGCCTGTGGTCCAGGCGTGGGCGAGGGTTTGGGTGAGGGTGTGGGCCTCGGGGCGGTCGGCACGCAGGGTGGGCAGGACGTATTCGGGTGCTGTTTCGAGGTTGTCCTCGGCCATGGCGCACAGCACAGCGTCGGGTCCGCATTCGATGTAGCGGGTGGCGCCGACCTGCTCGAGGGCGCGCATGGCACCACGGAAGTCGACGGTGTCACGGATCTGATCAGTCCAATACCGGGGTGAGCCGAGTTGTTCGTCGGTGGCAAGTAGGCCGGTACGACTGGAGATGATGGGGATCTGCGCCCGGTTGTAGGAGATCTCAGCCGCAATGGCGTGGAACTCCGACAGGATCGGATCCATATGCGGGGAATGGAAGGCGTGACTGGTCCGCAACCGCTTGGTCCGCACGCCGTCGATCCGCCAGCCGGTGGCGATCTCGTTGACCGCATCCGGGTCCCCGGAGATGACCGTGGACTGCGGCCCATTGATCGCCGCGATCGACACCCGGTCTTCGTAGCCTGCCAGACTCTCCTGGACATCAGCGGCCTCAGCACGAACGGAGACCATGGCACCGCCCGGTTCGGCAGCCTGCATCAGACGTCCCCGGGCAGCGACCAGCGCGCAGGCATCCGGCAGACTCAACACCCCGGACACGTGCGCAGCAGTCAACTCACCCAAGGAGTGACCGAGCAGCAGGTCCGGAGTCAGACCTGCCGATTCCAGCAACCGATACAGAGCAGTTTGTAGCGCGAACAACGCCGGCTGCGCATACCCGGTCTGATCGATGAGTGCGGACTGATCCGAATGCGGCTGGGCGTTGAGCACGGTACGCAGGGGCTGTTCCAGGTGTGGATCGAGGTGTTCGCAGACCTCGTCGAAAGTCTCGGCGTAGACAGGGAAGGCGGCATACAAGCCCAAGCCCATCCCGAGGCGCTGACTGCCCTGACCGGTGAACAAGAACGCGGTACGCCCGGACTGGACGACCGGAGCATGATGCCGGATCACCTCCGACGCACCCGCCCCCTGCGCCAACACACTCAACCCGCGCAACAGTTCCCTGCGATCCCGCCCCAACACCGCCGCGCGATGAGCAAACACCGAACGCGTCGCCAACAACGCCCGTGCGACCGCAGCCGGATCGGGTGCGGGCACGTCGGAGTCGGTCAGCGCTTCGAGCAACCGCGCGGCCTGAGCGTTGAGCGCCTCCGGAGTCCGCGCGGAGAGCAGCCACGGCACCACACCGGCCCCGGATCCCGCCCCCGCCTCAAGGATCTCGCCATCGGCGGGCTCCGGACCGGCCGGCATCCCCACCGTCTCAGGGGCCTGCTCCAGAATCACGTGCGCGTTGGTCCCGCTCATGCCGAAGCCGGAGACCGCGGCCCGGCGCGGACGCCCGGTCTCGGGCCAGGACCTGGCCTCCGTCAGCAGGCTGACGGCACCGGCGTCCCACTCCACATGGGGGCTGGGCGCGTCGACGTGCAACGTCTTCGGCAGCACCCCGGCCCGCATCGCCATGACCATCTTGATCACCCCGCCGACCCCGGCGGCGGCCTGGGTGTGGCCGATGTTCGACTTCAGGGACCCCAGGTACAGCGGGTTCGCGGCCGGCCGGTGCCGGCCGTAAGTCGCGAGCACCGCCTGGGCCTCGATCGGGTCGCCGAGCACCGTGCCGGTCCCGTGTCCCTCGACGACGTCCACGTCCGCCGGGGCTAGGCGGGCGTTGGCCAGGGCCTGGGTGATGACCCGTTCCTGGGACGGGCCGTTCGGGGCGTAGAGCCCGTTGCTCGCCCCGTCCTGGTTGACCGCGCTGCCGCGCAGGACGGCGAGCACCCGGTGCCCGGCTTTCTCGGCGTCTGACAACCGTTCCAGCGCCAGCAGGCCCACCCCCTCGCCGAACCCGGTGCCGTCCGCGGCGGCGGCGAACGCCTTGCACCGGCCATCCGGCGACAACCCCCGCTGCCGGCTGAACTCGACGAACAGGCCGGGGCTGGTCATCACCGTCACCCCGCCGGCCAGCGCCAGATCGCACTCCCCGGCCCGCAGGGCCTGCGCGGCGAGGTGCAGCGCGACCAGCGACGAGGAGCAGGCCGTGTCCACCGACACCGCCGGGCCCTCGAGCCCGAAGGTGTAGGCGATCCGGCCGGACGCCATGCTGTTCGTGCTCCCGCTGCCCATGAAGGCCTCGAACTCGGCCGGCACCCGCGGCAGCCGGATGATGTAGTCGGCGTACGCGACGCCGGTATAGACACCGGTCCGGGTGCCGCGCAGGCCGACCGGATCGATGCCCGCCCGCTCCAGCGCCTCCCAGGCGATCTCCAGGAGCAGCCGGTGCTGAGGATCCATCGCCACCGCTTCACGCGGACTGATCCCGAAGAACGCCGGGTCGAAGTCCCCGGCGTCGTAGAGGAATCCGCCGACGTCGACGTACGAGGTGCCCGGATGCCCGGGGTCGGGGTGATGGAGGCCGTCCGGGTCCCAACCGCGGTCGTCGGGAAACTCCGATATCGCGTCCCGTCCCTCGGCGACCAGCCGCCACAGCTCCTCGGGGGAGGTGACCCCGCCCGGATAGCGGCAGGCCATCCCGACGATCGCGATGGGCTCCGTGCGCTCGCGGTCCCCCTGGTCGATCCGGCGGCGCGCGTCCAGCAGCCGGGCCGTCACCCACTTGAGATACTCGGCGAGCTTCGCTTCCTCGGGCATGTCCACTCCCTGATAAGCCGTGCACGGTCTCAGACGCTGTTCTTGCCGAGCTCCCCGTCGATGAAGGCGAGGATGTCCGCCGTGGACGCTGATTCGATGTCGAATCCACCGGCCGCGACGGCCTGGCGCCGCCCGTCGGTCCGCAACCGGTCCACCAGCTGCTCCAACCGCAGGAACCCGGCTTCGCGCAGGTCGTCGCCTTCCGGGAGGACTGCGAACGTCCGTTCCATGCCCTCCAGCGCCGTGAGCAGGCCGTCGCGCGAGCCGAGGGGGTCGGCCTCGGGCGGGGTGAGGAGGGTGAGCAGGTGGGTGGCCAGGGCGCGCGGGCTGGGGTGGTCGAAGACGAGGGAGGCGGGCAGGCGGACGCCGGTGACGCCGGTGAGCCGGTTGCGCAGCTCGACCGCCGTGAGCGAGTCCAGACCGAGGTCCTTGAACGGACGCTCCAGCGCGACCTGGTCGCCCGAACCGTGCCCGAGGGCTGCGGCGACCTGCGTGCGTACCAGATCCATCACGGCTGCCCGCCGGCCGTCGGCATCGAGCTCCGTCAGGTTCTCCGCCCAACCACGACCGGCTCTGGTGTCGACAGCCACGCGCTGACGCGGTGCACTGACGTCTGAGCGCATCGGCACCACAACCGGCCACGGCCCGCGCCACAGCCGGTCGAACGACGCCAGATTCTCTTCCGCGGACAGCGTCGCACCGCTCTGGGCGATCAGGACGGCGGGTAGCCCTCGCGTCACCCGAAGCTTGCGGATCAACGCCTCGTAGCACGCGTCCTCCAGAGAACCGAGCATCGCGAAAGCCTCGATGTCCGGACTCGACGCAGCCAGCCGCTCCAGCTGCCCGACGACCTCCCCTGTCTCGACCGGAGATTCACCGCCTACATGGACGACTCCGGTGATCGGCAGTCGCGGCACGACTGTGTAAAGGCTCTGTTCGACGGCGACCGTGGCTCCGAGTGCTTCCAGATCGCGCACGGTCTCGGGCGTCCCCGGCCCGTCCGGGCCCTGACGCCCGACCAGGATCAGACTGCGCACCCCGTGAACCTGCACCAGGCGCCGCGCCACCAGTCCGCCCAACGCTCCGGTGCCACCAGAGACCACCACCGAACCCGACGTCACCGGCCCCGGAACCGACAACACCACCTTGCCCACATGCCGAGCCCGACTCAGAAAACGCAACGCCTCCCCAGCGCGCCGCACATCCCACACCGACACCGACCCCGGACCCACCAACCCC